>NZ_JAFHKI010000105.1 GCF_016937615.1 Pseudomonas lactucae | reverse complement strand
CCCTCCCACAATTCGTTCTTCGTTACTCCAGGCGTAACGGTCTGCTACTGAGCTTGATTGATGGCTCCCTGAATCACTCCTAAGGTAAGCCCCACGACAGCAAACCCCGTGGAGCGACCATGACAACAATAACTATCCCCGACTCGCGCTGGACGCGGCGGCGCGACGAGAAGCAGCGGCGGCTCGGGCTGGTCAAAAAGTACGCAGACGGGGCGGTATTGCCCAGCGACAGGATCGTCGAAGCGCTTGAGGCGCTGATCCTTCCCGGCGACCGTGTGGTGCTGGAGGGCAACAACCAGAAGCAAGCCGATTTCCTCTCACGCTCCCTGGCCAAGGCCGACCCGGCCAAGCTCCACGATTTGCACATGATCATGCCCAGCGTTGGCCGCTCCGAGCACTTGGACCTGTTCGAAAAAGGCATCGCCCGCAAGCTGGACTTTTCCTTTGCTGGCACCCAATCCCTGCGCATCAGCCAGTTGCTGGAAGACGGCCTGCTGGAAATCGGCGCGATTCACACCTACATCGAACTCTATGCCCGCCTGGTCGTGGACTTGATCCCCAACGTCGTGCTCTCGGCCGGTTTCATGGCCGACCGTGCCGGCAATATCTACACCGGCGCCAGCACCGAAGACACGCCGGCGTTGATCGAACCCGCCGCCTTCAGCGATGGCATCGTCATCGTGCAGGTCAACCAGTTGGTGGACGACGTCAGCGACTTGCCTCGCGTGGACATCCCGGCCAGCTGGGTGGATTTTGTGGTGGTGGCCGACAAACCGTTCTACATCGAACCGCTGTTCACCCGCGACCCACGCCATATCAAGCCGGTGCATGTGCTGATGGCGATGATGGCGATCCGTGGCATCTACGAAAAACACAACGTGCAGTCGCTCAACCACGGCATCGGTTTCAACACCGCCGCCATCGAGTTGATCCTGCCCACCTACGGCGAATCCCTGGGCCTGAAGGGCAAAATTTGCCGCAACTGGACCCTCAACCCGCACCCTACGCTGATCCCGGCGATTGAAAGCGGTTGGGTGCAAAGCGTGCATTGCTTCGGCACCGAGTTGGGCATGGAGAATTACATCGCCGCGCGCCCGGATGTGTTCTTTACCGGCCGCGACGGCTCGATGCGCTCCAACCGCATGGTCTGCCAACTGGCCGGTCAGTACGCGGTGGACTTGTTTATCGGCGCCACCCTGCAAGTCGATGGCGACGGCCATTCCAGCACCGTGACCCGTGGCCGCCTTGCCGGCTTTGGCGGGGCGCCGAACATGGGGCACGACCCGCGCGCCGTCGCCACAGCACGCCGGCCTGGCTGGACATGCGCCACGACGATGCGCCCGATGCCTTGCTCGAACGTGGCAAAAAGCTCGTGGTGCAGATGGTTGAGACCTTCCAGGAAGGCGGCAAGCCCACCTTCGTCGACACCCTGGATGCGGTCGAAGTGGCGCGCAAAAGCGCATGCCGCTGGCGCCGATCATGATTTACGGCGACGACGTCACCCACCTGCTTACCGAAGAAGGCATCGCCTACCTGTACAAGGCCCGCTCCCTGGAAGAGCGCCAGGCGATGATCGCCGCCGTCGCCGGGGTCACCGCCATTGGCCTGCGCCACAACCCCAAGGACACCGCGCGCATGCGCCGCGAAGGCTTGATCGCCTTGCCCGAAGACCTGGGCATTCGCCGCACCGATGCCACCCGCGAGTTGCTGGCCGCCAAGAGCGTGGCCGACCTGGTGGAGTGGTCCGGTGGTTTGTACAACCCGCCCGCCAAATTCAGGAGCTGGTAAATGCGCGCCCTCAAACTGCATGAACTGAGCCTCGCCGAACGCCTGGCGGATATGGCCGTCGATGCGCTGATAGACGAGGCCGACCTGTCGCCCAAACCCGCCCTGGTGGACCGGCGCGGCAATGGCGCCCACAACGATTTGCATCTGGGGCTGATGCACGCCTCGGCGCTGTCGCTGTGGCCGATGTTCAAGGACATGGCCGAGGCGGCTATCGATATTGGCGAAGTCGGCTTGCCGCTGCGCGAAGCCCTCGGCCGCATCGGTCGTGAAGGCGAACAGGCGATGCTCGCCACTACCCAAGGCGTGAACACCCATCGCGGCGCGATCTGGGCGCTTGGCTTGCTGACCGCATCGGCCGCCCTGGAACCGCGCGCCATAACGCGGAATGCGGCCAGATTAGCCCTGCTCAACGACCGTTATGCGCCTCAACCGATGAGCCACGGCGCCCAGGTCGCGCAACGTTACGGCGCACGCGGTGCCCGTGAAGAAGCGCAACTGGGCTTCCCTTCCGTGACGCAGCGCGGCCTGCCGCAACTGCGCAGGAGCCGCCGCCAAAACGCCGGTGAACAGAACGCTCGCCTCGACGCTTTGCTGGCGATCATGACCGAACTGGCCGACACCTGCGTGCTCTACCGCGCCGGCACCGAAGGCCTGCAAGCCATGCAACACGGCGCCCAAGCGGTGCTCGACGCCGGCGGCAGCGCGACTCTGGCCGGGCGCCGCAGTCTGCACGAACTGGACAACCAACTCTTGGCCCTGAATGCCTCCCCCGGTGGCGCCGCCGACCTGTTGGCCGCCTGCCTGTTTATCGACCGCCTCGACGGAGTGTTGTGATGGAAACCTTATCCTTTGAATTCCCCGCCGGGCAGCCGCCAACAGGCCGTGCGCTGGTGGGTTGCGTCGGCTCGGGCGACCTGGAAGTGCTGCTGGAACCAGGCACGTCCGGCACGCTGAGGATCCAGGTGCAGACCTCGGTCAATGGCGCGCAGCAACGCTGGCAGCACCTGTTCGAACGGATCTTCCAGGAACACAGGCCACCGGCCTTGAATATTGATATTCACGATTTTGGTGCAACCCCCGGCGTGGTGCGTCTGCGCCTGGAGCAGGGTTTCGAGGAGATCGGCCATGACTGACTTGCTCACCCAACACAGCTTTGTCGAGCTCGGTGCGCGCCAGCGAGCCAAGGCGTTGCTGGACGCCGGCTCCTACCGTGAGCTGATCGACCCGTTCCAGCGCGTCATGTCGCCCTGGCTGGGCCGTCAAGGTGTGGTGCCCCAGGCTGATGACGGCGTGATCATCGCCAAAGGCCGCGTCGACGGTTTGCCGGTGGTGATCGCGGCCATCGAAGGCAACTTCCAGGGCGGCAGCCTCGGTGAAGTCGGCGGCGCAAAAATCGCCGGGGCGCTGGAACTGGCCGCCGAAGACAACCGCAAGGGCATCCCGACTCGCGCCGTGCTGCTGCTGGAAACCGGTGGCGTGCGCTTGCAGGAAGCCAACCTGGGCCTGGCCGCGATTGCCGATATCCACGCGGCGATTGTCGACCTGCGCCAGTATCAGCCGGTGATTGGTGTGGTGGCGGGCAGTGTCGGGTGCTTTGGCGGTATGTCCATCGCCGCCGGGTTGTGCAGCTATCTGGTGGTGACCCGCGAAGCCCGCCTGGGCCTGAATGGTCCGCAGGTGATCGAGCAGGAGGCCGGGTTGGACGAATACGATTCGCGCGACCGGCCGTTCATCTGGAGCCTCACCGGCGGCGAACAGCGTTTTAACAGCGGCCTGGCCGATCGCTATGTGGCGGACGATGTGGCGCAGGTCCAACAGACCGTCACCGCGTTGCTGCACGCAGGCTTGCCCGCGCAACAACGCAGTCGGCAAGCCGATTTTTACCTGGCGCGTTTGGCCGAGCTGGACACCACGGCGCAAATCGACCCGGCGACGGTTCGCGATCTGTATCAGGGAGAACGCTCATGAGAGGGTTGCAGTGGTTCAACGCGTTGAGCGCCGGTGCCGCAGCCGTCGCCGGTCTGCCCGGTTCATTGAAAGCGGCCGACGGTGTGTTGGGTGAGCAGGCAGTGCGCTTCATTGCCGTGGTCACCGACGCACAGAATCGTTTCCCCCGTGCGCGCGGCGGCGAAGTCGGTTTGCTCGAAGGTTGGGGCTTGGCCAAAGCCGTGGATGAAGCCATCGCTCGCGGCGACAAACGCCCCATCATCGCCATCGTCGATGTGCCGAGCCAAGCCTATGGCCGTCGCGAAGAAGCCCTCGGTATCCATCAAGCCCTGGCCGCCGCCGCCGATGCCTACGCCCGCGCCCGTTTGGCCGGGCATCCGGTGATCGCGTTGTTGGTGGGCAAGGCCATGTCCGGTGCGTTTCTCGCCCACGGCTACCAGGCCAACCGCCTGATCGCCCTGCGCGACCCCGGCGTGATGGTGCACGCCATGGGCAAGGCCTCAGCCGCACGGGTGACCCTGCGCAGTGTTGAAGAGCTCGAAGCCCTGGCCGCCAGCGTGCCGCCGATGGCGTATGACATCGACAGCTTCGCCAGCCTCGGCTTGTTGTGGGAGACCTTGTCGGTCAGCCAGATCGAACAGCCCACGGCGGACGATCTGGCGCGGGTGCGTGAGTGTCTGGTCAGTGCCATCAAGGACGTGGCTAGCGCAGACCTGAGCGGCCGCCTCGGCGCCACTAACCGCGCCGCTTCCAGCCACGTACGCCAGCTGTTGCGGGAGCAATGGTGAACGCCCATGACTTGCTCTGGGGCATGACCCCGGCGCACCTGCCCGCCGATGCACCGGCCTGGGCGGTGGATGCGATCAGCGCCGGCCATCCAGTAGTGGTGCGCCGCGCCCTCGCCGAGCCGGACCAGGTGGCGGTCGGCGTGCGCGGGCGTTTGCGTGAGCAGCGCTTTGCCGCGCAGATGCCGATTGCAGCCGTGCGTCGGCGGGTGGTGCCCGAAGCGCTGTGCGGTGTGATCTCACCCCGGGATTTACCCGCGTTGCAGGCACTGCAGCAACTGCGGCCGATGCTGGCGCAGGCCAACTGGGGCGTCAGTGGCAGTGCCGGTTTTGAGTTGGCCACCGGCATCGAAGCGCTGCATGCCCTGAGCGACCTGGATTTGATTCTGCGCACGCCCGATCCGCTGGCGCGCGATCAGGCTCGTGACCTGCTGGCGAAGGTGAACACAGCCGTGTGCCCCGTCGACCTGCAACTGCAAACCCCTTTTGGCGCGGTCGCCTTGCGCGAATGGGCCGGTCCATCACGGCGGGTGTTGCTCAAGACCGCCAGCGGTGCGCACCTGGTGCTCGACCCTTGGCAGGCTGTGGCATGAGCAGCCTGCTGGTATTCCCAGGGCAAGGTGCGCAACGGCCGGGCATGCTCCAGTCGTTGTCTGCCGAAGTACTGGATGAAGCCAGCGCCGCCCTGGGCGAAGACGTTCGCTTACTCGATCACGCGAAGGCCCTTGAGTCGACACGCGCCGTTCAACTGTGCCTATTGATCGCCGGCGTAGCCCATGCACGTCTGTTGCGCCACACACCGGATTATGTGGCGGGCTTGTCCATTGGCGCCTACCCGGCAGCGGTGATTGCCGGCGCATTGGCGTTCGCCGATGCCGTGCGGCTGGTCGCCTTGCGTGGTGAGCTGATGCAACAGGCTTATCCACAGGGCTACGGCATGACCGCGATCATCGGCCCGCAGTTATCCACCGTCGAAACCCTGCTGGCCGACATCCACAGCCCCGACACCCCGGTGTACCTGGCCAATATCAATGCCGACAACCAGACGGTGATCGCCGGCAGCGACGCCGCGATGAAGCTTGTCGCCCAACGCATCCAAGGCAATGGTGTTGCCAGGCGCCTGGCCGTGAGCGTGCCGTCTCATTGCGCGCTGCTGGAGCAACCGGCCCAGGCATTGGCGCAAGCCTTTGTCCCGCTCAAGACGCCGCGCATTACCTACCTGAGCAGCACCCGTGCGCGGCCGATCCACAATCCTGAGCAACTGCGCGACGATCTGGCCTTCAACATGTGCCGCGTCGTCGACTGGCGCGGCACCGCGCAAAGCGCCTACGAGCGCGGGGTGCGCCTGCAAATCGAACTGCCCCCGGGCGCCGTGCTCACCGGTCTGTCACGGCGTGTCTTTGAGCAAGGCACGGTGATCGCCTGTGAAGGCGCACGCCTGGACACCTTGCAGGCCCTGCTGCAAGAGGAGGAGCGCCGCCACCGATAAAGCACCACCCAAGGCTGTCGAAGTACAAAAACAACAATGTCGATCGAGCACTTTGAGGACAACAACAATGATTATTTACGGTGTGGCACTGCTGGCGATCTGCACGCTCGCGGGCGTGATCATGGGCGACATGCTCGGCGTGTTGCTGGGCGTCAAATCCAACGTGGGCGGGGTGGGCATCGCGATGATCCTGCTGATCTGCGCCCGCCTGTGGATGCAAAAGCGCGGCGGCATGACCAGGGATTGCGAAATGGGCGTCGGCTTCTGGGGCGCCATGTATATCCCCGTTGTCGTGGCAATGGCCGCGCAACAGAACGTCGTTACCGCCCTGCACGGCGGCCCGGTCGCGGTACTCGCGGCCATCGGTTCGGTGGTGCTGTGTGGTTGTACCATTGCCTTGATCAGCCGCACGCATAAAGGCGAACCGTTGCCCGATGAAGAGCCGCTGATCACGCCGACACCTGTCGTGGGAGGCCGCTGATATGTGGGATCTCATCGAAAAAGGCCTGGAACATAATGGTTTGATCACCGCCTTTGCCTTCGTGGGCGTGGTGATGTGGGTGTCCGTGGTGCTGTCCAAGCGCCTGACCTTCGGGCGCATTCACGGCTCGGCGATTGCCATCGTGATTGGGCTGGTCCTGGCCTGGGTCGGCGGCACGATTACCGGTGGGCAAAAAGGCTTGGCCGACCTGGCGCTGTTCTCTGGCATCGGCCTGATGGGCGGCGCGATGCTGCGCGACTTCGCCATCGTTGCCACCGCGTTCGAGGTGCAAGCTACCGAAGCGCGCAAAGCCGGGATGATCGGTGTGATCGCCTTGCTGCTGGGCACGATTCTGCCGTTTATCGTCGGCGCGAGCATGGCCTGGGCCTTTGGTTATCGCGATGCGATCAGCATGACCACCATCGGCGCTGGCGCCGTGACCTATATCGTCGGCCCGGTCACCGGCGCGGCGATTGGCGCGACCTCCGATGTAATGGCGCTGTCGATTGCCACCGGGTTGATCAAGGCGATTCTGGTGATGGTCGGCACACCTGTGGCGGCGCGCTGGATGGGGCTGGATAACCCGCGTTCGGCGATGGTGTTCGGTGGGTTGGCCGGCACGGTGAGTGGGGTGACTGCGGGCCTGGCGGCGACGGATCGGCGCCTGGTGCCGTATGGTGCGTTGACCGCGACGTTTCACACCGGGCTTGGGTGTTTGCTGGGGCCTTCGTTGTTGTACTTCATTGTGCGTGGTCTGGTCGGCTAATTCAGGATTTGCGCTGTCTGGTCTGGCGCTATCGGGGGCAAGCCCCCTCCCACATTTTGACCGCATTTCAAATGTGGGAGGGGGCTTGCCCCCGATGGCGGAGTGTCAGGCTGGCACCTGCCGATTGGCATACATCCGACACTCCGCCAGCAACGCCAGCAAGTTCGGGTCCCGCTCCTTGGCCTTCAAGAACACCACACCAATATGCTGCTGCAACCGATACCTGGCTTGCAGCGGTATCAGCTTCACGCGGTTCTCATACACCGCCGCAATCCGCCCCGGCAGCAGCGCATAACCCACTCCCGAACTGACCATGCTCAACAGCGTGAAGATGTCGTTGACCTGCATCGCTACCTTCGGCTCGAACCCCGCCTGCTTGAACACCCGGTTGCCGTCCTGATGGGTGGCGAAGCCTTGAGTGAGGGTGATGAAGGTGGCGTCGCGCACGTCCGCCAGGTCGATTTCCCGGGTGCGGTCAAAGGGCGAGTCGGCCGGGGTGGCGAGGAAGATGTCATCGGAGAACAGCGCGATCTGTTCGCAATCGGGGTCGTTGGCGTGTTCGTCGAGGGAGATCAGGATCGCGTCGACTTCCATGTTCTTGAGTTTGTAGAGCAGGTCGAAGTTGGAGCCCAGGATCAGGTCGATGTTGAGTTCGCTGCGGCGGATCTTCAGGCCCATGATCAGTTGCGGCACGGTCTTGACCGTCAGCGAATACAGCGAGCCGAGCTTGAAGCGCTCGGCGGAGAAGCCAGCGGCTTCGCGCGTGAGGCGCACGCTGTCGACCACATCGGCCACCAGTTTCTGCGCGCGTTCTTCAAGTACGTAGGCGCTTTCCAGCGGGGTGAGGTTGCGCCCTTCGTGCTTGAACAGCGGGCAGCGCAGAGCATTTTCCAGCGAATGAATGGCGCGATGCACACTGACATTGCTGGTCTGCAGCTCGGCGGCGGCGCGGGCCAGGTTGCCGGTGCGCATGAACGCCAGGAAGATTTCGAGCTTTTTGAGGGTGAATTCTTCGTCGATCAGCATGGCCGTGGGCTCTTGTTCGAATGCCTTCGATTGTGCCCGCAAAAGCGTGCGGCGTCGCCGGAACGTCACACGGCGCTTGCACTCTGATGCGCAAGGCTGGAGGCTTGCCGCCAGCCGTCAACGGTTACAGGAGGTCAGTGACACATGTATCACGGGGAACGCTTCAACGCCTGGAGCCATTTGCTCGGTGCAGTCGCGGCGTGTATCGGCGCCGTTTGGATGCTGGTGGTGGCGAGCCTGGATGGCAGCCCCTGGAAGATCGTCAGCGTGGCGATCTATGGTTTTACATTGATGGTGCTGTACAGCGCGTCGACTGTGTATCACAGCGTGCGCGGGCGGCGAAAAGAGATCATGCAGAAGGTCGACCACTTTTCGATCTACCTGTTGATCGCCGGCAGTTACACACCGTTTTGCCTGGTGACACTGCGCGGCCCGTGGGGCTGGACGCTGTTCGGCATCGTGTGGGGGCTGGCGGTGATCGGTATCTTGCAGGAGATCAAGCCGCGCTCCGAGGCGCGGATTCTCTCCATCGTGATCTACGCGGTGATGGGCTGGATCGTGCTGGTGGCGGTCAAGCCGCTGATCGCCGGGCTGGGTATGGCAGGGTTCACGTGGCTGGCGGCGGGTGGGGTGTTGTACACCGTCGGCATCATTTTTTTTGCCCTGGAGGATCGCCTGCGGCATTCCCATGGGATCTGGCATCTGTTTGTGATCGGCGGCAGCCTGCTGCATTTTGTGGCGATCATGCATTACGTGCTATGAGTGTGGGAGGGGCGTTGTCCTTAGAGGCGCTCCAATAATTCACACGCCCGCTTGCCGAATATCTCCAGCAACTTGGCCAGCATATGTGGCGGCGGCTCGTTGGCGCGGGTCAGGGCATACAGCGTAATCGGCAGCGGTGGGGTGAGCGGGCGGATGCAGGTGGTAGCCAACGAGGCACCCGACGCGGTGAACGGATCGATCACCGTTAAGCCCGCACCGGACTCCACCATCGCACGGGCCAGCGAGTAGGTTTGCACGGAGATCGTCACGCGCGGCGGCGGATCGACGCTCTCCAGGTAGCTGTCGAGTTTTGCCGCCAGTGGGTCGGCGCTGGACAGGCCAATCAGCGCTGCCCCGGCCAGGTCGGCCAATGGCAAGGGCAGATGCAGTTCGGTGTCCGGCCAATAACCTTTCGAAGCCAACGCTACGAGCACGCCGTTGGCCAGTGTTTGGGTGGTGAGCCCCGGATGCCCGGAGAAGTTGAGCGTCAGCGCCAGATCGATTTCGCGCATCAACAGTTTTTGCACCAGCTCGCGGCTGTGGTCGCTGGACAGCTCGCAGGCCATGTCCGGGTAATTGCGTTTCCATTCCAGAATCGCCGGCGGCAGCAGCGACAAGGCCAACGCCGGGGTCGCCCCAATACGCACACTTTGCCCCGGTGCGCGGCGCAAGCTCTTGGCCAGGCGCCGCACGCCTTGCAGGCTCGCGGTGACTTTCTCCACTTCGCTTTCCAGTGCCAGGGCTTCCGGGGTGGGCTGCAATTTGCCACGCACGCGCAAAAACAACGGGAAGCCCAGTTGCAACTCGGCGTGCTGCAGCACCTTGGTCACCGCCGGTTGCGACACGTGCAGCAACTGCGCGGCCGCGCTGACGGAGCCGGTCTGGCGGATGGCCTGGAAGATTTCGATATGACGCAAGCGCATGGCGAGTCCATAACCTTTGTTTATAGGTGGCCCATCTTTATTGATTGTCGGTGTCCTGTCATCTGGGCCTACGCTTGGCCTCTCTTCAATCAACGGCTGGGGGCTGGGATGGCCAGGCAGGTTTGTATCATCGGTGGTGGGGTTATCGGCTTGGCCAGTGCGTATGCGTTGGTGCGGGCCGGCCATGAGGTGACGGTGATCGATGCACGCGACACGCTGGGCAGCGAAACCAGCTTCGCCAATGGCGGGCAGCTGTCCTACCGCTATGTCGCGCCGTTGGCGGATGCCGGCGTGCCGCTGCAAGCGCTTGGCTGGCTGCTGCGCGGTGATTCGCCCTTGAAGCTGCGTCCACGGCTCGACCCGCAGCAATGGCGTTGGATGGCGGCCTTCATTGCCGCCTGTCGCGGTTCAGTGAACCAGCGCAATGCGGCCCATTTGCTGCGCCTGGCGTCCCTGAGCCAAAGCACTTTGCAGCAATGGCGCGAGGACGACTGCCTGGACGGCTTTGACTGGCGACGCAACGGCAAGCTGGTGACCTTTCGCAATGCCGGCAGCTTTGAACATGCACGCAGCAAAGTCACCGATATTCTGCAGCAGCAAGTGCTGTCGGCTGCCGATTGCGCACGCCTGGAGCCGGCGTTGGCAGGCGGTGGGTTTGTCGGCGGGATCTACACGCCAAACGAGGAAGTCGCCGATTGCCATGCCTTCTGCCAGCGTTTGGCGGCGCGGCTTGAGGCGTCCGGGCGCTGTCGCTTTGTGCTGGGGCGCAAAGTGACCGGCATTCGCCATGCTGAGGGGGGGGTGCAGGCCATCGAGCTGGGCGACGAGGTGATGCCGGTCGAGCACCTGGTATTGGCGGCGGGGCATCGCAGCGCCGAACTGCGCTTGCCGGGCCTGGCGCTGCCGCTGTACCCGCTCAAGGGCTACAGCCTGAGCGTGCCGATCGGCGCGCAGCACCAGGCGCCGAGCGTGAGCATCACCGACTACGACCGCAAGATCGTTTACGCGCGCATCGGTGAACAGCTGCGGATCGCGGCCATGGTGGATATCGTCGGCTTCGACGCCGGCCTTGAGCCCAAGCGCCTGGCGCTGATCAAGCGTCAGGCTCTAGAGACATTTCCTACGGCTGGTGACTATGACCATGCGCTGGAATGGGCCGGTATGCGCCCGGCCACCCCGACCGGTGTGCCGCTGATCGGCGCCAGCCAATATCGCAACCTGTGGCTGAACCTCGGCCACGGCGCCTTGGGTTTTACCCTGGCCTGCGGCAGCGGCCAGTTGCTCGCCGAACTGATCGGCCAGCGCAATCCTTCCATTGATATGCAGGGCCTGACGCCCTGCGCGGCTTGAGGATGCATCCATGAGCATTACCCGAATCAGCAGCAATGAACGTCTCAGCGGTGCCGTCACCTTCAAGGACCTGGTGTTCCTGTCGGGCCAGGTGCCGGGCGAAGGCCAGGACGTATCGACCCAGACCCGCGAAGTGCTGGCCAAGATCGATGCACTGCTGGCCGAGGCGGGCAGCGACAAGGATCACCTGCTCAATGCGACCATTTATCTGAAGGACATCGGCAGCGGTTTCGCGCCGATGAACGAAGAGTGGTCCGCATGGCTGACACCGGGGATGGCGCCCACACGCACCACCCTGCAAGCCGAGCTGGCGCGGCCCAGCGTGCTGGTGGAAATCAGCGTGATTGCCGTACGTAAATAACTTCACAGAGCCACGGAGAATAACAATGAAAAAGATCCTGTTGACTGGCTGCACCCTGGGACTTTTGCTGGGCGCGCAGGTACATGCGAATGAACCGGCTCTGGACGGTACGTTGAGCAAGATCGCCAATGCCAAATCCATCACCCTGGGCTATCGCGATGCATCGGTGCCGTTTTCCTATGTGGGCGATAGCAGCGGCAAACCCATGGGGTATTCGGTGGACCTGGCGAGCAGGATTGTCGAGCGTATCCAGCAGAAAACCGGGGTCGCGAACCTTAATGTGCAATACAACCTGGTGACCTCCCAGACCCGTATCCCGCTGGTGCAGAACGGTACCGTCGACCTGGAATGCGGTTCCACCGGCGTGACTGCGGAGCGGCAGAAGCAGGTGGCGTTTTCCTACGGGTTTATTTATGTGAAAGGCCAGTTGTTGACGGCTAAAGACAGCGGCATCAAAGGCTTTGCCGACCTCCAGGGCAAGAACGTGGTGACCACCGCCGGGACCACCAACGAACGTTTCCTCAAGAGCTACAACGCCGAGCACAAGGCCAATATGTTTGTGATCAGCGCCAAGGACCATGGCGAAGCGTTCAAGATGCTGGAGACTGGCCGCGCGGTGGCGTTCTATATGGACGATGCGTTGCTCTACGGCGAGCGCGCCAAGGCCAAGGACCCGCACCACTGGGTGGTGGTGGGCGAGGAGCAGTCGCGCGAGATCTACAGCTGCATGGTGCGCAAGGACGACCCGCAGTTTCTCGCGGTGGTCAACGAGGCCCTCGCTGACCTGTACCGCAGCGGTGAGATCAACGGGATTTACCAACGCTGGTTTGAACAGCCGATTCCGCCCAAGGGGTTGAACCTGGAATTCCCGATGACCAGCGAGTTGAAGGCAATTATTGCCAAGCCGGTCAGTGATCCGGTGGAGTAAGAAGTGGTAACCCGATCAATATGGGTTTGCAAAGGGGTTAGAAGTCGCCCCATAGTTGTTGGGCGACGGCCAAGGCGACTACCGGTGCGGTCTCGGTGCGCAACACCCGCGGGCCGAGGCGAGCGGCGTGGTAGCCGGCGCCTTGGGCGGTTTCGACTTCGTTGTCGGTCAACCCACCCTCTGGACCGATTAAAAACGCCAGGCTCGCAGGCTTGGCATGACTGACCATCGGCTCAGCCACCGGGTGCAGCACCAGCTTGAGGTCGGCCTCGGTCTGCTTCAGCCAGTCGGCCAGCAATAGCGGTGGGTGAATGACAGGCACCGTCGAACGCCCGCATTGCTCGCACGCGCTGATCGCCACCTGGCGCCAGTGCAGCAGGCGTTTGTCGGCGCGTTCGTCCTTGAGGCGCACTTCGCAGCGCTCGCTGAAAATCGGCGTGATCGCATTGACGCCCAACTCCGTGGCTTTCTGGATCGCCCAATCCATGCGCTCACCCCGGGACAGGCCCTGGCCGAGGTGGATGTGCAGCGGCGATTCGGCCTGGCCGGCGAAGTGCTGCGTAAGTTGCACGGTGACGCGTTTTTTACCGACCTCCAGCAGAGTGCCCAGGAACTCCTGGCCGGAACCGTCGAACAATTGCACGGCGTCACCTTCGCCCATGCGCAGCACGCGGCTGATGTAATGCGCCTGGGCTTCGGGCAACTCATGGTCGCCGAGGCTCAGCGGGGTGTCGGTGAAAAAACGGGACAGTCTCATTTCTGTTCTCTGGAAAATTTTGTGTAAGAGCGAGTTTACTGTGGCGAGGGAGCTTGCTCCCGTCCGACTGCGTAGCAGTCGCCAGCTTTTGGGAGCGCTTCGCACCCCAGCGGGAGCAAGCTGCCTCGCCACAGAAGCCGGCTCCTACAAGGGGTGGGGTGTTTAGCCCGGATCGCGGAAGCCGGGGTGGAAGTCTTTTGGCACGGCAACGCTGACCTTGCTGTTGGTCGCGATATCGATGCCTTCACTCGCGACTTCGGCAAGGAAGTCGATCTGCTCCGGCGTTATCACATAGGGCGGCAGGAAATACACCACGCTGCCCAACGGCCGCAACAGCGCACCGCGTTCAAGGGCATGCTCGAACACTTTCAGGCCACGGCGTTCCTGCCATGGGTAGGCGGTCTTGGTGGCTTTGTCCTGGACCATTTCAATGGCTAAAACCATACCGGTCTGGCGGACTTCCGACACATGCGGATGATCGGCCAGGTGTGCGGTGGCCGTGGCCATGCGCTGGGCCAGTGCCTTGTTGTTTTCGATGACGTTGTCTTCTTCGAAAATATCCAGGGTCGCCAGGGCCGCCGCGCACGCCAGCGGATTGCCGGTGTAGCTGTGAGAGTGCAGGAAAGCGCGCAAGGTCGGGTAGTCGTCGTAGAACGCGTCGTAGACATCATCGGTGGTGACCACCGCCGCCAGTGGCAGGTAACCGCCCGTCAGAGCCTTGGACAGGCACAGGAAGTCCGGGCGGATGCCGGCCTGTTCACAAGCGAACATGCTGCCGGTGCGGCCGAAGCCTACGGCGATTTCGTCATGGATCAGGTGCACACCGTAGCGGTCGCAGGCTTCGCGCAGCAGCTTGAGGTACACCGGGTGATACATGCGCATGCCGCCGGCGCCCTGGATCAGAGGTTCGACGATCACCGCGGCGACGCTGTCGTGGTGCTGCGCCAGGGTTTGTTCCATGGCCTGGAACAGGGTGCGTGAGTGTTCCTCCCAGCTCACGCCTTCGGGGCGCAAGTAGCAATCAGGGCTCGGCACTTTGAGGGTGTCGAGCAGCAGCGCTTTGTAAGTCTCGGTAAACAACGGTACATCGCCCACCGACATCGCCGCGATGGTTTCGCCGTGGTAGCTGTTGGTGAGGGTGACGAAGCGCTTTTTGTTCGGCAGGCCGCGGTTGAGCCAGTAGTGGAAGCTCATCTTCAGCGCCACTTCGATGCACGACGAGCCGTTGTCGGCGTAGAAGCAGCGGGTCAGCCCCTCGGGCGTCATCGCCACCAGGCGCTCGGACAGTTCGATCACCGGCTGATGGCTGAACCCGGCCAGGATCACGTGTTCCAGTTGGTCGACCTGGTCTTTGATGCGCTGGTTGATACGCGGGTTGGCGTGGCCGAATACGTTGACCCACCAGGAGCTGACGGCATCGAGGTAGCGCTTGCCTTCGAAGTCTTCCAGCCACACGCCTTCGCCGCGTTTGATCGGTATCAGCGGCAGTTGCTGGTGGTCTTTCATCTGGGTACAGGGATGCCACAGCACCGCGAGGTCGCGTTGCATCCACTGGTTGTTCAAGCCCATCGGTGATCTCCTCGAAGCGGTCCTGCGAGTGGTGCAGGTGAAACAATCGCGCAAGCCTATGCAATGGGCGCCTGTGCCACAACCCATTACGCATGAATTGGCGGTAAACGCAGGACGGTCTGTCACGTTTCTTCCGGATAGTGCTTAATCCTTGGTTAATTTACGCTTCATACCCTCAAGATCGTATTTCTCGATATTTCAAAGCGAAATTTTTCGCTTTAATTCGATAGGTAAATCGCTAGTCTTGGGCGCAGCTCTTACGGGATTAAGTACATGCAGTTACGCAATTCGCCGGCCCGCTATGGCTGGGTCAGTATGGTTTTGCACTGGGGCGTGGCCCTGGTGGTGTTCGGTCTGTTCGCCCTGGGCCTGTGGATGGTCGGCCTCGACTATTACAGCGCCTGGCGCAAAGACGCTCCGGATCTGCACAAGAGCATTGGTATCACGCTGTTTGCGATCATGCTGGTGCGGATCGTCTGGCGCCTGGTCAGCCCGCCGCCGCCACCGCTCACCAGCTATAGCCGCATGACCCGTATCGGCGCCGCCTTTGGACACGCGTTCCTGTATATCGGCCTGTTTGCCGTGATGATTGCCGGTTACCTGATTTCCACCGCCGACGGTGTCGGTATTCCGGTGTTTGGCCTGTTTGAAATCCCTGCCGTGGTTGCCGGTCTACCGGACCAGGCAGACACCGCGGGTGTGGTGCACTTGTACCTCGCCTGGGTGTTGGTGGTCTTCGCCGGCTTGCACGGCGTGGCCGCGTTGAAACACCACTTTATCGATCGTGATGCGACCCTCACGCGAATGCTGGGGCGCAAAGCCTGATGTTCAACCTCGACTCACAAGGAATATAAAGCATGTTGAAAAAGACACTTGCTGCTCTGGCAATCGGTACCGCTCTGCTGTCGGCAGGTCAGGTAATGGCCGCTGACTATAAGATCGACAAGGAAGGCCAGCACGCCTTCATCGACTGGAAAATCAGCCACCTGGGCTACAGCTACATCCACGGTACCTTCAAGGACTGGGACGGCACCTTCAGCTGGGATTCGGCCAAGCCTGAAGCCAGCAAAATCGCAGTCGACGTGAAAACCGCCAGCCTGTGGTCCAACCACGCCGAACGTGACAAGCACATCGCCAGCGGCGATTTCCTGAACGTTTCCAAGTTTGCCGACGCCAAGTTTGTCTCCACCGCGGTTAAACCCACCGGCGACAAAACCGCTGATGTGACCGGCGACCTGACGTTCCACGGCGTGACCAAGCCAGTGGTCTTCAAGGCCACCTTCAACGGTGAAGGCAAGGACCCATGGGGCGGCGAACGTGCCGGCTTCAACGCCACGACCACGCTTAACCTGACCGACTTCGGCATCAAAGGCCCAGGCCCGTCCTCGCAGACTGTCGACCTGGACATTTCGCTGGAAGGCGTTAAGCAGAAGTAATTTCTGCCCAAATAAAAATGCCCCGCATCTTTCGAT
>NZ_JAFHKI010000104.1 GCF_016937615.1 Pseudomonas lactucae | reverse complement strand
CCCTCCCACATTCACTGCCTTTACAGATTTTTTTCAGAAGTCCAGGCCGGGCCGCTGCGACGGTCCGCGCCTTTTCGGAGCACCGCACCATGACGCTTGCAGTCCAATTCACCCATGTCTCCCGTCAGTTCGGCGAAGTGAAGGCGGTTGACCGGGTTTCCATCGATATTCAGGACGGCGAGTTCTTTTCCATGCTCGGCCCGTCGGGCTCGGGCAAGACCACTTGCCTGCGCCTGATTGCAGGCTTCGAGCAGCCGAGCGCGGGCTCGATCCGTATTCATGGCGAGGAAGCCGCCGGCTTGCCGCCCTATCAGCGTGACGTCAACACCGTGTTCCAGGATTACGCGCTGTTCCCTCACATGAACGTGCGCGACAACGTTGCCTACGGCCTCAAAGTCAAAGGCGTGGGCAAGGCCGAGCGCCTGAGCCGTGCCGAAGAAACCTTGGCCATGGTGGCCCTGGGCGGCTATGGCGAGCGCAAACCGGTGCAACTCTCCGGCGGCCAACGCCAACGCGTAGCCCTGGCCCGCGCGCTGGTCAATCGTCCGCGGGTGTTGCTGCTTGACGAACCGTTGGGCGCCCTCGACCTCAAGCTGCGCGAACAGATGCAAAGCGAGCTGAAAAAGCTGCAACGGCAATTGGGCATCACGTTTATCTTCGTGACCCACGACCAGACCGAAGCACTGTCGATGTCCGACCGCGTGGCGGTATTCAACAAGGGCCGCATCGAACAGGTCGACACCCCGCGCAACCTCTATATGAAACCGGCCACCGCGTTCGTGGCGGAGTTTGTCGGCACCTCCAACGTGATTCGCGGCGAGCTGGCCCAGTTGCTGAGCGGCAGTGCGCAAGCGTTCTCGATCCGCCCGGAACACGTGCGGTTTGCCGACGGCCCGCTGGGGACCGGCGAGGTGGAAGTCAGCGGTTTGCTGCACGACATCCAATACCAGGGCAGCGCCACACGCTACGAACTGACCCTTGAAAATGGCCAGGCCCTGAACCATCAGCCAGGCCAACAACCAATGGCTGGACACCAGCAGCGGCTATCAGGTCGGCCAGGCCATCAGCGCACGCTGGGCACGGGAAGCCATGACCCCGCTGGCCGACAGCGCAGGCGAGGTGTGACATGAGCCTGGCCGTTTCTCGACAACCGGCGATGCGCAGGCTTTCCAACCTGCTCTACCGCAAGCCCAACCTCTACCTGGCGATGTTGCTGATACCGCCGTTGATCTGGTTCGGCGCGATCTATCTGGGTTCGTTGCTGACCCTGTTGTGGCAAGGCTTCTACACGTTCGACGACTTCACCATGGCGGTCACACCGGACCTGACCCTGGCCAACTTCGCCGCGCTATTCCAGCCGTCGAACTTCGACATCATCCTGCGCACCTTGAGCATGGCGATCGTGGTGTCGATCGCCAGTGCCATCGTGGCCTTCCCCATCGCCTACTACATGGCGCGCTACACCACGGGCAAGACCAAGGCGTTTTTCTATATCGCCGTGATGATGCCGATGTGGGCCAGCTACATCGTCAAGGCATATGCCTGGACCTTGTTGTTGGCCAAGGGCGGCGTGGCGCAATGGTTCGTGCAACACCTGGGCCTGGAGCCGGTGCTGCAGTTTGTGCTGGGCATTCCCGGCGTGGGCGGCAGCACCTTGAGCACCTCGCACCTGGGGCGCTTCATGGTGTTCGTCTATATCTGGCTGCCGTTCATGATCCTGCCGATCCAGGCATCGCTGGAGCGTCTGCCGCCGTCGCTGCTGCAGGCGTCCGCTGACTTGGGTGCCAAGCCACGCCAGACCTTCATGCAGGTGATTCTGCCGCTGTCGGTGCCGGGGATTGCCGCAGGTTCCATCTTCACTTTCTCGCTGACCCTCGGCGACTTCATCGTGCCGCAACTGGTAGGCCCGCCGGGCTATTTTGTCGGCGGCATGGTCTACGCCCAGCAAGGCGCCATCGGCAATATGCCCATGGCCGCGGCGTTCACCCTGGTGCCCATCGTGCTGATCGCGGTGTACCTGTCCATCGTCAAACGCCTGGGGGCCTTCGATGCACTCTGAGAAATCAACATTAGGCTTGAGGATCGCCGCCTGGGGCGGCCTGGTGTTTCTGCACTTCCCGATCCTGATCATCTTCCTCTACGCCTTCAACACCGAAGAAGCGGCGTTCAGCTTTCCGCCCCAGGGCTTCACCCTGAAGTGGTTCAGTGTGGCCTTTGCCCGGCCTGACGTGCTGGAAGCGATCAAGCTGTCGCTGCAGATCGCCGCCATTGCCACCTTGATTGCCATGGTGCTCGGCACGCTGGCCTCGGCGGCGTTGTACCGCCGCGAGTTTTTCGGCAAGCAAGGCGTGTCGCTGATGCTGATCCTGCCGATTGCGCTGCCGGGGATCATCACCGGTATCGCCTTGCTGGCGACGTTCAAGACGCTGGGCATCGAGCCTGGGATGTTCACCATCATCGTCGGCCATGCGACCTTCTGTGTGGTGATCGTCTACAACAACGTCATCGCGCGTTTGCGCCGCACCTCCCACAGCCTGATCGAAGCCTCGATGGACCTGGGTGCCGACGGCTGGCAGACGTTTCGCTACATCATCATGCCCAACCTGGGCTCGGCGCTGCTGGCCGGCGGCATGCTCGCCTTTGCGCTGTCGTTCGACGAAATCATCGTCACCACCTTCACCGCCGGCCACGAGCGCACCTTACCGCTATGGCTGCTCAACCAGCTCAGCCGCCCACGGGATGTACCGGTGACCAACGTGGTGGCGATGCTGGTGATGCTGGTAACGATGGTCCCGATTCTGGGGGCCTATTACCTGACGCGTGGCGGGGAAAGCGTGGCGGGTAGTGGCGGTAAATAAATAAATTCACTGAAGAACCCTCCCACATTTGAAGCCGGTTCCTTCAGGGAAATAACATTAGTTTGAGGAGAGCTGAACCATGCAAACCAAACTGCTGATCAACGGCCAACTGGTACAAGGCGAAGGCCCGGCCCAGGCCATCTTCAACCCGTCATTGGGCCGCGTGCTGGTGGAAATCCATGAAGCCAGCGAAGCCCAGGTCGACGCCGCCGTGCGTGCCGCCGATGCGGCCTTTGAAAGCTGGTCGCAAACCGCGCCGAAGGAGCGTTCATTGCTGCTGCTTAAACTGGCGGACGCAATCGAAGCCCACGGCGCCGAGCTGGCCAAGCTGGAGTCGGACAATTGCGGCAAGCCCTACAGCGCCGCCTTGAACGACGAAATCCCGGCGATTGCCGATGTGTTCCGCTTTTTTGCCGGCGCCAGCCGCTGCATGAGCGGCTCGGCGGGCGGTGAATACCTGCCGGGCCATACGTCGATGATCCGTCGTGACCCGGTGGGGGTGATCGCCTCTATCGCACCGTGGAACTACCCGCTGATGATGGTCGCCTGGAAAATCGCCCCGGCCCTGGCCGCCGGGAATACCGTGGTGCTCAAACCGTCGGAGCAAACCCCGTTGACGGCGCTGCGCATGGTCGAACTGGCCGCTGAAATCTTCCCGGCCGGTGTGCTCAACCTGGTATTCGGCCGTGGGCCGAGCGTGGGCAGCCCGCTGGTAACTCACCCTAAAGTGCGCATGGTGTCGCTGACCGGCTCCATCGCCACCGGCGCGAATATCATTTCCAGCACCGCCGACAGCGTGAAGCGCATGCACATGGAGCTGGGCGGCAAGGCCCCGGTGATCATCTTCGATGACGCGGACATCGACGCCGCCGTGGAAGGCATCCGCACCTTCGGTTTCTACAACGCCGGCCAGGACTGCACCGCCGCGTGCCGCATTTATGCCCAGGCGGCTATCTACGATGCCTTTGTCGAGAAGCTCGGCATCGCCGTGTCGAGCATCAAGTACGGCTTGCAGGATGACCCGACCACCGAGTTGGGCCCGTTGATCACCGCGCAACACCGCGACCGCGTCGCCGGATTTGTCGAACGTGCCGTGGCGCAGCCACATATCCGCCTGGTCACCGGTGGCAAGGCCGTGCAAGGCAATGGGTTCTTCTTTGAGCCGACGGTATTGGCCGATGCGCAGCAGGACGACGAGATCGTACGCCGCGAAGTGTTCGGGCCGGTGGTGTCAGTGACGCGGTTCACCGATGAAGCCCAAGTGCTGGGCTGGGCCAACGATTCGGACTACGGCCTGGCGTCGTCGGTATGGACCGCCGATGTCGGCCGCGCTCATCGCCTGGCCGCACGTTTGCAGTACGGCTGTACCTGGGTGAATACCCACTTCATGCTCGTCAGCGAAATGCCCCATGGCGGTCAGAAACTGTCGGGGTATGGCAAGGACATGTCCATGTATGGGCTGGAGGACTACACCACCGTTCGCCATGTGATGTTCAAGCACTGAACCCACTGGGGGAGGGAGCAAGTCCCTCCCCCATTTTGATCGTCACAATTTCTGAGTAGGGTGTTCCATTCACCGGCTCGGAAACGTCTTGTTTCATATGCACTGCCATCACCCCGCCATCAATCAATTTTCCTTCCCCATCGAACCGCTTAAGCTATCCGGCGTCTGTTTAATGTCCGTTGCGTTTGGCCGAAGGCATGTCCGAACCGTAATTTCTGATCCGCTACGTGCCAGGAACGGCGCGGGATTTGCTCACGACAGGTTGTCTCTATGCACCGCAGGAATTTGCTCAAAGCGTCCATGGCCATTGCGGCTTACACCGGTTTATCGGCCAGCGGCCTGCTCGCCGCGCAGGCTTGGGCGGGGAACCGCGCCGCCGACGGCAAGGCCGTCGCGTTCGACTTCGACACGCTGAAGGCCCAGGCCAAGCAGCTCGCCGGGACCGCGTACAAAGACACCAAACAGGTGCTGCCGCCGACCCTGGCGACCATGACTCCGCAAAATTTCAACGCCATCGGCTACGACGGCAAGCATTCGCTGTGGAAAGAACTGAACGGCCAATTGGACGTGCAATTCTTCCACGTCGGCATGGGCTTCAAGACGCCGGTGCGCATGCACAGCGTCGATCCCAAGACCCGCGAAGCGCGTGAGGTGCATTTTCGCCCTTCGCTGTTCAACTATGAAAAAACCACCGTCGACACCAAACAGCTGACCGGCGACCTGGGTTTCTCCGGCTTCAAGCTGTTCAAGGCACCGGAACTGGACCGCCACGACGTGTTGTCATTCCT
This sequence comes from Pseudomonas lactucae, assembly GCF_016937615.1. Classification (GTDB taxonomy): domain Bacteria; phylum Pseudomonadota; class Gammaproteobacteria; order Pseudomonadales; family Pseudomonadaceae; genus Aquipseudomonas; species Aquipseudomonas lactucae. The sequence goes on along the minus strand of NZ_JAFHKI010000104.1, from coordinate 10,291 downwards.
CGGCGCCAGCTACTTCCGCGCGGTGGATTCCACCGGCCAGTACGGCCTGTCGGCACGCGGTCTGGCCATCGATACCTACGCGAAAAAACGCGAAGAGTTCCCCGATTTCACGCAATTCTGGTTCGAAACCCCGGACAAGGACGCCACGCGTTTTGTGGTCTACGCCCTGCTCGACTCGCCGAGCGCCACCGGCGCCTACCGCTTCGACATCGACTGCCAGGCCAACCAAGTGGTAATGGCCATCGACGCGCATATCAATGCGCGTACCACCATCGAACAACTGGGCATCGCACCGATGACCAGCATGTTCAGCTGTGGCACCCATGAGCGTCGGATGTGCGACACCATCCACCCGCAAATTCACGACTCGGACCGCCTGGCGATGTGGCGTGGCAATGGCGAGTGGATCTGCCGCCCGCTGAACAACCCGGCCAAGCTGCAATTCAACGCCTTCGCCGACACCAACCCGAAAGGCTTCGGCCTGGTGCAGACCGACCACGAATTCGCCAGCTACCAGGACACCGTGGACTGGTACAGCAAGCGTCCAAGCCTGTGGGTAGAACCGACCACCGCCTGGGGCGAAGGCTCGATCGACCTGCTGGAAATTCCGACAACGGGCGAAACCCTGGACAATATCGTGGCCTTCTGGACCCCGAAAAAACCGGTGGCGGCCGGCGACTCGCTCAACTACGGCTACAAGCTGTACTGGAGCGCCTTGCCGCCGGTAAGTACACCGTTGGCGCAAGTCGACGCGACCCGCTCAGGCATGGGCGGCTTCACCGAAGGCTGGGCGCCGGGCGAGCATTACCCGGACGTGTGGGCGCGCCGTTTCGCCGTGGACTTCAAAGGCGGTGGCCTGGATCGCCTGCCCGCCGGCACCGGGATCGAGCCGGTGGTGACCTGTTCCCACGGTGAAGTGAAAGACTTCAGCGTGCTGGTGCTGGACAACATCAAAGGCTATCGCATCCTGTTCGACTGGTACCCGACCAGCGACAGCGTCGAACCGGTGGAACTGCGCCTGTTCATCCGCACCCAGGACCGCACCCTCAGTGAAACCTGGCTGTATCAGTACTTCCCGCCGGCGCCGGAGCTGCGCAAGTACAGCTGATGCGCATCCGTCAGATCGCTCCCTTGTTTGGGAGCGATCTGACTCGCCATGGGTTCATTTCATCCATCGGTGTATAGACGCAGACTTAAGGGATGGTAGCCTCTTCACCCCATTTCAATTAAATGAGTGGCGAGCTCATGCCCACTAAGTCGAACACTTTGCAGCTCACTATCTCGGCGAAGAACAAGCCGAAACTGTCTTCTGCCCAGCGTAAATTCAACAGCCTGTTGAAAAAAATCGACAAGCAACGCCAAACGCTGCAGGCCTGGGTTACGGCCATGCCCAGGTACCAGCAACGCTGGCATGAAGAGTTCAAGCCCCTGCACGCTCAGTATGCCGAGCGTCAGGTTTCGCTATTGAACGCACTGGACCACGCCGGTGATCGGCTCAAACTGGCAAAAGTCGATCGCCAGACCTTGCAGACCGTTATCTGTGAGTTGGCGACCTCGTTGATGGATGACACCAATCGCGAGCAGATGAAGGCGCTCTACAACAAACACAGTGGTGCAGACTTCGATGACGATGAGCGCTGGGAAAACCTGATCCTCAAGGAGGCCATGGAGCAGGCCTATGACATTAAGCTCGGCGATGACTTCGATTTCGGTTCGCCCGAGGAACTGGCATTGCACCTGCAGGAACGCCTGGAGGAGCAGAACAAAACACAGCCCGGCAGCCGGAAAGAGACGCCACGGCCCGCGAAAAGAAAGATCAGGAGCAGGCGCACCAAGCCAGCCAGTCATTGCGTGCGGTCTATCGCAAACTTGCCAGCGCACTGCATCCCGACCGCGAAACCGACGAAGCCGAACGCCAACGCAAGACGACATTGATGCAGCGCGCCAATAAAGCCTACGCCGAGCGTAACCTGCTGGAACTGCTGGAGCTGCAACTGGAGGCCGAACACCTTGATCCGGTAGCCCTGCAAACAATGTCGGATGAACGACTGAAGCACTACAACCGCGTGCTCAGCGAGCAATACGACGGGCTGGTCGTTGAAGTCAGCGCGGTCGCCTTTGATTTTGCCCGGCTATTCGATCTCGATCCTTTTACCCCGGTGACAGTGGCGAACAGCGCATCGCAGGTAAACCTGGCGCTCGAGGAGCTTGAGTATCAAGTCCGCGAACTGGAACACTTATTGGTTGAAATAGACAGTCCAAAAGGGCTGAAACGCTGGCTCAAGGCAGAACGTGCCGCCATGGAAGACGATCTGTTATCCGCCTTTGACGAATTTGATTTCTTCGACGAGCCAGACTTTTCGGACGATCCGGATTTTCCTGATGACTCAAACCCCTTCAGGAGGTGAACTGCGCCGTTAAAACCGCGACACACTCTTCATCGCCCCAATCAGGTAACGCATCGCCACCTGATCGTTTTCGGTCAGGGTGCGGTACTGCGCCAGCAATTCGGCTTCATCCGAACTCAACCTGCGGCCGCGCAAGGGCAGCCTGCGGCCCAGAAAAGACACCACCACACCCGCTACACCATAGGACTTGGCCATGGACTGCTTCTCCTGATATCGATCAAATACTCCCGGTACCCATTACCCGCCTCCCGTGAAACGCAAGGTCGCCACGAGCAAACCGACTGACTTCCTGGGCCAGAAATCAGACTTACCTTAAGCGTAGAAACAATCTCGTTACGTGTGGGATTTTTTTAGAGTATTCACTTAAAAAATTACTTCGGTAACAAATACCTACAACCCAATCCTACTCGCGCGCATAAAAAAACCCACCGGACCAGGGTGGGTTTCGACGCAACCGCTGAAGGGTCAATCCCTCAAGTCAGACTCATGAATCGGCTGGTCCCGATGGGTCGCTCGCTGGTACTGCGCCGGCCAGATCGCCTTGCGCCCACCCAGATCATCGTCGGCATGCAACGGCCAGTAAGGATCGCGCAGCAGTTCGCGCGCCAGGAAGATGATATCGGCCTGGCAGGTGCGCAGAATGTGCTCGGCCTGGGCCGGTTCGGTGATCATGCCGACGGTGCCGGTGGCGATGCCCGACTCCTTGCGCACACGCTCGGCAAAGCGCGTCTGGTAGCCAGGGCCGGTGGGGATCTCGGCATTGGCGGCGGTGCCACCGGAGGACACGTCGATCAAGTCCACCCCCAGGTCTTTGAGGCGGCGCGCGAGCTCCACGGTTTCATCGGGGTTCCAGCCATCTTCCACCCAGTCGGTGGCCGACACCCGCACGAACAATGGCAACTCCTGGGGCCAGACGTCGCGCACGGCCAGGGTCACTTCAAGCACCAGGCGGATGCGGTTCTCGAAGGAGCCGCCGTAGCGGTCCTGACGCTGGTTACTGAGGGGCGAAAGAAATTGGTGCAACAGGTAACCGTGAGCCGCGTGGATTTCCACCACCTCGAAACCCGCCGTCAATGCTCGCTTGGCGGCGGCGACAAAGTCGGCGATCACTTGCCGGATCTGCCCTTCATCCAGCGGTTTGGGCGGGGTGTGTTGCGGGTCGAAGGCAATCGGCGATGGGCCTACCGGCACCCAGCCGCCGTCCTCGGGCTTGACGCTGCCATGCTTGCCGATCCACGGCCGATGGGTACTGGCCTTGCGCCCGGCGTGGGCCAGTTGAATACCCGCCACCGCGCCCTGGGCGGCGATAAAACGCGTGATGCGTTGCAGCGGTTCGATCTGTTGGTCGTTCCACAGTCCCAGGTCCTGGGCGGTGATACGGCCTTCGGCGGCCACGGCGGTGGCTTCGGTGAAAATCAGCCCGGCACCACCGACGGCACGGCTGCCGAGGTGTACCAGGTGCCAGTCATTGGCCAGGCCATCGTCGCTGGAGTATTGGCACATCGGCGAGACCGCAATGCGGTTGAGCAGGGTCAATTGACGCAAGGTATAAGGTTCGAGCAGCTGACTCATGGCGCACCTCTTCCGGGTTCTGTGGGCGAGCTTCAAGACTCTCTAACGGTGAGTAGAGCCTAGTCGACAACGCTCGATTGCACAGGGTTCAGAAGACAAAACGGGAGCCGATTGCCGGCTCCGTGTAATGCCAGTTTACATTTCGACCTGGGTGCCCAGCTCGATCACCCGGTTTACCGGGAGTTTGAAAAAGCGCAGGTTGCCGTTGGCATTCTTCAACATGAACGCGAACAAGCCTTCGCGCCAGCGCGCCATGCCTTCGAGTTTCGAGGTAATCACCGTTTCGCGGCTGAGGAAGTAGGTGGTGCGCATCGGGCTGAAATCCAGATCGTCCAGATGGCACAGCTTCAGCGCTTCGGGCACGTCCGGCTCGTCGGTGAAACCAAAATGCAGAATCACACGGAAGAAGCCTTCACCGTAGGCATCCACCTCGAACCGCCGTGAGGCCGGCACGCGCGGGATGTCTTCGTACACCACCGTCAACAGCACCACTTGCTCATGCAGTACCTGGTTATGCAGCAAGTTGTGTAACAGCGCATGGGGCACGGCGTCGGGCCGCGCGGTGAGGAACACCGCCGTGCCCTGCACCCGATGGGGCGGCTGCACGCGGATACTGCTGATGAAAATCGGCAGCGGCAGGCCGCCTTCGTCGAGACGCTCCACCAGCAATTGCTTGCCGCGCTTCCAGGTCGTCATCAACACGAACAGCACGATCCCCGCAATAACCGGGAAGGCGCCGCCCTGGATGATTTTCGGTACGTTGGCGGCAAAATACAGCCCGTCGACCAACAGGCAGCAGAGCAATACCGGCACAGCCAGCACCGGTGGCCACTTCCATAGCAGCAGCATCACCGCCGAGACGAGGATAGTGGTCATCAGCATGGTGCCGGTTACCGCCACGCCGTAGGCCGAGGCCAGTGCGTTGGAGGACTCGAAGCCCAGCACCAGCAGGATCACACCGACCATCAGCGACCAGTTCACCGCGCCGATATAGATCTGGCCCTGTTCGGCGCTGGAGGTGTGCTGAATATGCATGCGTGGGATGTAACCCAGCTGGATCGCCTGGCGCGTCAACGAGAACGCCCCGGAAATCACCGCCTGGGATGCAATCACCGTGGCCAGGGTCGCCAGCACCACCAGCGGGATCAACGCCCAGCTCGGCGCCAGCAGGTAGAACGGGTTGCGCGCGGCTTCCGGATCGCCGAGCAGCAAGGCGCCCTGACCGAAATAGTTGAGCACCAGCGCCGGCAGCACCAGGATGAACCAGGCACGGGCGATGGGCTTACGGCCAAAATGGCCCATATCGGCATACAGCGCTTCGGCACCGGTCAGTGCCAGCACCACGGCGCCCAGGATAGCCACGCCAATGCCTGGGTGAGCTTCGAAGAAGCGTACAGCCCAGATCGGGTTCAATGCCTTGAGCACTTCCGGATGCTGGCTGATGCCATAGATGCCCAGGCCGCCCAGCACCAGGAACCAGGTCACCATCACCGGTCCGAATAATTTACCGATGCGGTCTGCCGTGTTCTGGATCAGAAACAACGCCACCAGCACCACCAGCGCAATCGGCACGACCCATTTTTCCAGACCGTCGAACGCCAACTCCAGGCCTTCCACGGCCGACAAAACGGAAATCGCCGGGGTGATCATGCTGTCGCCGTAGAACAGCGCCGCACCGCACAGACCACACACCACGAGGAAACTGCGCAACTTCTTGCGCTCCCCCGCCGCCCGTCGCGCCAGCGCCGTCAGGGCCATGATGCCGCCTTCGCCCTGGTTGTCGGCACGCAGCACGAACAGCATGTACTTGATCGACACCACCCAGATCAGCGACCAGAAGATCAGCGCCAGAATTCCCAGCACGCCATCATGATTGACCTGAACCCCATAACCGCCGGTGAACACCTCTTTGAGGGTGTAGAGCGGACTGGTGCCGATATCGCCGTAAACCACCCCGACCGCTGCCACCAGCATGCCAATCGGCTTGGCGTTTGAATGCTCGGCACCCGCTGCCTGACTACTTGCCTGACCCATCAACCACTCCTGCCCTTTGACCTGCGGTCTTTTATAAACAACGCATCTAAGCTGACCCTAGCATGCGCTGTTTTACTTCTCGTAACAGACGTTTTATTGACCCAAGGGTTTTACCCGTGCGCAACGGCGCGAAGCATAGCGCAGCACTCGTCGCATTTCCCTGTATAAAGCTGGTCAAGTGCGTTGCCCGTCGCTAGAATTGCGCACTTTTTGATCAGAGGCACATTCCAAGTGCCCGTCCGTTGTCTCGTCGTGCACGACCGGCGGCGTCATTCAATACCGAGGTTAGACATGTCCACCACCATCGCTAAAGCCAACCCCAAGGTTGGCTTTGTTTCCCTGGGTTGCCCGAAGGCGCTCGTCGACTCCGAGCGCATCCTCACGCAACTGCGTATGGAAGGCTATGACGTCGTGTCCACTTATCAGGACGCCGATGTGGTGGTGGTCAACACCTGCGGGTTTATCGACTCGGCCAAGGCAGAGTCCCTGGAAGTGATCGGCGAAGCGATCAAGGAAAACGGCAAGGTCATCGTGACCGGCTGCATGGGCGTGGAAGAAGGCAATATCCGCAACGTGCACCCAAGCGTGCTGGCCGTGACCGGTCCGCAGCAATACGAGCAGGTGGTCAATGCCGTGCACGACGTGGTGCCACCGCGTCAGGACCACAACCCGTTGATCGACCTGGTGCCGCCGCAAGGCATCAAGCTGACCCCACGCCACTACGCGTACCTGAAGATTTCCGAAGGCTGCAACCACAGCTGCAGCTTCTGCATCATCCCGTCGATGCGCGGCAAGCTGGTCAGCCGCCCGGTGGGCGATGTGCTGGACGAGGCCCAGCGCCTGGTCAAATCCGGCGTCAAGGAGCTGTTGGTAATTTCCCAGGACACCAGCGCCTACGGTGTCGACGTGAAGTACCGCACCGGTTTCTGGAACGGCGCGCCGGTAAAAACGCGCATGACCGAACTCTGCGAAGCCCTCAGCAGCCTGGGCGTGTGGGTGCGCCTGCACTACGTCTACCCGTACCCGCACGTTGACGAGCTGATCCCGCTGATGGCCGCCGGCAAGATCCTGCCGTACCTGGACATCCCGTTCCAGCACGCCAGCCCGAAAGTGCTCAAGGCCATGAAACGTCCTGCCTTCGAAGACAAGACCCTGGCGCGCATCAAGAACTGGCGCGAGATCTGCCCCGACCTGATTATTCGTTCCACCTTCATTGTCGGCTTCCCTGGCGAAACCGAAGAAGACTTCCAGTACCTGCTGGACTGGCTGACCGAGGCCCAACTGGACCGCGTCGGCTGCTTCCAATACTCACCAGTGGAAGGCGCCCCCGCCAACCTGCTGGACCTGGCCGTGGTGCCGGACGACGTCAAGCAAGATCGTTGGGAACGCTTCATGGCGCACCAACAGGCGATCAGCTCGGCGCGCCTGCAACTGCGCATCGGCAAGGAAATCGAAGTGCTGATCGACGAGGTCGACGAGCAAGGCGCGGTGGGCCGATGCTTCTTCGACGCACCGGAAATCGACGGTAACGTGTTTATCGACGACGCCAGCGGTTTGAAGCCGGGCGACAAGGTGTGGTGCACCGTGACCGACGCCGACGAATACGACCTGTGGGCTGAAAAACGCGCCTGAGGCAGTAAAGAAATGAAAAAGCCCTGCTTCCAGACAAGATGCGGGGCTTTTTTAGGTCTATCGTTTCGCCCATCAGCACCGTCTACAGCAAGGGGCAGCGGGCATGCGTCAGCATTCGGTTATCCATACACCTAAAACCAGCGACTACGCCGAGTTGGCGCGGATCTGGGAGGCCTCGGTGCGCGCCACCCATGACTTTCTGCCGGAAAGCTACATCGTGCACCTGAAAAACCTGGTGCTGACCCGCTACCTGGATTCGGTGATGCTCATCTGCACCAAGGACTCGCGCCAGCAAATCACAGGGTTTGCCGGGGTGGCGGCAGGCAAGGTGGAGATGCTGTTTATCGACCCTCAGCACCGAGGCCAGGGCCTGGGGCGACAATTGCTGCGCTATGCCATCGAGCATATGAATGCCGATGAACTGGATGTGAATGAACAAAATCCGCAGGCACTGGGGTTCTATTTCAAACAGGGCTTCGAGGTGATCGGGCGCACCGAGCATGACGGCCTGGGCCAGCCCTATCCGTTGCTGCATCTGCGTTTACGCCAGCAGCAACACATAGGCAGCGGCTGATTCCCCCGCGAACCGGCTCCCCCGAAAATCCAACAGGCTGAAATGGAGCCGGGATTAACCGGCGCCAGGCAGGTACAATAGTCACCCCCTTTTGTTACGGCCCTTGTCATGACTGACCCCATACGCCTCTCCAAACGCCTTATCGAACTGGTCGGTTGCTCCCGTCGGGAGGCTGAGCTGTTTATCGAAGGCGGCTGGGTTTCGGTGGACGGTGAAGTGATCGACGAGCCGCAGTTCAAGGTCACCACCCAGAAAGTCGAACTCGACCCTGACGCCAAGGCCACCGTGCCGGAGCCGGTGACTATCCTGCTGCACGCCCCGGCGGGGGTGGATGCCGAGACGGCCATGGCCTCGATCAGCGCCGAAACGCTGTCCGAAGAGCACCGCTTCAGCAAGCGCCCGCTCAAGGGCCACTTCCTGCGCCTGACCGCCAGCGCCGACCTGCAGGCCAAGGCCAGCGGCCTGCTGGTGTTTACCCAGGACTGGAAGACTCTGCGCAAGCTGACCGCCGATGCCGCGAAGATCGAGCAGGAATACGTGGTGGAGGTCGAGGGCGACATGGCTGCCCACGGTCTTAACCGCCTGAACCACGGCCTGACCTACAAAGGCAAAGAGTTGCCGGCGGTCAAAGCCAGCTGGCAGAACGAAAACCGCCTGCGTTTTGCAATGAAAAACCCGCAGCCCGGCGTGATCGCGTTGTTCTGCGAAGCCGTTGGCCTGAAGGTCGTGGCTATTCGTCGCATCCGCATCGGCGGCGTGTCCATCGGCAAGGTGCCGGTCGGTCAATGGCGTTACCTGTCCGGCAAAGAGAAGTTCTAAGCCGTTGCCTTTTCTCGACACCGCCTGCTAGGGCGGTGTCCTCCGTTGAATACCAGGATTGCTCACCATGATTCACAACGACGTACTGCGCAGCGTGCGCTACATGCTCGACATCAGCGACAACAAGATGGTCGAGATCATCAAGCTCGGCGGCATGGACGTGACCAAGGACGACCTGCTGACCTACCTCAAGAAAGACGAGGAAGAAGGCTTTGTGTTCTGCCCGGACGAAGTCATGGCCCACTTTCTCGACGGCCTGGTGATCTTCAAGCGCGGCAAGGACGAAAGCCGTCCACCGCAGCCGATCGAAACGCCGGTGACCAACAACATCATCCTCAAGAAGCTGCGCGTTGCCTTCGAACTCAAGGAAGACGACATGCATGCCATCCTCAAGGCCGCCGAATTCCCGGTGTCCAAGCCGGAACTGAGCGCGCTGTTTCGCAAGTTCGGCCACACCAACTACCGCACCTGTGGTGACCAGTTGCTGCGCAACTTCCTCAAGGGGCTGACCCTGCGGGTTCGCACGTAAGTCATGAATTACCAGGTCTCGCCCGTCGGTTTCGTACGCTCCTGCTTCAAGGAGAAGTTCGCCATCCCGCGCCAACCGCAACTGGCGCCTGCCGCCCGGGGCGTGCTGGAGTTGGTGGCGCCGTTCGACCAGGGTGAGGCGGTACAGGGTCTGGAACAGGTCAGCCACGTGTGGCTGTTGTTCCTGTTCCACCAGGCCCTGGAAGATAAACCACGCCTGAAAGTGCGCCCGCCACGCCTGGGCGGCAACACGTCCATGGGTGTGTTTGCGACCCGTGCGACTCATCGGCCCAACGGGATTGGTCAGTCAGTGGTCAAGCTGGACAAGGTCGAGCCGGGGCGGCTGTGGATTTCCGGGATCGATTTGCTCGATGGCACACCGGTATTGGATATCAAGCCGTATGTGCCCTACGCCGACATCATCGACACGGCCACCAACAACATCGCCAGTGGAGCGCCGCAGTTGATTCCCGTGCAGTGGCTGAAGACGGCGCTGCAGCAGGCACAAGGCCACGCTCAGCGCCTTGGAGAGCCATTGGTGGAGTTGATCGATCAGTGTCTGGCCCAGGATCCACGGCCGGCTTATCAGACGCCAGGGCCTGAGCGCGAATACGGGGCGCAGTTCTGGGATGTGGATGTGCGCTGGCACTATCCTGAGGCTGGAATGATTTGTGTGCTGGAAGTGGTTCCAGCTGCATAAACCGGAAACCAAATGTGGGAGGGG
>NZ_JAFHKI010000103.1 GCF_016937615.1 Pseudomonas lactucae | reverse complement strand
GTACTGGCTGACACACTGCTATCGGGGGCAAGCCCCCTCCCACACTGGAATTACACCGAACTCGGGTTGGATAAGTGCTTTCGCACACCAGCGCCTGGCGTTATTCTCTCTTTCACATCAACAGCCAAAGGGCGGCTAAAAGCGACCTTGAACGCACCCATAGTAGAACCCCATCGTTTCCTCCTCGAGCCTTTTGAGGCTCGCCGTTTCGCCAATCTGTGCGGACAGTTCGACGAGCACCTGCGCCTGATCGAACAACGCCTGAGCATCGAGATCCGCAACCGCGGCAATCAGTTCGAGCTTATTGGTGAACCCCAACACACCACATCCGCGGAAAACCTGCTGCGCCGCCTCTATCGCGAGACCAAGGGCAGTGAACTGTCACCGGAAACGGTGCACCTGTACCTGCAGGAGTCCGCTGTGGAAGACCTGGCCAATAACCCTGTGGCCGAAGCCAGCGTGGCCCTGCGCACCAAAAAAGGCATGATTCGCCCTCGCGGCTTGAATCAGCAGCGCTATGTCAAGGAAATCCTCGGCAACGACATCAACTTCGGCATCGGCCCGGCCGGTACCGGCAAGACCTACCTGGCCGTAGCCTGCGCGGTTGACGCCCTGGAGCGCGAGCAAGTGCGCCGCATTCTGTTGGTGCGCCCAGCGGTTGAAGCCGGTGAAAAGCTCGGTTTCCTGCCCGGCGACCTGGCCCAGAAGATCGACCCGTACCTGCGCCCGCTCTACGACGCGCTCTACGAGATGCTCGGCTTCGAATACGTGGCCAAGCTGATCGAGCGCCAGGTGATCGAGATCGCCCCGCTCGCCTATATGCGCGGCCGTACGCTGAACAACAGCTTCATCATCCTCGACGAAAGCCAGAACACCACCGTCGAGCAAATGAAGATGTTCCTCACCCGTATCGGTTTCGGCTCTACCGCCGTGATCACCGGTGACATTACCCAGGTCGACCTGCCCAAGGGCACCAAGTCGGGCCTGGGCCAGGTGATCGAGGTGCTCAAGGACGTGCCGGGCATCAGCTTCACGCACTTCATGCCCAAGGATGTGGTGCGCCACCCACTGGTGCAGCGCATTGTCGAAGCGTACGAGCGCTTCGAACACCGCGATGAGGGACTGTCAAAGGACGTTCGCCGCGATGCTTGAGCTAGACCTGCAGCTTGAAAGCACAAAGCCCGCCCCCAGCGAAGCCCGGTTCCGCGAGTGGTGTGCCCTGGCCCTGCGCCAGCGCACCGCCGACTCGGAACTGACCATCCGTCTGGTGGACGAGCCCGAAGGCCGCGAACTGAACCGCACCTGGCGCCAGAAGGACTACGCCACCAACGTACTGTCCTTCCCCGCCGACGTCCCCGATGAGCTGCTGGATATTCCGCTGCTGGGCGACCTGGTGATCTGCGTCGCGGTGGTTGAACGCGAAGCCAAGGAACAAGGCAAGGCACTCGAGGCCCACTGGGCCCACCTGGTCATTCACGGCTGCTTGCATCTCTTGGGTTACGACCATATAGACGATGACGAAGCCGAAGAAATGGAAGCACTGGAACGAACGTTGCTTGCAGAGTTGGGTCATCCTGATCCGTATGCGGATGACGAAGTTTAGAAATCACCTATTAACTGTAACGATAAAGGATTCAGAGTAATCGCTATGAGCGAAGACCGATCGAGCAATGGGCAGAAGTCATGGCTGGGTAAATTGACCCAGGCTTTTGCCCACGAGCCGAAAAACCGCCAGGAGCTGCTGGAGCTGCTGCGCGAGGCCCACCAGAACAAGTTGCTGGACAGCGAAGCGCTGGCCATCGTCGAAGGCGCCATCCAGGTGGCTGACCTGCAAGTACGCGACATCATGGTCCCGCGCTCGCAGATGATCAGCATCAAGGCGACCCAGACCCCACGGGAGTTCCTCCCGGCCGTGATCGATTCGGCGCACTCGCGCTACCCGGTCATTGGAGAAAGCCATGACGACGTCATGGGCGTCCTGCTGGCCAAGGACCTGCTGCCGCTGATCCTCAAGGAGAACGGCGACAGCTTCAACATCAAGGACCTGCTGCGCCCGGCCACCTTCGTGCCCGAATCCAAGCGCCTGAATGTGCTGCTGCGTGAATTCCGCGCCAACCACAACCATATGGCCATCGTGATCGACGAATACGGCGGCGTGGCCGGCCTGGTGACCATCGAAGACGTGCTGGAACAGATCGTCGGCGACATCGAAGACGAGCACGACGTCGAAGAAGACAGCTACATCAAACCGCTGCCCAGCGGTGATTTCCTGATCAAGGCGCTGACGCCGATCGAGAACTTCAACGAGTTCTTCGACAGCGAATTCTCCGATGACGAATTCGACACCGTCGGAGGCCTGGTGATGAGTGCGTTCGGGCACCTGCCAAAACGTAACGAAATCACCGAGATCGGCGCCTATCGTTTCCGCATCCTGAATGCCGATAGCCGTCGTATCCATCTGATTCGCCTGACTCCTATTGCCCGCTAAGGAATGACATGCAGCGCCTAACCCGCCCCGGCTGGCCCGGTAACTTGCTGGCCGTGGTGGCCGGCGCCATCACTACCCTGGCGCTGGCGCCGTTCGATCTGTGGCCGTTTGCACTGGTGGCGGTCGGATTGTTCTATGTGGGCTTGCGGGAACTGACCCCACGCCAGGCGCTGGGCCGTGGCTGGTGTTTCGGTTTCGGCCTGTTTGGCGCCGGCACCAGCTGGATCTACTACAGCATCCACCACTTCGGCGGCGCTTCAGTGCTGCTGGCGGGGTTCCTGATGCTGCTGTTCACCGCCGCCATTGCCTGGTTCTTCGCCCTGCCCGCCTGGTTATGGGCACGCTGGCTGCGGCGCAATGAAGCACCGCTGGCGGATGCGCTGACGTTTGCCGCGCTGTGGGTTGGCCAGGAGGCGTTTCGCGGTTGGTTCCTCACCGGGTTCCCGTGGCTCTACTCCGGTTACAGCCAACTCGATGGCCCGCTCACCGGCCTGGCGCCCGTCGGCGGCATGTGGCTGATTTCCTTTGCCCTGGCGCTCACGGCCGCCTTGCTGTGCAACCTGCCGCGCTTGCTGGCCGGCAAGCGCAACGCCTTTGTCGGCGTGGGCCTGGTGCTGCTGGTCGCGCCCTGGGCCATCGGCCTGGCTCTCAAACATCACGCCTGGACCAGTCCTTCTGGCGCCCCACTCACCGTGGCGGCCATTCAGGGCAACGTCGAACAAAGCATGAAGTGGGACCCGGAACAGCTCAACGCGCAATTGGCGCTGTACCGCGACATGAGCTTCACCTCCAAGCGTGTCGACCTGCTGGTGTGGCCGGAAACCGCAGTGCCGGTGCTCAAGGAATCGGTGGAAGGCTACCTGGGCATGATGGGCAAGTTCGCCGCCGACCGGCACACCGCGCTGATCACCGGCGTGCCGATCCGCCAGGAGGTGCACCACCAGAAGCGCTACTTCAACGGCATCACCGTCGTGGGTGAAGGTGACGGCACCTACTTGAAGCAGAAACTGGTGCCTTTTGGTGAATACGTCCCGCTGCAGGACATGCTGCGCGGGCTGATCGCCTTCTTCGACCTGCCGATGTCGGACTTCGCCCGTGGCCCCGCTGACCAGGCCATGCTGCAGGCAAAGGGCTACCAAATCGCACCGTTCATTTGCTACGAAGTGGTGTACCCGGAATTCGCCGCCGGCCTCTCCGCCCAGAGCGACCTGTTGCTGACCATCAGCAACGACACCTGGTTCGGCCGCTCCATCGGCCCGTTGCAGCACCTGCAAATGGCGCAGATGCGTGCGCTGGAGGCCGGCCGCTGGATGATCCGCGCTACCAACAACGGCGTGACCGGGCTGATCAACCCGTTTGGGCAGATCACTGCGCAGATCCCGCAGTTCGAACGCGGCATTCTGTACGGTGAAGTGGTGCCGATGCATGACCTCACGCCGTACCTGCAATGGCGCTCGTGGCCGCTGATCATTGTGTGCCTGGGGTTGTTTGGTTGGGCTTTGCTGGCGGGCCGAATGGCCAAAACCGTCTGACAAAATCACACCGGACCCAATGTGGGTATGCCTGGTTATCGGTAAAACACCCGATAACCAATCTGCCCCACCGCCTCGTTGATCAACTGCCCGCTCTGCCACACCGACTTGAACTCCGGCATCCAGCCGCCCAGCGGTCGGGCATTGTCCACGCCCAAAAAGCCCACCGGCGCCGGCACCACCGTGAAGCCGGCCTTTTCAAAGCTCCATACCGCCCGTGACATATGCCAGGCCTGGGTCACGACCACCACACGCTTGATGCCTTCGGGCAACAGAATCTCGGCACTCATCTGCGCGTTTTCCCAGGTGGTGCGGCTGCGCTCCTCTTTCCAGCGCACCGTCACGCCGAAGTCATCCTGCATCGACACCGCCATCAATTGCGCCTCGCTGGGCGGCGTACCGTAATGCAGACCACCGCTGGTCAGCACCGGCAGCCCGGAGGCCTTGGCCAGTCGCGCGGCATAACGCTGGCGCTCCAGGCCGATACCGGTAGGCTGGTCGGCGCCCCATGCCGGGTCACCGCGCTCACGCCCCGAACCCAGCACGACAATAGCATCGGCGCGCTGGGCCAGTGTGGACCAGTCTTCACGCGCCAATGGCGGCTCGGTCTCCAAGACTCGCGCGCCCCACTCCACCATCACCGGCAAGCTGATCAACCACATGCCGCCCAGGCCCAAGGCAAAGCAGCAGCCCGCCAGCCGTGGGCGACTGCGCCGAAACCACCAGGCAAGGGCCAGCAACAGCAAAAGAATGCCGGGCGGCAAAAGCAATTGTTTGATGAAGTAACGAATAGGCATCGGCATCTCCAAAGATGCCCGAAGCCTAAGGTGTAACGGGGTTTAGCGACAATCTTTACGGTGACATAACACACGGGTGCGGCTGCACGGGGAGTGAACTACTTGGAGCGGGCGGACCGGAGTGTTTCCGGGCCACGACCGGCCGGCAAGTCTTTTAGCCACACCACCTTGGCAGAGTGCGGAGGCTCTTTGGCTGGCGGGGTTGCCACCCTCGGAGGCGCACTGCGCTCATTGCGTTCCAGGTAAGCCTTGATCAGTTCCAGCTCCGCGCGGCTCAACCCGCGCAGTTCCAACTCCACAGGCCGTTCATCTCGCAATCGGCCTGCTGTCCTTGCTGCATCCAATGCACGACCCAAGCGGTCGATCAATCCCTCGTAGATGTCCGGTTTCGTTGCGATTCGCTGCGATTCAACCATCCCCTCACCTCATTGAAGAAAGACTTGCTCCCCACTAAACAGCGTAGCCCCCGTGGCTGCGCCTGCCTGGCGCCGCGACAGACGGCCCTTACCGTGTAATCAGGGTTTCCCTCGATAGAGTGGGGTCATGTATGCTACGGCGCTTCCTGTAACTCCACTTCCCGCAGGGTTTGGGCATGCACGCGCCGCTTTTTGGTGTCGATCTACCCGGACAACGCTGCGAAGAGGATTAGGCCACCCCTATTCAGTTCAAAAGTAGCCATGCACGAACACTACCAGCCCCGTGAAATAGAAAACGCCGCCCAAACCTTCTGGGACGCGCAAAAGTCCTTTGAAGTCAGTGAACAGCCAGGCAAGGAGACTTACTACTGCCTATCGATGTTCCCTTACCCCAGCGGCAAGCTACACATGGGGCACGTGCGTAACTACACCATCGGCGACGTGATTTCCCGTTACCAGCGCATGCTCGGCAAGAACGTCCTGCAACCCATGGGTTGGGACGCCTTCGGCATGCCGGCGGAAAACGCCGCGATGAAAAACAACGTGGCCCCCGCCAAGTGGACCTACGAAAACATCGCCTACATGAAGACCCAGCTGCGCAGCCTGGGCCTGGCGGTGGATTGGTCCCGCGAGGTGACCACCTGCAAGCCGGACTACTACCGCTGGGAACAGTGGCTGTTCACGCGCCTGTTCGAAAAAGGCGTGATCTACCGCAAGAACGGCACCGTGAACTGGGACCCGGTCGACCAGACCGTACTGGCCAACGAACAAGTGATCGACGGTCGCGGCTGGCGTTCCGGCGCAGTGATCGAAAAGCGCCAGATCCCGATGTACTACTTCAAGATCACTGCCTACGCGGATGAACTCTTGTCGAGCCTCGACGACCTGCCGGGCTGGCCTGAACAGGTCAAGACCATGCAGCGCAACTGGATCGGCAAATCCAAAGGCATGGAAGTGCAGTTCCCGTACAACGTCGACTCGATCGGCGAAGCCGGGGCGCTCAAGGTGTTCACCACCCGTCCGGACACCCTGATGGGCGCCACCTATGTCGCCGTGGCCGCCGAGCACCCCTTGGCCACCCAGGCCGCACAGAACAACCCTGAACTGCAGGCGTTCATCGCCGACTGCAAAGGCGGCAGCGTGGCCGAAGCCGACGTCGCCACCCAGGAGAAAAAAGGCCTGCCGACCGGGCTGTTCGTCGAGCACCCACTGACCGGCGAGAAATTGCCGGTATGGGTCGCCAACTATGTGCTGATGCACTACGGCGACGGCGCAGTGATGGCGGTGCCGGCCCACGACGAGCGCGATTTCGAATTTGCCACCAAGTACAACCTGCCGATCAAGTCGGTCGTGCGTACCAGCTCGGGCGATACCAACCCGGCGCCGTGGCAGGACGCCTACGGCGAGCACGGTACCCTGATCAATTCCGGCGAGTTCGACGGCCTGGACTTCGCCGCGCCTTCGACGCCATCGAAGTCGCCCTGATCAAGAAAAACCTCGGCGCCTCGCGCACCCAGTTCCGTCTGCGCGACTGGGGCATCAGCCGTCAGCGCTACTGGGGCTGCCCGATCCCGATCATCCACTGCGACAGCTGTGGCGACGTGCCAGTACCGGAAGAGCAACTGCCGGTCGTGCTGCCGGAAGACGTGGTACCGGACGGCGCCGGTTCGCCATTGGCGCGCATGCCCGAGTTCTACGAATGCAGCTGCCCCAAATGCGGTGCGCCCGCCAAGCGTGAAACCGACACCATGGACACCTTCGTCGAGTCCTCGTGGTACTACGCCCGCTACGCCTCGCCGCACTACGAGGGCGGCCTGGTGGAGAAATCCGCGGCCGACCATTGGTTGCCGGTGGACCAGTACATCGGCGGCATCGAACACGCCATCCTGCACCTGCTGTACGCGCGCTTCTTCCACAAGCTGATGCGTGACGAAGGCCTGGTGAGCTCCGATGAGCCGTTCAAGAACCTGCTGACCCAGGGCATGGTCATCGCCGAGACTTACTATCGCCGCGAAGCCAATGGCGCCTACACCTGGTTCAACCCGGCGGACGTCGAGCTGGAGCGTGACAGCAAAGCCAAGGTCATCAGCGCCAAGCTGATCGCCGACGGCCTGCCGGTGGAAATCGGCGGCACCGAGAAGATGGCCAAGTCGAAGAACAACGGCGTCGACCCACAGTCGATGATCGACCAGTTCGGCGCCGACACCTGCCGCCTGTTCATGATGTTTGCCTCGCCGCCCGACATGAGCGCCGAATGGTCCGACTCCGGCGTCGAAGGTTCGCACCGTTTCCTCAAGCGCGTGTGGCGCCTGGCGCACGCCCATGTCAGCCAGGGCCTGCCGGCCAAGCTGGATGTGGCGTCGTTGAGCGACGAGCAAAAAGCCATTCGCCGCAGCACCCACCTGGCCATCAAGCAAGCCAGCCAGGACGTCGGCCAGCACCACAAATTCAACACCGCCATCGCCCAGGTGATGACGCTGATGAACGTGCTGGAAAAAGCCCCGCAGGCAACCGAGCAAGACCGCGCACTGCTGCAGGAAGGCCTGGAAACGGTCACCCTGCTGCTGGCGCCGATCACGCCGCACATCAGCCACGAACTGTGGAGCCGTCTGGGCCACAGCGACGCGGTCATCGATGCGCGCTGGCCGGTACAGGATGACAGCGCCCTGGTCCAGGACACGCTGGCGCTGGTGATCCAGGTCAACGGTAAACTGCGTGGCCAGATCGACATGCCGGCCACCGCCAGCCGCGAAGACATCGAAGCGGCCGCGCGTACCAACGAAAACGTGCTGCGCTTCACCGAAGGCCTGACGATCCGCAAAGTGATCGTGGTGCCTGGCAAACTGGTCAATATCGTCGCCAGCTAAATCGGATCGGGCGCGGGGCTTGAGCCCTGCGCCGAACTAAACCTTCAGGGCCTCGATAAGGCCCGCCTGGTTTCAAGGGGAGCAACAAAATGATCAAACGCAATCTGCTGGTAATGGGCCTTGCCGTTCTGTTGAGCGCTTGCGGCTTCCAGCTGCGCGGCACCGGCACCAATGAATTGTCGCTCAAGGAACTCGACGTCAGCGCGCGTAACGCCTACGGCGAGACCGTGACTCAACTGCGTCAGGCGCTGGAAAACAGTGGCGTACACGTCTATAACGGCGCCACCTACAAACTGTACCTGGCCGACGAGCAAGAAACCCAGCGCAACATCAGCTACGCCAGTGCCGGCCGCGCGTCGGACGTTGAGCTCGTGACTACGCTCAACTTTGATATACAAGGCCGCGACCATTTGCCTCTGATGAGTGACAAGATTCAGGTGCAGAAAGTCGTGAGCCACGACGGCAACAACCTGGTGGGTTCGGACTCCGAGAGCCTCCAGGTGCGCAAGGAAATGCGTCGCGAGCTGATCCAGCGCATGCTGATTCGCCTGCAACTGCTGACCCCGGAAAAACTCGAAGAGCTGCAGCACATTGCTGACAACAAGGCCAAGGCTGACGCCGATGCCCTGAAAGCCGCGCAAGAGTACGAAGACAACACACCGAAACAGTCGCCTGTTGAAGTTCCTGTCGAGTAAGCCAGACGGGGCGCCCCAGGCGCCCCGTTCTCCCTGCCTATGAAACTCGCTCCCGCCCAACTCGCCAAACACCTGCAAGGTGGCCTCGCGCCTGTCTACATTGTCAGCGGTGATGACCCGCTGCTGTGCCAGGAAGCCGCGGACGCCATCCGCACCGCCGCCCGCCAGCAAGGCTTCGATGAACGCCAGGTATTCAGCGCCGACGCCAGTTTCGACTGGGGCACGCTGCTGCAAGCCGGCGCGAGCATGTCACTGTTTGCCGAAAAACGCCTGCTGGAACTGCGCCTGCCTTCGGGCAAGCCCGGTGATAAAGGCGCGGCCGCCCTGATGGAATATTGTTCCCGGCCTGCCGAGGACACGGTATTGCTGATCAGCCTGCCCAAGCTCGACGGCAGTGCGCAGAAAACCAAGTGGGGCAAGGCTCTGGTGGAAGGGGCACAGACCCAGTTCATCCAGATCTGGCCGGTGGACAGTAGTCAGTTGCCGCAATGGATTCGTCAGCGCCTTTCACAATCGGGGTTGTCGGCGACCCAGGATGCTATAGAGCTGATCGCCGCACGGGTCGAAGGCAACTTGCTGGCCGCCGCCCAGGAAATCGAAAAGCTCAAGCTGATGGCCGAAGACGGGCAGATCACCGTCGAGACCGTGCAGGGTGCGGTGGCCGACAGCGCACGCTTTGACGTGTTCGGCCTGGTGGACGCGATCCTCAACGGCGAACCCGCCCACGCCCTGCGCATGCTCGAAGGCCTGCGCGGCGAAGGCGTGGAGCCGCCGGTGATTCTTTGGGCCCTGGCCCGGGAGCTGCGGGTACTGGCCAATATCGCCCTGCAATACAGCCAGGGCACACCACTGGACAAATGCTTCAGCCAGGCCCGGCCACCGGTGTGGGACAAGCGCAAACCCCTGATGAGCAAAGCCCTGCAACGCCACTCGGCGCAACGCTGGGCGCAGCTGTTGCTGGAGGCCCAGCGCATCGATGCGCAGATCAAGGGCCAGGCGGCCGGCTCGCCGTGGATGAGCCTCAGCCGTTTGTCGCTGTTGATGTCTGGTCAGCGCCTGGCATTACCTGCTGAATAACCCCTCTTCTAAAAACACTGCGAAACCAATGTGGGGGCTTGCTCCCTCCCACACTTGGACCGCGTTTACATTTCAAAAAACTTGTCGGGCTTTACAGCGGCCAGACTTCGGCAGATTATTTGCACCGCTTCCCTCCACCCAAGAGAGTCAAAACCATGAGCAAAAAGCCATCCAAGCATGGCCCCAACAAGGCCAAATCCATCATCGCCCAGCCACTGTTCCGCAGCCGTCAGGAACGCGCCGGCAAGGGCAAAGGCAGCTACCGCCGCGAAGCCTTCCAGTCTAATAGCTGGGAGGCTTCTTACTTTCTGGCTGCCTGAAGGCAAGCGCCCCTCCGGCATGATAAGGTCTGCATCTGATCTGTAACCCCTGGACCTGTGCATGCCCTCTAGTCTTTCCCGTCGCTGGCACCTTCGCCAATTGATCGCTGCCTCCAGCCTCATTCTACTTGTCGCCTGCGCCGAAAAACCGACAGCCGCCGACGCCCAACCGCTGCCGAAGCTGTCGACCGCCCCCGTGGTCGCGCCCGCTGTCGTGGCCCCGCTGGCAGTGGACAACCTCGATATCCAACCGACCCAGACCTTCGCCGAATGGCAGGCAGGTTTCCGTGTGGACGCCTTGAAAGCCGGGATCACAGCGGCGGTGTTTGATAACGCCTTCGCCAATGTCACCCCGGACATGGCGGTGATCCGAGCCGACCGCAGCCAGCCGGAGTTCTCCCGGCCGGTGTGGGAATACCTCGACGGCGCCTTGTCGCCAGTGCGGGTGCGCAATGGCCAGGCACTGCTGATCAAGTACGCTGACATCCTGCAAAGCATCGAGCAACGTTATGGCGTCGACCGCCAGGCGCTGGTCTCGGTATGGGGCATGGAGAGCAACTTCGGCCAATTCCAGGGCAACAACTCGGTGATCCGCTCCCTCGCAACGCTGGCCTACGAAGGTCGCCGTCCGGCCTTTGCCCAGGCGCAGTTGCTGGCGGCGCTGCAGATCATCCAGCACGGCGATATCCAGGCCGACCAGATGAAAGGCTCCTGGGCCGGCGCAATGGGCCAGACCCAATTTATCCCGACCACCTACAACACCCACGCCGTGGACTTCGACGGCGACGGCCGCCGCGATATCTGGAACAGCCCGGCCGACGCACTCGCCTCCACTGCGCACTACCTGCAAAGCTCCGGCTGGCAGAAAGGCCAGCGTGGGGCTTCGAAGTGAAACAACTGCCGGCGAACTTCGATTACGCCCTGGCCGACGGTGGCGTGCGCAAGAGCGTGGCCGAGTGGCTGAGGCTGGGCATCCAGCTGCCACCTGGCGCGAGCATGCCGCCCAACGTCGACCCACTGTCCGCCGCCCTGCTGCTGCCGGCCGGCTACCGTGGCCCGGCGTTCCTGGTGCTGGATAACTTCCGCGCGATCCTCAAGTACAACAACTCGTCGTCCTACGCACTGGCGGTTGGCCTGCTGTCGGAGCGCTTTGGTGGCGGTGGTGTGATTCGCGGCGAATGGCCCAAGGATGAGCTGCCGCTGAGTCGTTCACAGCGTATCGATTTGCAGACGGCGCTGAGCGCCAAAGGCTACGACGCGGGCAACCCGGACGGGATTATCGGCGCCAACACACGCAAAGCGATTCGTGCGGCGCAGCAGGCGCTGGGCTGGCCGGCGGATGGGTATCCGACGGTTAAGTTGCTGGAGTCGTTGCAGAACCGCTAGATTGGCTTATGGCGACTACCGCTATCGGGGGCAAGCCCCCTCCCACACTGGACCGCATTCCAAAGAGTGTACGCGGATCATGTGGGAGGGGGCTTGCCCCCGATAGCGGTTCAGCAGACGACAACAGCTTCAGGGCCTGAAGATCACCTCCTGCTCCAACACTACCCGCTGCGCCCCCGCATCCAACCGCACCTGCGCCCCCATCGGCAACGTCAGGTTCGGATCACAGTGCCCACTGCGCCATCCGGACAACACCGGAATGCACAGCGGCTCGAAGGTCTGCTTCAGCAGACGATCCAATGCGACCTTATCCACGCCCGCCACATCCCCCACCAGCACACCGGCCACCTGAGCCAGTTTGCCTGCCAGGCGCAAATGCGTGAGCAGGCGGTCGATGCGGTAGATCGGCTCGTTGACGTCTTCGATAAACAGGATGACGCCTTCTGCGTCGATTTCGTACGGTGTGCCCATCACGGCGGCGATCATCGACAGATTGCCGCCCAGCAAGCGCCCACAGGCGATGCCTGGCGCAATCGTGGTCAACGGCCAGGCCACCGGGTGCTTAAGCTCGGCGCCCGTACCGAGCTGGCCACGCAGCATACTCAGCAAGGACGATTCGGTCGGTGCCTGCTTATCGCCGAGCAGATCGGCATTGAGCATCGGGCCGTGAAAGGTCACGAACCCGGCGTAGCGGTTGATCGCCAAGTGCAAGGCGGTGATGTCGCTGTAGCCGACGAATGGTTTGGGGTTGGCACGGATCAGTTCGAAATCGAGCGCGTCCAGTAAACGGGGGGTACCGTAGCCGCCGCGCAGGCAGAAGATCGCATCGATATCGGGATTGGCGAAAGCGGCATGCAGGTCGCGCAGGCGCACTGCATCGCTGCCGGCGAGATAGCCGTCGCGCTCATAGACGCCGGTGAAGATATGCAGGTCGTAGCCGCGGGCGCGCATCCATTGCCCGGCCTTTTCAACGTCCAGCGCGGCAGGGCCGGCGGGGGCGATCAGAGCGATGGTGCCTTCAGCACGAAGGGCTGGAACGGCTGCTGCCATACAACTCTCCCTAACTAACGCGGAACGAAATGTGGGAGGGGCTTGCCCCCACCCCACATTGGACCTGCGGTGTAGCGCAGATCTGTATTACGAAACCAGGCTCGCCTTGACCAGCTTGGCCTGTTCGTCGGCGTGGTACGAAGAACGAACCAGCGGGCCCGACGCGACGTTCTTGAAGCCCATCTTGTAGCCTTCCTCGGCGAACCAGGCGAAGGTGTCCGGGTGCACGAAACGCTGCACCGGCAAGTGGCTGCGCGACGGCTGCAGGTACTGGCCCAGGGTCAGCATGTCGATGTCGTGCTCGCGCATGCGCTTCATGACTTCGATGACTTCTTCGTCGGTTTCGCCCAGGCCCAGCATCAGGCCGGATTTGGTCGGGATGTGCGGCATCATCTGCTTGAATTTCTGCAGCAGGGTCAGCGACCACTGATAGTCCGAACCCGGACGCGCGGCCTTGTACAGGCGCGGCACGGTTTCCAGGTTGTGGTTGAACACATCCGGCGGCTCGGCAGCGGTGATTTCCAGCGCGACGTCCATGCGGCCACGGTAGTCCGGCACCAGGGTTTCGAGCATCACGTTCGGCGAAAGCTTGCGGATTTCGCGGATGCAGTCGGCAAAGTGCTGGGCACCGCCATCGCGCAGGTCATCGCGGTCTACCGAGGTGATTACCACGTATTTGAGTTTCAGGTCAGCGATGGCGATGGCCAGGCTTTCCGGCTCGTTCACGTCCAGTGGCTTCGGACGGCCGTGGCCGACGTCGCAGAACGGGCAGCGACGGGTGCAGATGTCACCCATGATCATGAACGTGGCGGTGCCGCCGGAGAAGCACTCGCCCAGGTTCGGGCAGGAGGCTTCTTCACAGACGCTGTGCAGCTTGTGTTTGCGCAGCAGCGCCTTGATACGGTCGACTTCCGGCGAAACCGGGATGCGCACGCGGATCCAATCGGGTTTTTTCGGCAGTTCGGTGGTCGGAATGATCTTCACCGGGATGCGTGCAACCTTCTCGGCGCCGCGCAGCTTGACGCCGGCTTCCACCTTGGCACGCGGGGCCGGGGCCGGACGCTCGGTGACGTCCAGCGTCGGGATCATGGTTTGCACTGCATCAGTAGTCATAATCAGTCGATTCCGCCCGTGAGGGTCGTCTGCTCAGCATAGTCGAGGTGTTTGACGAGCTGCGCGCGCAGCCGGGCACTTACCTCGGCAAATTTAATCGGTGTCGCGTGGTCGCTCAGTTGCGTCATCGCCAACCCGGCATAACCGCACGGGTTGATGCGCCGAAACGGTGCCAGGTCCATGTCCACGTTCAGGGCCAGGCCATGAAAGGAACACCCATGACGAATACGCAGCCCTAAGGAGGCGATTTTCGCGCCGTCGACGTACACGCCCGGTGCATCCGGCTTGGCCGCGGCGGTCACGCCGTAACTGGCCAGCAGCTCGATCAGGCAAGCCTCGATGCGGCTCACCAGATCACGCACACCAAAACCCAGCTTGCGCACGTCCAGCAGCAAATAAGCGACAAGCTGACCGGGCCCATGGTAAGTCACTTGGCCACCTCGGTCGACCTGCACCACCGGAATATCCCCCGGAAGCAGCAGATGCTCAGCCTTGCCGGCCTGGCCCTGGGTGAACACCGGCGGGTGTTCCACCAGCCAGACTTCATCGGGCGCCGAGCTGCCGCGTTCGTTGGTGAAGCGCTGCATGGCGTGCCAGACCGGCTCGTACGCCATCCGGCCGAGCTCGCGAAAGCCCAGGACCTGTGACATCACAACACCATGTGCACGAAGCCGGTGGCCCGCAGTTCGCTGTTGATGTCGTAGAGCTGGTCTTGACCGGTCGCAACGATGTGTAACTGGATCGTCGTATATTTACCGGTGGAGCTGGATCGTTCGTCCACGCGGTTGTCGTTGATCGTCGCGTGTTTACGCACGATGTCGAGAATCTGGTCTTTGCGGCCCACACCGGTGTCGCTGATCACCTTGATAGGGTAATCGGTCACCGGGAATTCGATTTTTGGCGCCTTTACTTCTTTATCGGTCATGGCGTAACGGCCTCGTAAGCGTAAGCCGTGGCGACGGGCAAGGCCCCGTGTCGGATCAACACGGGGCCTTGCAGGTGCACACTATCAGTTGAACAAGCCGTAGAAGAATAGACGGATGCTATCCCACACGCGGCGGAAGATACCACCTTCGTCGACGGCGTCCAGTGCGATCAGGTCGGCGCTGTGCACCACCTTGTCGTCCAGCTTCACTTCGACCTTACCGATCACGTCACCCTTGGCGATTGGGGCAACCAATTGCGGGTTCATGGTCATGCTCGCAGCGAGCTTTTTCAGCTGGCCTTTAGGCATGGTCAGGGTCAGGTCTTCGGCCAGGCCGGCCTTGACTTGCGAGGTGGCGCCTTTCCACACCGGCGCGGTCGCCAGCTCAGCACCCTTCTGGTAGAAGGTCTGGGTTTCGAAGAAGCGGAAACCATAGGTCAGCAGCTTTTGCGTCTCGGCCGCACGGGCCTGCTCGCTGTTGGTGCCGAAGACCACGGCAATCAGGCGCTGGCCGTCACGTACGGCGGACGACACCATGCAGTAGCCGGCTTCTTCGGTGTGGCCGGTTTTCAGACCGTCGACGGTCTTGTCGCGCCACAGCAGCAGGTTGCGGTTAGGCTGCTTGATGTTGTTCCAAAAGAATTCCTTCTGGGAGTAGATCGCGTAGTGCACCGGGTCGACACGAATGATCGCGCGGGCCAGGATCGCCATGTCGTGAGCCGACGAATAGTGCTCCGGGTTCGGCAGGCCGGTCGGGTTCATGAAGTGGCTGTTGGTCATGCCCAGGTCGGCCACGGTTTTGTTCATCATGTCGGCGAAGGCGTCTTCGCTGCCGGCGATGTGCTCGGCCAGGGCGACGCTGGCGTCGTTACCGGACTGGATGATGATGCCGTGCAGCAGGTCGCTCACGGTGACTTGCGAACCCACCTTGATGAACATCCGCGAACCGCCGGTGCGCCAGGCGTTTTCGCTGACGGTCACCGGATCGTTCTCGCCGATCTGGCCGCGACGGATTTCCAGGGTCGCGATGTAGGCCGTCATCAGCTTGGTCAGGCTGGCCGGTGGCAGGCGCTGGTCACCGTTGTTCTCCACCAGCACGTTGCCGCTGGCGGCATCCATGAGCACCCAGGCCTTGGCGGCCAGTTGCGGTGAGGCCGGCACCATTTCAACCGCCCAGGCGGCCGGGGTGATGATCAGCGAAAGAAGCAGGCACGTGCGTTTGGCTAAGGTGGTGATGTTCATCCGTCTCTCGAAATTGCTTATGGAAACTTGCCCTCGCGGGCAAAACTTTTTATTCAGACAGCCCGCTACCAGACTGTCACGTGTTCGGTTGCTCGCTCACCCCTTGCCTTCGGGTTTTTATTGTTCAACGAGCCAACAACCAGGGTTCAGGCACGCGCACGCGCCCGGACCATCAATCTTTTATTCGGCGGTCACTACGCTGGGTTGCCCCAGGTTGGCCAGACGCACACTGTTCTGTACTTGCGCCACTTCGCTGGGCGAACCGATCGGCCCCATCCGTACACGGTGCAGGGTCTGCTGGTTACGCACGATGGAGCTGATGAACACCGGCGCGCTGACCATGCCGCTGAGCTTGGACCTTAACAGTTCCGCCGCATCCGGGTTGGCGAAAGCCCCCACCTGCAGGTACTGCCCGCCCGCTGCCGAGGCACCCGGTGCCGCACGAGGCACCACCACGGTGTCCGGGGCGTGCTGCTGGGGCGGCGGTGTCCACTGCTCGATCTTGCCGGCCGACGCGGTTACCTGTGGTTGTGGGGCCTGCGGTTCGTTGAGCATCAACGGCGCAGGTTTGCCACGCTGGGCCCAGTACTGCGCCGGGTCGATGCCTTCGACCTTGACCCGTGCGGTGCCGGTTTCGGCGTAGCCGAGTTTCTTCGCGGCGGCGTAGGACAAGTCGATGATCCGGTCCGAATAGAACGGCCCACGGTCGTTGACCCGCAAAATCACTGTGCGGTTGTTGTCGAGATTGGTCACGCGCACATAGCTGGGCAGCGGCAGGGTCTTGTGCGCCGCGCTCATGCCGTACAGGTCATACACTTCGCCGTTGGCGGTGTTCTGGCCATGGAACTTGGTGCCGTACCAGGACGCCGTGCCCGACTGCACGTACGTCTTGGAATCCTGCAGCGGGAAATAGGTCTTGCCCAACACGGTATAAGGGTTGGCCTTGTAGGCGCCGGTGTGCAGGGTCGGGGTGGCATCCGGGATCTTCGACACATCGACATCCCACCACGGCGCGCCGTCTTTGTGCGCGCGGTTGATGTCCAGGCCCGGCTGGGAACGCACCGCGGTGCCGCCGGCCTTCTGCGCCGGCCCGCGGCTGGTGGAACAACTGACGACCAGCAGGGACAACGCGGCGAACGCCACCAGCTTGAGCGGTTGATTGAACAGCGATGCCCGCATTACTTGTTGCCCCGTGCTTGGACCAGCATGTCTGACAGCTGATGCACGGCCATGGCGTACATCACACTGCGGTTATAACGCGTGATCGCGTAGAAATTCTTCAGGCCCATCCAGTATTCAGGGCCATTTTCGCCTTCCAGGCGGAACGCCGTGACCGGCATGTCATCGCGTGGCGCATTCTGACTCGACCAGCCCAGCGCCCGCAACTCCCCGACCGTCTTGGCCGGCTCGATGCCCTGGGTCAGGCCCTCATCGACGCGCTCCCCGGCCACATCGGCGCGGATCACCACAGGCTCGCCGCCCACCCAGCCGTGGCGCTTGAAGTAGCTGGCCACACTGCCGATGGCATCGTCCGGGTTACTCCAGATATTGATGTGCCCGTCGCCGTCGAAATCCACGGCATAGGCGCGAAAGCTGCTCGGCATGAACTGCGGCAGGCCCATGGCACCGGCATAGGAACCTTTGAGGGTCAGCGGGTCGACCTGCTCTTCGCGGGCCAGCAGCAGGAATTCGCGCAATTCCTTGCGAAAGAAGTCGGCGCGGGGCGGGTAGTCGAAGCCCAGGGTGGACAAGGCGTCGATCACCCGGTAACTGCCGGTATTGCGCCCGTAAAAGGTTTCAATGCCGATGATCGCGACAATCACCTGGGCCGGCACGCCATATTCCTGCTCGGCGCGGGCCAGCACGGCTTCATGCTGGCGCCAGAAGTCCACACCTCGGGCCACGCGAGCGTCGGTGAGGAACATCGGACGATATTCCTTCCACTGCTTCACGCGCTCGGCGGGGCGGGAGATGGCATCGAGGATCGCCTGCTTTCTCTGCGCCTCGCGGAATACGCCCATCAGTTGCTCACCGGCAAAACCGTAGTCGCGGGTCATTTCACCGACAAATTCGGCGACCTGGGGTGAACCATCGTAGTCACCGGCCAGCGCCTCTTGCGTCGCGCCCAGCAGCCCAATCAGGCTCATCCAGGACGCATGCCGAGTCGCCCAGCCGCGCATTACTTGCATTGACATCTTCACCTTATTCAAACCTGCGCGATCCACTTGCGATGCGTATGAATCGACATCAAAACCCCAAACGCTGACATCAATGTCACCAGCGAAGTTCCGCCGTAGCTAATGAACGGCAACGGCACCCCCACCACCGGCAACAGGCCACTGACCATACCGATGTTGACGAAAACGTAAACAAAAAAAGTCATGGTCAGGCTGCCGGCGAGCAATTTGCCGAACAGCGTCTGCGCCTGAGCGGTAATCACCAGGCCGCGCCCGATCAGCAGTAAATAGATCAGCAGCAGCGCGCAAATGCCCACCAGGCCGAACTCTTCGCCCATCACCGCAATGATGAAGTCGGTGTGGCTCTCGGGCAGAAAGTCCAGATGGGACTGGGTGCCCAGCAGCCAGCCCTTGCCAAATACGCCGCCGGAGCCGATGGCCGCCTTCGACTGGATAATATTCCAGCCGGTGCCCAGCGGATCGCTTTCCGGGTCGAGGAAGGTAAGAATCCGCTGTTTCTGGTAGTCGTGCATAAAGAAGAACCACATGGCCACGGCCACGGGAATGGCGGCGGCCAGCACGCTGAGGATCCAGCGCCAGCGCAGCCCGCCCATGAACAGCACGAACGCGCCACCGGCCAGGATCAGCAGCGAGGTACCGAGGTCCGGCTGACGCACGATCAGTACAAACGGGACGCCGATGAGGATCAGGCTGATCCCCACATGCTTGAGCTGCGGCGGCAAGGTGCGCTTGGATAAATACCAGGCAATCGTGGCCGGCATCAGGATCTTCATGAATTCCGACGGCTGGAAGCGAATCACCCCCGGAATATTGATCCAGCGGGTCGCGCCCATGGCGTTGTGGCCCATGACGTCCACCACCACCAGCAGTAACACGCCGGCGACATACCCCAACGGTACCCAGCGCGCCATGAAGCGCGGTTCCAGTTGAGCGATGACCACCATCGACAACAGGCCCAGGCCGAACGAGGACGCCTGCTTGATCAGCAGGTCCCAATTCTTGCCGCTGGCCGAATACAGCACGAACAGGCTGCCGGCCGCCAGAGTCAGCAGCAGGATCAGCAACGGGCCATCAATGTGCATACGTTGCAGCAACGTCGCACGGCGACGCATCACATCTTCGCTGGAGAGGATGCGGTCAAAGTTACTCTTCACTGGCCGTAACCTCGGGAATTGAAGGGGGGCCGCCAAATTCGGGCTTGAGCCTGCCGTCGTCGGCCAGCAACCAGGCGTCCATCACCTGGCGCACCACCGGTGCAGCGACGCCGGAACCGGACTCGCCGTTCTCGACCATCACCGCGACCACGATCTTCGGGTCGTCCGCCGGCGCGAAGCCGACAAACAAGGCGTGGTCGCGATGGCGTTCCTGGACCTTGGAGCGGTCGTATTTCTCGCCCTGCTTGATCGCGACCACCTGGGCCGTACCACTCTTGCCGGCAATGCGGTATTGCGCGCCGATCGCCGCCTTGCGCGCGGTGCCTCGGGCACCGTGCATCACCTGCTGCATACCGTGGTTGACCTTGGTCCAGTCCGAGGGATCACGCAGCACGATGTCCGGAATCGGGTTCTCATCCACCGGCTTTTCGCCTTCGATGGTCCTGGCCAGGTGCGGTCGGTTCCAGATGCCTTTGTTGGCCACCAGCGCCGTGGCTTGCGCCAATTGCAATGGCGTTGCCTGCATATAGCCCTGGCCGATCCCCAGAATCAGGGTTTCGCCCGGGAACCAGGCCTGCCGGCGGGTTGCACGCTTCCACTCCCGCGATGGCATCAAGCCTGGGGACTCTTCAAACATATCCAGGGAGACTTTCTGACCGAGGCCGAACTTGCCCATATAGGCAGACAAACGGTCGATCCCCAGCTTGTGGGCCAAGTCATAGAAATAGGTGTCGTTGGAACGCATGATCGCGGTGTCCAGGTCGACATAGCCGTCACCGGTGCGGTTCCAGTTACGGTATTTGTGATCGTAGTTGGGCAGCATGTAGTAGCCGGGGTCGTAGACTCGGCTCGATGCGGTGACCACACCGGCGTCCAGGCCGGCAATCGCTACCGCCGGCTTGATGGTCGAACCCGGCGGGTACAGACCACGCAGCACCCGGTTGAACAGCGGCCGGTCGATGGAGTCACGCAGCTCGGCATACGCCTTGAAACTGATACCGGTGACGAACAGGTTCGGGTCGAAGCTCGGCTGGCTGACCATCGCCAGCACTTCGCCGGTCTTCGGGTCCAGTGCCACGACCGCGCCACGCCGACCTCCCAGGGCCATCTCCGCGGCTTCCTGCAGTTTGATGTCCAGGCTCAGCACAATGTCCTTGCCCGGCACCGGGTCGGTACGCTTGAGCACACGCAAGACGCGACCGCGGGCGTTGGTCTCGACCTCTTCGTAACCCACCTGGCCGTGCAGCTCGGGCTCGTAGAAACGCTCGATGCCGGTCTTGCCGATGTGGTGGGTGCCGCTGTAGTTGACGGGATCGAGGCTCTTGAGCTCTTTCTCGTTGATACGTCCCATGTAGCCGACGGAATGCGCAAAGTGTGGCCCTTGCGGGTAATGGCGCACCAACTGCGCCACCACTTCCACACCCGGCAAGCGGAACTGGTTCACCGCGATCCGGGCGATCTGCTCTTCGGTCAGCTCGAACAGGATCGGCACCGGTTCGAATGGCCGGCGCCCCTGTCGCATGCGCTTTTCGAAGATCACCCGGTCTTCCGGGGTCAGTTGCAGCACTTCGACGATGACATCGAGCACCTGCTGCCAGTCGCCGGAACGTTCGCGGGTCATGCTCAGGCTGAAACTGGGCCGGTTATCCGCCACTACCACGCCATTGCGGTCGAAGATCAACCCACGGGTCGGCGGAATCGGCTGCACGTGCACCCGGTTGTTTTCCGACAGCGTGGAGTGATAGTCGTACTGGATCACCTGCAGGAAATACAGGCGAGCGATCAGCACCCCAATCAACGTCACTACCATGATCGCGCCAAACACCACGCGCGCGCGCACCAGACGTGCGTCTTTCTCGTGGTCCTTGATGCGGATCGGCTGAGTCATCGGGAAAGGCGCAGATTATTTGTGGTAAGGGTGCCCGGACAGCACTGTCCAGGCGCGATACAGCTGTTCACCGATCAGGATCCTTACCAACGGGTGCGGCAAGGTCAATGCCGACAACGACCAGCGCTGTCGCCCGCGCACAGACTTCCGGCGCCAGCCCTTCGGGGCCGCCGACCATGAAGTTGACGGTGCGCGAATCCAGGCGCCAGCGGTCCAGTTCCACCGCCAATTGCTCGGTGCTCCAGGGTTTGCCGTGCACTTCGAGGGTGACAATGCGCTCGTTGGGGCCGACCTTGGCCAGCATGGCTTCGCCTTCCTGGCGGATAAACCGCGCCACATCGGCGTTCTTGCCCCGGGTGTTGAGCGGTATTTCCACCAGTTCAAGCGACAGCTCAGCGGGCAGACGCTTGGCATATTCGTGCCAGCCTTCTTCCACCCACTTGGGCATGCGTGAACCGACAGCGATCAGACGCAGGCGCACAGCCGTTCCTTATTCCTGGTCTTTGTTGAGCTTGTCGAAGTGCGCATGGCCCACTTCCGGGCTGTGGTGCTTGCCATCGGCGGCACGGCTCTGCTCGGCGCCCTTCCACAGGCGTTCCAGGTCGTAGAACTGGCGGGCGTTGGAAGTCATCATGTGAACGATCACGTCGTCCATGTCCAGCAGCACCCAGTCGCTGTCGCCCTTGCCTTCTTCACCCAGCGGCTTGACGCCCTGGGCTTTGACGGCTTCGCGCACCTTGTCCAGCATCGCGCCGATCTGGCGGTTGGAGGTACCGGTGGCGATGATCATGAAGTCGGTGATGCTCTGCTTGTCGCGCACGTCCAGCACCTGGATGTCCTGGGCTTTCACGTCTTCCAGGGCAGCCACGGCGACTTTCACCAGCTCTTCGCCAGCCAGCTCAGGGCCAACGTGGGCTTCAACCGGCAGCGGAGCGCTTTTGAAGGTGCCTTTGCGCTTAACTTTGCTTACGTCTTTGTTCGTCATATAAAACTCGTTTTGCTCGTATGTTCGGGCGCTCGCTGCACGACGGTGCGTAGCGACAAGCGCGCCTTTTCAGTTCGACGCACGGTAAAGCCCGTGCGCATCGATGTAGGCCAGGACCGCGTCAGGCACCAGGAAACGTACCGACTTACCGCTGGCCAGCAGTTGACGGATCTGGGTGGCGGACACCGCAAGCGGGGTCTGCCAGACGAATGCAATATTCCCGTTCGGCCCGGTCAGGGCCAAGGGGTCACTTACCGACCGCGCGGCCAGCAGGTTGCGCAAGGCATCCGGCGGTTCGCTGTCGGCATCCGGGCGTTGCAAAACCAGGATGTGGCAATGCTGGAGGAGTTCCTCCCAGCGATGCCAAGAGGGCAGGCCGCAAAATGCGTCCCAGCCCAAAAGCAGAAACACCTGGTCATCGGCGGCCAACTCGGCGCGCATCAGTTCCAGGGTGTCGACAGTGTAGGACGGTTTATCGCGCTTGAGTTCGCGGTCGTCCACCACCAGCGGCGCTATGCCCTCCACGGCCAGGCGCACCATTTCCAGGCGCTGCTGTGGTGACACCTGCGGCGTGTCGCGATGCGGCGGCCGGAAATTGGGGATCAGGCGCAGTTCATCCAACGCCAGGGCATCCGCGACTTCCAGGGCGCTGCGCAAATGGCCGATGTGCACGGGGTCGAAAGTACCGCCGAGCAGCCCGATGCGTTTAGCCATCAAGTGCGCACATGACCGTCGCCGAACACCACATACTTCTCGCTGGTCAGGCCTTCAAGGCCAACCGGGCCACGGGCATGGAGCTTGTCGGTGGAAATACCGATCTCCGCGCCCAGGCCATATTCAAAGCCGTCGGCAAAGCGTGTCGAAGCGTTGACCATCACCGAAGCGGAGTCCACTTCGTTGAGAAAACGACGGGCATCGCTGAAATGCTCGGAAACAATCGCGTCGGTGTGCTTGGAGCCGTATTTGTTGATGTGTTCGATGGCCTGGTCCAGGTCGTCAACGATTCGAATCGACAGGATCGGCGCCGTGTATTCGGTGTACCAGTCTTGCTCGGTCGCCTCGATCACGTCCGCGCCCAACAGCGCACGGGTGCGTTCGCAACCGCGCAGCTCCACGCCTTTGTCACGGTAGATGGCGGCCAGCGGCGGCAGCACGCGCTCGGCAATGCCAACGTGCACCAGCAGGGTTTCCATGGTGTTGCACGGCGCATAGCGGTGGGTCTTGGCGTTGTCGGCGATGCGGATTGCCTTGTCGATATCGGCGGCGATATCGATGAACACATGGCACACGCCGTCCAGATGCTTGATGACCGGCACCTTGGCATCACGGCTGACGCGCTCGATCAGGCTCTTGCCGCCACGCGGCACGATTACGTCGACGAACTCGGGCATGGTGATCAACGCGCCGACGGCGGCACGGTCGGTGGTTTCCACCACCTGCACCACGTCGGCCGGCAACTCGGCCACGGCCAGGCCTTGCTGGATGCAGGCGGCGATGGCGCGGTTGGAGTTGATCGCCTCGGAACCGCCGCGCAGGATCGTGGCGTTACCGGACTTGAGGCACAGGCTTGCGGCGTCGATGGTCACGTTGGGACGCGACTCATAGATGATGCCGATCACGCCCAGGGGCACGCGCATCTTGCCGACCTGGATGCCGGACGGCAGGTAGCGCATGTCGCGGATTTCACCGATGGGGTCAGGCAGCTTGGCCACCTGACGCAGGCCTTCGATCATGTCGTCGATACGTGCCGGGGTTAGCGCCAGGCGGTCCAGCAGGGCCGGCTCCAGGCCATTGGCGCGGCCGCTGGCCAGGTCCAGTTCGTTGGCGGCGGCGAGCTCGGAGCGCGAAGCATCCAGAGCGTCGGCGGCGGCCAGCAGGGCACGGTTCTTCTGCGCGGTGCTCGCACGGGCGATCAACCGCGAGGCCTGACGGGCAGCGCGACCCAGGCGGGTCATGTAGTCAAGAACGGACTCAGTCATGGTCAGGGAGTCTTGGCAAAGAGGAAAGCGGCAGATTATAGCTGTGACGCCGCTCGACTGACAGCGGTGAGGGGCGGATGGTCGAAATGAACTGTAAAAACCTGAGGTTCAGCGGTAATTAAGGTGGGAGTTGTTATGATTCCGTCACATTTAGCCGTATTTACCTCTACCGCCATGCCCAGCACTTCGCTCCAACTGCCCGCCAATGCCCTGCCCGACAGCTTCTTCGACCGCGATGCACAAATCCTCGCGCGCGAACTGCTGGGAAAAGTCATACGTCATCGTGTCGGCGACCTGTGGCTTTCAGCACGAATTATTGAAACCGAAGCCTATTACGTGGCGGAAAAAGGCAGCCACGCCTCGCTCGGCTACACAGAAAAGCGTAAGGCTTTGTTTCTGGATGGTGGTCATATCTACATGTACTACGCCCGTGGCGGTGATTCGTTGAACTTCAGCGCCCAGGGCCCGGGCAACGCCGTGCTGATCAAGTCGGCCTATCCGTGGGTCGATGAAATTTCCGGCCCGGCGAGCCTGGCGCAGATGCTGCTGAACAACCCGACTGCCGACGGCAGCCCGCGCCCGTCGCAAAAGCTCTGCGCCGGCCAGACATTGCTGTGCAAGGCGCTGGGCCTGAAAGTGCCGATGTGGGATGCCAAGCGCTTCGACCAGGAGTTGCTGTATGTGGAAGACGTGGGCCAGGTGCCGACGCAGATCATCCAGACTACGCGACTGGGCATTCCCAGTGGGCGTGATGAGCATTTGATGTACCGTTTCGTCGATGCAGGCTACGCGCCATATTGCACGCGGAACCCGCTGCGCCGGGGCCAGGTCGAAGGCCGCGACTACTTTTTGATCTGACCGGGTAGATGCACACAACACCTCCCACAGTTGATCATCAGCGTTTCAGCATATGCATTACAGAGATGGAGTGGATTGTATGGGCCAATGGCTCGATAGCATCACCGGCTGGCTGAGCCTGAACCCGCAATGGCTGGCTGCGGCGGTGTTTATCGTCGCGTGCGTGGAGTGCCTGGCGATTGCCGGACTGATCGTGCCGGGCACGGTATTGCTGTTTGCCTTTGCCGCACTGGCCGGCAGCGGTGCGTTGTCGCTGAGCGAAACCCTGATGCTGGGTTTTCTGGGCGGATTATTGGGTGACGGGATCTCCTACTTCCTGGGCCGGCACTTCCACCAGAACATCCGCCGGCTGCCCGGCTTGCGCCATCATCCCGAATGGATGAACGGTGCAGAGACCTACTTTCACAGGTACGGCATTGCCAGCCTGTTGGTCGGACGTTTCATCGGCCCGTTGCGTCCCATGCTGCCGATGGTCGCCGGGATGTGCGACATGCCGTTCCCGCGTTTTGCCTTGGTGAGCGTGCTCGCCGCAGCCGGCTGGACGGTAGCCTACCTGCTGCCGGGCTGGGCCGCTGGCGCCGCGTTCCGTCTGCCGTTGCCCGAAGGGTTCTGGCCCGAGGCTGGGGTGGTGACGGCGTGTCTGGCGGCGCTGCTGGGGCTGAGCCTGAACAGCAGCCTGCGCGAGCATCGACGCGCCACAATGTGGATCGGTTGCACCAGCCTGACGCTATTGATCGCGCTGTTTATCGGCTACCCGCACCTGGACGACTTCGACCAGGGCCTGAGCGCACTGGTGCAGGAGCATCGCAGCCCGTGGCTGGATGAAACCATGGTGAGGGTGACGCAACTGGGCGAGTTCAAGAAGATGTTCGTCGCCAGCGCGATCTTCACCGGCCTGCTGCTGGCGGCTCGACAATGGCGCCACGCGCTGTTCGTGGGCGTAACCCTGGCCGGCGCCGCCGTGATCAATACGGCCAGCAAGCTGTTTTTCGCGCGCGGTCGCCCGGAAATCCTGACAGATCCTTTGACCAGTTTCAGCATGCCCAGCGGCCATGCCTCGGGGGCCTTTGCGTTTTTCCTGGCCCTGGCGGTGCTCGCAGGGCGCGGCCAACCCACGCGACTGCGGTTGACGTGGTTGCTGCTGGGGTGCATTCCCGCAGCCTTCATCGCACTTTCGCGGGTGTACCTCGGTGTCCATTGGCCCTCGGATATTCTCGCCGGGACCCTGCTGGCAATGACCGTGTGCGCGTTCAGCCTCACAGCCAGCGAGTACCGCAGCCCGCTGCCGCCGATGTCGGCCAAGGCCTGGTGGCTGGTGCTGCCCGCCGTGGTCGCGGTGCTCGGTTTTATCGCACTCACCGGCACCTCCCACGCGCTGCTCAGGTATGCCTACTGACCCTTGGCAGGGCCGATCCAGTCCACCGCGGCGGTTCGCCGTTCGGCGCAGCGTTCCCGTCGCTCCAGCAACATTTCGTCAGCTATTTCAGCGGCGCGCTCGACAATGTACTCCGGGCCACGCTGCTCATGGTGCTGGATCAATTGCGTAGTGACACTGACAAAAAAGGCATCCCAGGTCGCTTGTTCCGATTGCGTCAGCCGAATCATTTTTCATCCCCAGATCATGATTGAGTGATCGGAAACTAGTTGAGTCGACTACCGCAGAGACACAGAAATGCCTGAAAGATACGTAGGATAGTCCTGAGATTCAGGTAAACAACTCGCCCTGCAACTCATCCAGCAACATCTGGATCGCATCTAGGCGTTGCTGCGGGTCGTCGAGTTGCAGCAGTTCGATCTTGTCGGCCTCGGTAAACGGCAACAAATACGCCAGTTGGTTGCCCAGGGCCTGCTGGCCTTCGGCGCGGGCGTCCATGTCCAGCGACGCAACCATCGGATGCTCGGCCAGCGCTTCAAGCAACGCCAGCAAGTCGGCATCTTCTTCGTCCAATGGCTGGTCCGGCACCTCTTGCAGCCATTGCACATCGGCTACCAGCAGTTGGTCCTTCTGCACTCCGGCGTCGCGCACGCGGAAACGACGGCCGCCCTCGACGCGAATGCCGAGCAGGCCGTTGTCCTGCTGTTTGAAGTCGCGAATCAGCGCTTCGCAGCCAATCAGGGCGTAGCCATCCGGGGCGATGCCGACCTCCTTGCCTTCGAGGATGCACACCACGCCGAAGCCTTCACCCTTTTTCATGCAGCGGCTGATCATGTCCAGGTAGCGCGCCTCAAATATTTGCAGATCGAGGGTGCAGCCGGGAAACAGCACGGTATTGAGCGGGAACAGCGCCAGACTCATAAAAGCGTCCTTAAACCTGGTTTAAACAATTACCGACACAGCCAGCGGCAGGAATACCGCCGTGGCCACGCCCATCAGACTCATGGCCAACGCCGCAAAGGCGCCGCACTCTTCGCTTTCCTGCAGGGCCACAGAGGTGCCGACCGCGTGCGCGGTCATGCCCAGGGCCATGCCGCGCGCCTCGGGGCTGCGCACGCCCAGACGCGAGAGCAACGCCGGGCCGACCATCGCGCCGACCACGCCGGTGATCAGTACAAACACCGCCGCCAATGCCGCCACGCCGCCGATCTGCTCGGCCACAAGCATAGCGATCGGCGAAGTCACCGACTTGGGCGCCATGGTCATCAACACCATGTGCTCGGCACCGAACCACCAACCCAGCAGCACACACAGCCCGGTAGCCAACACCCCGCCTAACACCAGCGTAGTAAAAATCGGCCAGAACAATTGGCGAATCCGCCGCAGATTCAGATAAAGCGGTACCGCCAGGGCCACCGTGGCCGGGCCGAGCAGGATGCCCATGATCTCGGTGCTCTTGCGGTACTCGACGTAGCTCAGGCCACAGCTGAGCAACACGCCGATCACCAACAACATGGAGACCAGCACCGGCTGCAGGAAGATCCAGCGGGTTTTCTCGAAACCCGCCAGCACCAGTTGATAGGCGCCGAGGGTGATGCCGATGCCGAACAGCGGGTGATGAATCACCGCCGTCCACGCCCCCTGCCAGTCGAACATCATTGGTCCTTCTCCTTGCGCTTGACCATCTGCTGCATCAGCACACCGACAAACGCCATGGCCACCACCAGCGACAGCACCAGCGCACCGACGATGGCCCAGAAATCCGCAGCGATGTCCTTGGCGTAGACCATCACGCCGACCGCCGGCGGCACCAGCAGCAACGGCAAATAGCGCAACAGGCTGCTCGCCGCCAGGCTCAGTGGCTCGCCGACTTCGCCACGCCAGATCAGGAAACCCAGCATCAGCAGCAGGCCGATAATCGGACCCGGCAATACCGGCAACAGCAAATGATTGATCGCCGTACCGATCAATTGAAACAGCACCAGCCAGGTCAGGCCACGTAACAGCATTCGCTCTCTCCCCTCGAAACTCGCCCGCATTATAAGCATGCCGGCGCTATGGATCGGCATTCGCCAAGAGCATGGTGGGTTGACCGTGCCGGTTGCCCATGATGATCTACATTGGTTGTCTGTCACCCATGAAAACCGTATCGATGAACCAAGGAGAGACGCAATGCCCTATGTACCCGTAGCGCAGCTCAACGATTATGTCGGCAAGGAACTGGGACGTTCCGAATGGCTCACCATTGATCAGGCACGCATCAATCTGTTCGCAGAGGCCACCGGCGATCATCAGTTCATCCACGTCGACCCGGTCAAGGCCGCGCAAACCCCGTTCGGCAGCACCATCGCCCACGGCTTCCTGTCGCTGTCGCTGATGCCCAAGCTGATGGAAGACATCCTGATCATGCCCGAAGGCCTGAAGATGGCGATCAACTATGGCCTGGACAGCGTGCGCTTTATCCAGCCGGTGAAGGTCAACTCCAAGGTGCGCCTGAACGTCAGCCTCACCGACGTCACCGAGAAAAAACCCGGCCAGTGGCTGTTCAAGGCCACCGCCACCCTGGAAATCGAAGGTCAGGAAAAACCGGCTTACATCGCAGAGTCGCTGTCACTCTGTTTCGTGTAAGGCGTTCCCTGTGGTGAGGCACTGAAACTCACCACAGGGTATGTAAATTTATGTATGAAACTCGCAGCTGCGGCATACTCGGCGCTCAATTATCCGGATCCCGCTATGCGCCCACTCGCTCCCCTTGCCCTAGTCCTGTTGCTCACCGCTTGCGGAGACGGCGAATCGCTGTTGCCGCCCGACGCGCGCCTGCCCGATGGCGGTCGTTACCGGGGCGATGTGGTCAACGGCCTGCTGCAAGGCCAGGGTCGCGTCGACTACCCCAACGGCAGCTGGTACGCCGGCGCGTTCGACAAAGGCCAGTGGCACGGCCAGGGTGAGTGGCATGGCAGCAATGGCGAAGTCTATAAAGGCCAGTTCAAGCAGGGCCTGTTCGACGGTCAGGGCAGCCTGACCACCGCGGGCAGCCACTATGTCGGCGGGTTCAGCAAGGGCCGGCGCAACGGCGAAGGCACCCTCAAAGAAGGGCAGATGACCTATCGCGGCGAATTCAAGGACGACCAGTACTCCGGCCTCGGTCGCTGGAACTGGCCGACGGCAGCCAGTACCAGGGTCAATTCGCCCACGGCAAGCCCAACGGCGAAGGGCAGCGCAACGACGACAGCGGCAACCAGTTCAGCGGGCGTTTCGTCGAAGGTCAGCTGGAAGGCAACGGCACCTTCAACAGCGCCGACGGCGACATCTATGTCGGCCAGTTCAAACAGAACCAGCTCAACGGCAAGGGCCGCTACGAAAACGCCGACGGTGACGTGTGGATCGGCCAGTTCAAGGAAGGCGCGCTCACCGGCAAGGGCGAGTTGATCGGCGTGGACGGCAGCCATTATGTCGGCCAGTTCAGCGACTGGCGCTTCAGCGGCGAGGGCCGTTTGAACCTCACCGACGGCAGCTTCTATATCGGTGGCTTCGACAGCGACAATTACCAGGGTCGCGGCACGCTGGTACTTACCGACGGCACGGTGCAAGCCGGCACCTGGGTCAATGGCCTGCGCGTGCGCGATGCCGACGGCAAATTACTGCCCGACCCGCTGGAACTCGGCGTACTGGCCCAGGGCCGCTTGCTCGATGAAGCCCTGGCCGCCGTACCCGCATCCACCCCCGCCGTGGAGCTGTATACCCTGGTGCTGGCCGGCGACGGCAAACAAAGCGTATTCCTGCGCGAAGCGGATTACGTCAGCAACCTGCTTGCCTCGCGCTTCGGTGCACGCGGGCAGGTCCGTCTGGTCAACCACCGCGACCATATCGCCGACCGCCCCCTGGCCACCCGCGAAAGCCTGCGCCAGGCGGTCCAAACCCTGGCCGAACGCACCGGGCCGGAGGACCTTGTGTTTATCTACATGACCAGCCACGGCACCCACGAACACGAACTGGTGCTGGACCAGCCGCGCATGGAGCTGGCCGACCTGCCGGCCGATGAACTGGCCGCCGTACTGGCACCGCTGAAAAACCGCGACAAGATCGTGGTGATCTCCGCCTGCTACTCCGGCGGTTTCATCCCGGCGCTCAAAGACGATCGCACGCTGATCATGACCGCCTCGCGGGCTGACCGGGTGTCCTTCGGTTGCTCGGAGGAAGCGGACTTTACTTACTTCGGCGACGCTCTCTTCGCTCAAGCCTTCAACCAGACCGACGACTTGCAGCAAGCCTTCAAGCTGGCGCAACTGCACGTGGCCGAACGCGAACAGGCGGACAACTTCGAAGCGTCCGAACCACAAATCTGGGCCCCCAAGGGGGTGATCGCCCACTGGCAATTATTACGTAAACAGCAGGCACGAAAGGCGCTGGAAAGCGTCTCAATGAATAGCAAGGAAGCCAAAGGCAACTAAGCTGTAACGTGTAACAAGGGGGAAACACCATGTACCTGACACCGCAGCATATCCTGCTGGCTGGCGCCTCTGGCCTTACCGGCGAACACTTGCTCGATCGCCTGCTCAACGAACCCACCGTTACCCGCGTACTGGCGCCCAGCCGCAAACCTCTGGCCGAACACCCGCGCCTGGAAAACCCGGTGGGCGACCCGGCGGCGTTGCTCCCGCAATTGAGTGGCCAGGTGGACATCGCCTTCTGTTGCCTGGGCACCACCCTGAAAAAAGCCGGTTCCGAAGCAGCCTTCCGCGCCGTCGACCTGGACCTGGTCGTGGCCTTCGCCCAGCGCGCGCGGGAACTGGGCGCACGGCACCTGATCGTCATCAGCGCGATCGGCGCCGACGCGAAATCCTCGGTGTTCTACAACCGGGTCAAAGGCGAAATGGAGCAGGCGCTGAAGGCCCAGAACTGGCCGCAACTGACCATCGTGCGGCCATCGCTGTTGTTGGGGGAGCGATTGGAACCGCGTCTGGCCGAACAACTGGCCGGGCCGTTGTCGCGGTTGATCCCGGGCAAATACCACGGCATTGAAGTGTGCGAACTGGCGCGAGCCATGTGGCGGCTGGCGCTGGAAGAGCAGGATGGGGTGCGCGTGGTGGAGTCGGATGAGCTGCGCAAACTCGGTAAGTAAGGCGATCTAAAGACCTTACACATTGGTTTTGTGTTGCCGCAGGAATTTACCTCATAACCCGCCCGTGGCGTTAAACCCAACCCCCAGCACCGTCAACACCGACAACGGCAACAGCAAGGTATCGAGCAGCGCACTGGCTGGCAGGTCGACGCCGGGGTAACTCGGTGCCTCGGCGCCAAACCGATCCTTGGCGCAGCAGCCGCCATTGATCGCATACAAGTCCAGCCGCGTGCCGGCATATACCACCGGCGCGCCGGGTTGCGCGGCGTCCAGCGTACGCGCGGTGGCGCAGCCCGTCAGATGCAGCGCCAGCACCAGCAGCAGCGCCTTATTCATCGCTGCTCAGATGGTGTTCGCCCCAACGCGGCAGCATATCCTGCGGGATGTTCAACAGGTTGAGAATGCGCGCCACCACGAAGTCCACCAGGTCATCGATGGTTTGCGGCTGGTGATAGAAGCCCGGCGACGCCGGCAGGATGGTCACGCCCATATTCGACAACTTGAGCATGTGCTCCAGATGAATACTCGAATACGGCGCCTCGCGCGGCACCAGGATCAACTGGCGACGCTCTTTCAAGGTCACGTCCGCCGCACGCTCGATCAAATTGTTGCAGGCCCCCGTGGCAATCGCCGACAGCGTACCGGTGGAACACGGCACCACCACCATCGCCGCAGGAGCACCGGAGCCCGAGGCCACCGGCGACATCCAATCCTCTTTGCCATAGACCTTGATCTGCCCCGCCGCCGCACCTGTGTACTCGGTGAGGAACGCCTGCATGGTCTGCACCTTGGCCGGCAGCGCCACGTCGGTTTCGGTGGCCATCACCAGTTGCGCGGCCTTGGAGATCAAAAAGTGCACCTCGCGGCCTTCGCGCACCAGGCAGTCGAGCAGGCGCAGACCATAGGGCGCACCCGAGGCGCCGGTCATCGCGAGGGTAACGCGTTCAGGGCCGCTCATTTGAGCGCCTCGGCCAGCTTGCCATGCAGGCCGCCAAAGCCGCCGTTGCTCATGACCACCACGTGGGTGCCCGATTTGGCCTGCTGTTTGACGTACTCGATAATGCCTTCAATGCTGTCGCAAACCGTCGACGGCACGGTGCACAACGCTGCGA
Organism: Pseudomonas lactucae; assembly: GCF_016937615.1. Taxonomy (GTDB): domain Bacteria; phylum Pseudomonadota; class Gammaproteobacteria; order Pseudomonadales; family Pseudomonadaceae; genus Aquipseudomonas; species Aquipseudomonas lactucae. The sequence continues at coordinate 28,135 of NZ_JAFHKI010000103.1, read as the reverse complement.
TGCCCGGCAGGTCCCAGCCGAGGTTGGGCGGCGCATACCACACGGCCTGATCGGCATCGTTGACGCTTTCGGGCAAGCCATCGCGGTGCGCGCCGAGCTTCATGGAGTTGGAGCGCGGCTCGATGATCGCAATGATCGGAGCATCTCCCACACGCTTGCGCAGGCCATCCAGTGTGGTGGCGATCGCCGTGGGGTGGTGGGCAAAGTCATCGTAGATGGTAATCCCGTTCACATCGGCGACTTTTTCCATACGCCGCTTCACGCTCTTGAACGCGCTCAACGCAGCAATGCCCATGGATGGCACTACGCCCACATGCCGCGCAGCCGCCAACGTCACCAAGGCGTTAGCGACGTTGTGCTGGCCGGTCATGTCCCATTCGACGATGCCCTGGGCTTCGCCTTCGAACAGCACTTCAAACCTGGAACCGTCTTCGCTGAGCAATTTGACCTGCCACTGTCCGCCGGCGCGTGGTTGTCACCGGGGTCCAGCAGCCCATCTCGATCACGCGCTGCAAGGCCGGCTCGGTGGTGGGGTGAATCACCAGGCCTTCGCTCGGAATGGTGCGCACCAGGTGGTGAAATTGACGCTCAATCGCCGGTAGATCGGGGAAGATATCCGCGTGATCGAACTCCAGATTGTTCAGGATCGCCGTGCGCGGACGGTAGTGGACGAACTTGGAGCGCTTGTCGAAAAACGCGCTGTCGTATTCGTCCGCTTCAATCACAAAGAACGGCGTATCGCCCAGGCGCGCCGACACCGAGAAGTTCTGCGGCACACCGCCGATCAGGAAGCCGGGGCTCATGCCCGCATGCTCCAGCACCCAGGCGAGCATGCTGCTGGTGGTGGTCTTGCCATGAGTGCCGGCAACGGCCAATACCCACCGCCCTTGCAACACGTGGTCAGCCAGCCATTGCGGGCCGGAGACATAGGGCAAGCCCTTATTGAGTACGTATTCGACCGCAGGGTTGCCACGGGACATGGCATTGCCGATCACCACCAGGTCGGGCGCGGGGTCGAATTGCGCGGGGTCGTAACCTTGGGTCAGCTCAATGCCCTGAGCCTCGAGTTGCGTGCTCATGGGCGGGTAAACGTTGGCATCGGAGCCGGTGACATGATGGCCCAGTTCTTTGGCAAGAACCGCCATCGAACCCATGAACGTGCCGCAAATACCGAGAATATGAATATGCATGGTTGACCTCTTGAACATCGAGGCAGGTTAGCGCAGGGCGTATGAAATCGCACCCTTTATACAGCCTGCGGCCGAGCAACGTGTCGCTGGGACCTTTGCTCGGCCGCAACGCTGTTCAGGCGGTCGTTACAGCCCCAGCTTTATTTTCAGCCTCTTTCATCGCGGCAAGAAAGCGCAACTTCTCATGCGTGTCGACCATGCGTTCGAATTTCTTATCGATCAGATCAAGGCGCTGTTCCGGTTTTGTGGGAATAGCGTCCCCAGGCTTATACGGTTTGAACACAAGGCCGTTTTGCCGAGCCGCTTTTTTCAGCTGTTGTTCCGATACACCGAGCAACTTCTCAAGGTTGTTCAAACGTGCGGCATTATCGGTAGGCCAACCTTCATCTTTGGTAAAGACACTGCGCGTATCACCGAGGATAAACATTACGGTAGACGCCATGCCCAGCACCTTCATCTCGGCTTCCTCCAACCGAGCATTGATCGGGTCTGGCGCGGACGGTGTCGATTCAGTCGACGAGGAGGCCTGGGGTTTCGGTGCGCTGCCCGCCCCCGGCAAAAAAGGTGGCGGCAACACGCCCGGCGCATAGTTGGCTTTGATCGACTCGCCGGTGGCCACCGAGCCGGCATAGGACGCCACATTGATGGGCGCGCTGACGATCCCGGTGATACCTGCGCTGATAAACGCATCACGGGCCACGCGACTGGCATTGGGTGCCGTGGAAATAACGCCCGCTTTGACTAGCTTGTCAGCATCGATCAAACGTTTGGCGGCATCCGCCACGCTGATCGGCGCCTGCTTACGCAGGTTGGTCAGCAGCAACTCATCCTGAACCTTGATTTTATTGGCGTGAATGACCGCCTGCCCCGTCCCCTTGAATTTTTCCTGCACCAGATTCGAGCCAGGCTTTGCAGACGGACCAGGCTTTGGCTGAGGCTTGGGTGGGACGGAGAGCTGCCCGGCAGGAGCAGGCTTTGGAGGGAGTGGCGGCGGGGAAATTTTTTTTCCAAACCAGGGAAAATTCTTGAGCGCTCTCTTACTGCGCCCCAACGGCTGATCAAACACGTCGTTGTCATAGGAGGCCGACTGCGTAGAGGGCGCTTTCACCGCTGGCTGTTGTGAAGAATTAAGGTGTGCAGGAATAAAAGGAGCGGTTGGTGTTGTAATTCTCATCGCGTTCACCCGAGCAATTATTGTTGTTTGAAAACACTGTTGCGAGTTGCCTTAATTAAGTGAGCCTTTTTCGCTGAACAGTTCCTGTCAGCGCAGCCCAACTCAACACGCATGACGTTTCCAACTAAACAATAAAAACCCAGTATCACTGACACGCTACGAGCACAACAACTGACAGACCGAACTCACAACGAGGCAGAGCGGTTAATGCCATGTTTGCGCATTTTGCGATACAACGTATTGCGACTTACGCCCAAGTGTTCGGCGGTCTGCGTCATGTGCCAATGCTGACGCTCCAGCGCGGCTATCAGGGTCTGGCGCTCGGCATCTTCCAGCGGCCACTCGGTGATCGGCGGCGGCATCGGTGACGGATGAAGCAGCGCAGGCAGGTCCGCCAACCCCACTCGGCCGTCATCACACAGCGCCACCAGGGTACGCAGTACGTCCGCAGCTGGCGCAGGTTGCCCGGCCAGGCAAAGGCCAGCAGCGCCTGGCGAGCATCGGGGTCCAGCTGCACCGAGTGCGCCCCGGCCTCTTCGGCGAGCAGGAAGTCCAGCACCTGGGATCGGTCACTGCGCTCGCGCAAGGGTGGCAGGGCGATTTCCAGACCGTTGAGTCGGTAGTACAGGTCTTCGCGAAAACTGCCGTCCTGCACACGCGCCAGCAAATTCCTATGGGTCGCGCTGATGATGCGCACATCCACCACCTGGGGTTCACCGCCCAGCGGCACCACCTTGCGATCCTCCAGCACACGCAACAGGCGGGTTTGCAGGGCCAGGGGCATATCACCGATTTCATCGAGAAACAGCGTTCCGCCGTCGGCCTGTTGCAACTTGCCGTGCATGCCCTCCTTGCGCGCACCGGTAAAGCTACCGCCGCGGTAGCCAAACAGTTCGCTTTCGATCAGGCTTTCCGGGATGGCGGCGCAATTGAGCGCCACGAAAGGGTTACCCGCGCGCTGGCTGGCGTGGTGCACGGCCTTGGCGAAGGCTTCCTTGCCGGAACCGGTTTCGCCGTTGATCAGCAATGGCACGTCACGCTCGAATACGCGCAGCGCCTTGCGAAAATTGGTTTGCAGCGTCGGGTCGCCCAGGCAGATGCCGGGCACAGGTGCCGGCTGCGCCTTGACCACGGCAGCCGGCACCGTGCGTGGCTGACCACGCAAGGCCGCAAACAGATGCCTCCCATCGCGGGTGCGCAGGGGCCAACTGGCGGTGGCATTGGCGCTGGCGCGACCGAGCAATGCGTCCAGCGAACAGTCGAAAAACGCGTCGACCGGTTGCCCCAGCAAGCCGTCGCGCACCTGGCCGAGCAAATTCAGCGCGCTCTGGTTGACGGCACAAATCCGCCCTTCCCCATCGAACGCCAGCAGCCCCTCACTGAACAAGCCCACCGATTCGGCCTGCAGGTGAAAGCGCAGCAGCCAGTGGTGCTCGAAATGGCGCAGGAAGTAACAGCTCTCGATCATCTTGGCCGACAGGTTCACCAACGCCATGGTGTGAAACTGACTCTGGCGCGACACCGCCTCGCGGGCCGATGACACATCCAGCACCGCCAGCAGGTCGCCATGGGGATCGAACACCGGACTCGCCGAACATGTCAGCCCGGTGTGCCGGCCGCGAAAGTGTTCATCACGGTGAATGGTCAGTGACTGACGCTCTACCAGGCAGGTGCCGATGCCGTTGGTGCCTTCACAGGCTTCGCTCCAATCGGCACCGAGCCACAGCCCGGCGCGCTCGAAAATCCGGCGTTCGGACGGCGCGGTGACACAGTTGAGGATCACCCCGCGGGCATCGGTGAGCAGCACCGCGTGGCCGGCGCCGGAGAGTTGCTGGTGCAGGCTGTTCATCTCCGTGCCGGCGATGTGCAGGACTTGTTGCAGGCGCTCGCGGCTCTCCAGCACGCGACCATGTTCCAGTACCGTGGGAGCGATGGTCTGCGCAGGGTCGAGGTGGTAGTCCTCCAGGCAACGCAGCCAGGAGCGCGCGATGGACGGGTCGCTGGCGGGGCCCTGAGGCAGGCTGTGCCCGCGTGCAACGGTCAGTACCTGTTGGGCATGGCGACTGAAATGATCGTTGTGCATGTTCTTATTGTTCTCCCTGCGTGAGAACGCCCAGCATCCCCCAGGCTTTGCACCAATGCAATCCCGGCCCGACCCACCGGTCACAGGCTGTACCGTTTATGGCACAGATTGTCACTTCACCTGTCCCGGGAGCGTGACAGTCATGCGTCGCAACAATCTCCAACCCCTTGATTTACCTGCCTGCAAGGCGCTGGCCCGACCTTTGCTCTACGCTTTATCAAGCGCTTGAGCGCTGCACTCCAATAAACATAAAAGCCAGGAGATACCCACCATGCGTTACGCACACCCCGGTACTGAAGGCGCGATCGTTTCGTTCAAGGCCAAGTACGGCAACTTCATTGGTGGCGAATTTGTTGCGCCGGTCGACGGCAACTATTTCACCAACACTTCGCCGGTCAACGGCAAGCCTATCGCCGAATTCCCGCGCTCCACTGCCAAAGACATCGACAAGGCGCTGGACGCCGCCCACGCCGCCGCTGACGCCTGGGGCAAGACCTCGGCGCAGGACCGCTCGCTGGTGCTGCTGAAAATCGCCGATCGTATCGAACAGAACCTCGAACTGCTGGCCATCACCGAAACCTGGGACAACGGCAAGGCCGTGCGCGAAACCCTTAACGCCGATATCCCGTTGGCTGCCGACCACTTCCGTTATTTCGCCGGTTGCATCCGCGCCCAGGAAGGCACCAGCGCCGAAATCAATGAACACACCGCCTCCTATCATTTCCACGAACCCTTGGGCGTGGTCGGCCAGATCATCCCGTGGAACTTCCCCCTGCTGATGGCCGCCTGGAAACTCGCCCCGGCGCTGGCCGCGGGCAACTGCGTGGTGCTCAAGCCCGCCGAGCAAACGCCGCTGGGCATCAACGTGCTGATGGAAGTGATCGGCGACCTGCTGCCACCAGGCGTGCTGAACGTAGTGCATGGTTTCGGCAAAGAAGCTGGCGAAGCCCTGGCCACCAGCAAGCGCATCGCCAAGATCGCCTTCACCGGCTCTACCCCGGTGGGCTCGCACATCATGCACGCGGCGGCCGAGAACATTATTCCGTCCACCGTCGAACTGGGCGGCAAGTCGCCGAACATCTTCTTCGCCGACATCATGAAAGCCGAGCCGTCGTTCATCGAAAAAGCGGCGGAAGGCCTGGTGCTGGCGTTCTTCAACCAGGGCGAGGTGTGCACCTGCCCATCCCGTGCGCTGGTTGAAGAATCGATCTACGACGATTTCATGAAAGTGGTGATGAAGAAAATCGAACAGATCAAGCGCGGCGACCCGCTGGACACCGACACCATGGTCGGCGCCCAGGCGTCCGAGCAGCAGTTCGACAAAATCCTGTCCTACCTGGAAATCGCCAAGGGCGAAGGTGCGCAACTGCTCACCGGCGGCAAGGTCGAGCAGCTCAGCGGCGACATGGCTGGGGGCTATTACATCCAGCCGACCCTGCTCAAGGGCACCAACGACATGCGCGTGTTCCAGGAAGAAATCTTCGGCCCGGTGGTCAGCATCACCACCTTCAAGGACGAAGCCGAAGCCCTGGCGATTGCCAACGACACCGAGTTCGGCCTGGGCGCCGGCGTATGGACCCGCGATATCAACCGCGCCTACCGCATGGGCCGGGCGATCAAGGCCGGGCGCGTGTGGACCAACTGCTACCACCTGTACCCGGCGCATGCCGCGTTTGGCGGTTACAAGAAGTCCGGCGTGGGCCGTGAAACACACAAGATGATGTTGGATCATTACCAGCAGACTAAAAACTTGCTGGTGAGCTACGACATTAATCCGTTGGGCTTCTTCTAACCAACCTTCCCCTCCCACGTTTGAAATGCAATCAACTGTGGGAGGGGCAAGCCTCCTTCCACATTTAAATCCCCATAAGTACTTGCGATGTGCATCCGGCACAAAGATGCCGAGTTAAAAACAATAACAATGAAAGGTACTTCCCTATGCCTAGCGAACCCACTGGCTCTTCCGTCGACTTCGAAAAAGTCGACACCGACTACTTCCAACAACGCGAACTTAAAAAAGGCGCCGCCGGCTGGGTGTTATTGGTCGGCCTTGGCGTTGCCTACGTGATCTCCGGCGACTACGCCGGCTGGAACTTCGGCCTGGCCCAGGGCGGCTGGGGCGGGATGTTCCTCGCTACCTTGCTGATGGCCACCATGTACCTGTGCATGTGTTTTTCCCTCGCCGAACTGTCTTCGATGATTCCCACCGCCGGCGGCGGCTACGGTTTTGCCCGCAGCGCCTTCGGGCCCTGGGGCGGGTTCCTCACCGGCACCGCGATCCTGATCGAATACGCCATCGCCCCTGCCGCCATTGCGGTGTTTATCGGCGCGTATTGCGAGTCGTTGTTCGGCATTGGCGGCTGGATGATCTACCTGGCGTTCTACATCATCTTCATCGGCATCCATATCTTTGGCGTCGGTGAAGCCTTGAAGCTGATGTTTGTGATCACCGCCATCGCCGCGATTGCGCTGGGTGTGTTCCTGGTGGCGATGGTGCCGCACTTCAACGTCGCCAACCTGCTGGACATCCCAGTGACCGAAGCCAAGGGCGCCAGCACCTTCCTGCCCTTCGGCTACGTTGGCGTGTGGGCCGCAATCCCTTATGCGATCTGGTTTTTCCTGGCGGTCGAGGGCGTGCCACTGGCGGCCGAAGAAACCAAGAACCCCAAGCGCGACCTGCCTCGCGGCTTGATCGGCGCCATTGTGGTGCTGACCAGTTTTGCCCTGTTGATTCTGGTGATCGCACCAGGCGGCGCGGGGACTTATGCACTGATCAAATCCGGTAACCCATTGGTGGAAGCGCTGGCACTGTCGTACGGTGGCTCGACGTGGATGGGCAGCTTCGTCAACCTGGTCGGCCTGGCGGGGCTGATTGCGAGCTTTTTCTCGATTATCTACGCCTATTCACGGCAGATTTTCGCCCTGTCCCGCGCCGGCTACCTGCCGCGCAAGCTGTCGCAGACCAACAAGAGCAAGGCGCCGGTACTCGCGCTGGTGATCCCCGGCATCATCGGTTTTGGCCTGTCGCTGACCGGCCAGGGTGATTTACTGATCCTGGTAGCCGTGTTTGGCGCGACCATTTCCTACGTGCTGATGATGGCCGCGCACATCACCTTGCGCATCCGCCGCCCCAAAATGGAACGTCCTTACCGCACACCGGGTGGCATCTTCACTTCCGGCGTGGCGCTGGTACTGGCCTGCGTCGCCGTGGTGGCGGGCTTTCTGGTGGATCCTCGGGTGGTGATTGGCGCTGCGATCATCTATGGAGTATTAATTGCTTACTTTGCTTTCTACAGCCGGCATCACTTGGTAGCAGGCACGCCCGAAGAGGAATTCGCGGCGATCCAGGCCGCAGAGGCCGCCTTGCACTGACTGCCGTAAACCTCGGCGCGGGCGCCTTGCCCGCGTCGCCAAGGAGACACTGTATGGCAAGCTTTTCCCACGCGGTCGGTACACAAACCTACCGCTTCGACAGCCTCAAGGACGTGATGGCCAAGGCCAGCCCGGCACGCTCCGGAGATTTTCTGGCCGGCGTGGCGGCACAGAACGACGGCGAACGGGTCGCCGCGCAGATGGCGCTGGCGAATATCCCGCTCAAGCACTTTTTGCAAGAAGCGCTGATTCCTTATGAAAGCGATGAAGTCACCCGACTGATCATCGACACCCACGATAAACAGGCGTTTACTCCGGTCAGCCACCTCACCGTCGGCGGGTTGCGCGACTGGCTGCTGAGCGATGCGGCCGATGAACATTCCCTGCGAGCCTTGGCGCCCGGCCTGACACCGGAAATGGCCGCCGCCGTCTCCAAGATCATGCGTGTGCAGGACCTGGTATTGGTGGCGCAGAAGATCCGCGTGGTCACGCAGTTTCGCGGCACCATGGGCTTACGCGGGCGCCTGTCGACGCGCCTGCAACCCAACCACCCGACGGACGAACCGGCCGGCATCGCCGCGAGCATCCTCGACGGTCTGCTGTATGGCAACGGCGACGCCATGATCGGCATCAACCCGGCCACTGACAGCATCGCCTCGATCTGCGCCATGCTGGAGATGCTCGACGCCATCATCCAGCGCTATGAAATCCCCACCCAGGCCTGCGTGCTGACCCACGTGACCACCTCCATTGAGGCGATCAACCGTGGCGTACCGCTGGACCTGGTGTTCCAGTCGATTGCCGGCACCGAGGCGGCCAACGCCAGTTTCGGCATCAGCCTGAGTGTGTTGCAGGAAGGCTACGACGCGGGCTTGAGCCTGAACCGCGGCGCCCTGGGCCAAAACCTGATGTATTTCGAAACCGGCCAGGGCAGCGCCTTGTCGGCCAACGCGCACTTTGGCGTCGACCAACAAACCTGCGAAACCCGCGCCTATGCGGTGGCACGGCACTTCAAGCCGTTCCTGGTGAACACGGTGGTCGGGTTTATCGGCCCCGAATACCTCTACAACGGCAAGCAGATCATCCGCGCCGGTCTCGAAGACCATTTCTGCGGCAAGTTGCTGGGCGTGCCGATGGGCTGTGACATCTGCTACACCAACCACGCCGAAGCCGACCAGGACGACATGGACACCCTGCTGACCCTGCTCGGCGTGGCCGGGATCAACTTCATCATGGGCATCCCAGGCTCCGATGACATCATGCTCAACTACCAGACCACTTCGTTCCACGACGCCTTGTACGCTCGCCAAACCCTGGGGTTAAAACCGGCGCCGGAGTTTGAGCAGTGGCTGGCGAAAATGGGCATCTTCACGCAGGCCGATGGCAAGGTACGTTTCGGCAACAGCCTGCCACCGGCGTTTCGCCACGCATTGGCGCAATTGGGATGAAGGAGCCTACCGTGCAACCAGACTTGCCTGACAATCCGTGGCTGCAATTGCGCCGCCTGACCCCGGCGCGTATTGCCCTGGGCCGCACCGGTACCAGCATCCCCACCAGCGCGCAACTGGACTTCCAGTTCGCCCACGCCCAGGCGCGGGATGCGGTGCACTTGCCCTTCGATCATGCGGGCCTCAGCCGTCAATTGGCCGAACGTGGACGTGACAGCCTGTTGCTGCACAGCGCCGCGACGGATCGGCACAGCTACCTGCAACGCCCGGACCTGGGCCGACGTTTAAGCGACGAATCGGCCCAGGCGCTGCGCGCGCATACGGCGGCCAACCCTGGCGGCGTGGACCTGGCGGTGGTAGTGGCCGATGGCTTATCAGCGCTGGCGGTGCATAAACATACGCTCGCGTTTCTGACACGCATGGAAGAACAGACCCACGCCGAGGGCTGGTCGCTGTCGCCGGTGATTCTGGTGGAGCAGGGTCGCGTGGCCGTGGCCGATGAGATCGGACAATTGCTCGGCGCCAGAATGGTGGTGATCCTGATCGGTGAACGCCCAGGGCTCAGCTCGCCGGACAGCCTGGGCTTGTATTTCACCTACAACCCCAAGGTCGGCCTCACCGATGCCTACCGCAACTGCATTTCCAATGTACGTCAGGAAGGCTTGAGCTATGGCATGGCGGCCCATCGTTTGCTGTACTTGATGAAAGAGGCGTGCCGCCGGCAGCTGTCGGGGGTCAATCTCAAGGACGAGGCGCAGGTGCAGACCATCGAGTCCAACGACCCGGACCTGATGAAGGGCAACTTCCTGCTCAGCCCACCCACCGACTGATCCCGGCACGATTGCGCTTTTGGGTGTCTTTAGGCAGCATCAAGTTACGGCCGCGCGTGTGGTCATACCCATTGGAAGTTGAGGCCTGGCATGCGGATCACTCAAGCGACCCTGGAACACCTGGACCTGCTGACCCCGTTGTTCGTCAAATACCGCGAATTCTACGGGGCCCTGCCCTTCCCGGACTCATCGCGCGCCTTCCTGGAGAAGCGCCTGCGCCGCAAGGAGTCGGTGATCTACCTGGCCCTGGCCGACGATGACGACAAAAAGGTGCTTGGGTTTTGTCAGCTGTACCCGAGCTTTTCGTCGCTCTCGCTCAAGCGGGTGTGGATTCTTAACGATATCTACGTGGCCGAAGACGCACGCCGGCAACTGGTGGCGGACAACCTGATGCGCACGGCGAAGAAAATGGCCAAGGAGACCCACGCGGTGCGGCTGCGGGTATCGACCAGCAGCGACAATGAAGTGGCGCAGAAGACGTATGAGTCGATCGGGTTTCGCGAGGACACGGAGTTCAAGAACTACACCTTGCCGATCAGCGAGGATTAAGTTCGACAGACCAAACAACACAGATCCCCTGTGGGAGGGGCGGTGCGACGTGCTCCCTCCCACAGTTGAGTCTTCAGCGGTTCCCAAGTCGCGCACCACGACATTCCCCGCTACAAAACCAACACGCTTTTCACCATTCAATCCGTATAATGCGGCCCTTTCAGGGTTGTAAGAAATACGGCATACAGGTGTAGCCTTATTACCCGAGCTTCCGCACAGGCCTGCAGAGCAGGGCCGTTCACACAGGTGCCACCAATGGATTTCAACCCGCTTGACCTTATCCTGCATCTCGATGTTTACCTCGACCTGCTGGTAACCAATTACGGTCCGTGGATCTACGCCATTCTGTTTCTGGTGATCTTTTGCGAAACCGGCCTGGTGGTCATGCCCTTCCTGCCGGGTGACTCCTTGCTGTTTATCGCCGGCGCCGTAGCCGCAGGTGGCGGCATGGACCCGGTGTTGCTGGGTGGCCTATTGATGCTCGCCGCCATCCTCGGCGACAGCACCAACTACGTGATCGGGCGAACGGCGGGAGAACGCTTGTTCAGCAACCCGAACTCGAAAATCTTCCGTCGCGACTACCTGCAAAAAACCCACGACTTCTACGACAAACACGGCGGCAAAACCGTGACCCTGGCGCGCTTCCTGCCGATCCTGCGCACCTTTGCGCCGTTCGTCGCCGGCATCGCGAGAATGCCCTACGCGCGCTTCTTCGGCTTCAGCGTGCTGGGCACCGTTCTTTGGGTGGGTGGCCTGGTGACCCTGGGCTACTTCTTCGGCAACGTGCCCTTTATCAAGAAAAACCTGTCGTTGCTGGTGGTGTTCATCATCCTGCTGTCGCTGGTGCCGATGATTATTGGCGTGGTCCGCAGCCGCTTTGGCCGCGCATCGTCCGAAGCCAAGTCGCAGTAAACCGCGATGTGGTCCCTCAGCGCCTGGCGTCGCCGGCGCCTGCTGGCCAAGCACCCGATTGCCGATGACACCTGGCAGCGGGTGCGCCACCACCTGACCTTCCTCGATGGCATCAGCACCGAGCAGGACCAATGGCTGCGTGAAGCCTGCGTGGTGTTCCTCGACGAAAAACACCTCACCGCCCTGCCCGGCGTCGAACTGCACCAGGAACACCGCCTGCTGCTCGCCGCCCAGGCGCAACTGCCCTTGATGAACCTCGGCGACCTCGACTGGTACCAGGGCTTCCACGAAATCGTGCTGTATCCCGACGACTTTCTGAGCCCGCAACGCCATCGCGACGCCAGCGGTGTGGAACACGAGTGGGACGGCGAACACAGCGGCGAAGCCTGGCAACAAGGCCCGGTGATCCTGGCCTGGCCCGGCGTGCTCGCCAGCGGCCAATGGGAAGGCTACAACCTGGTGATCCACGAACTGGCGCACAAGCTCGACATGCTCAACGGCGACGCCAATGGCCTGCCGCCGCTGCACAACGACATGCGCGTGCAAGAGTGGGCCAGTGTGATGCAGAGCGCTTATGACGATCTCAACCGCCAGCTCGACGCCGACCCCGACGTAGACACGGTCATAGACCCCTACGCCGCGGAAAACCCGGCGGAATTCTTTGCCGTCACCAGCGAATATTTCTTCAGTGCCCCGGATCTGCTGGTCGACAGTTATCCACAGGTGTACGCCCAGCTCAGCCGCTTTTACCGCCAGGATCCCCTGACCCGCCTGATCCACCTGCAAGCGCGCGATCCGCGTTATCAGCCACAAGACGAATGACCGTACGACGTCTGGCGCATGGCATCGGCAACGGAATATGCCTATAATCGCCGCCACTTTTAGGCCAATCCGGCCAAGTTTCTTGGCCAATTAACGGGGGCAACGCCCAATGAGCTACAGCAAGATTCCGGCTGGCAAAGACCTGCCGAACGACATCTACGTCGCCATCGAGATTCCGGCCAACCACGCGCCGATCAAATACGAAATCGACAAAGACAGCGACTGCCTGTTCGTTGACCGTTTCATGGCCACCCCGATGTTCTATCCGGCCAACTACGGTTTCATCCCCAACACCCTGGCTGACGACGGTGATCCCCTCGACGTGCTGGTCGTCACCCCTTACCCGGTGACCCCAGGCTCGGTAATTCGCGCGCGTCCGGTCGGCATCCTGAACATGACCGACGACGGCGGCGGCGATGCCAAAGTTATCGCAGTCCCACACGACAAGCTGTCCCAGCTGTACGTGGACGTGAAGGAATACACCGATCTGCCGCCGCTGCTGCTGGAACAGATCAAGCATTTCTTCGAGAACTACAAAGACCTCGAAAAAGGCAAATGGGTGAAGATCGACGGTTGGGGCAACGCAGACGCCGCCCGCGCCGAGATCATGAAGTCGGTCGCGGCCTACAAAGGCTGATACCCGCTACTCATTGCCTGGCAATGTAAAAAAGCCCCGATTATTCGGGGCTTTTTTATGGGCAAGATTAAACATCAAGTTCAACCGGCAACCACTTATGTTTAATAACAATGAAAAACTGAAAATATAGGCCACAACTAAGCAAAAACCTACACGCCTAATTCAACGCATGGTTTATTTGCTTTGTTTTTCCGGCCAGTAAACTCGCGTTTATGAATAAATCAGGTGATCGTTTAAAAGCGCTATTACGGGAAGTACATCTTTCCGCCTCCGACTTTGCCAAGAACCGCGGCGTCACGCCTCAACACGTGAACAACTGGTTCAAGCGCGGCGTGCCCATGGGCCGACTCAACGAGTTCGCAGAACTGTTGTGCGTGTCCAGTCGCTGGCTGCGCACCGGCGAAGGCCCTAAACACCCACCGGCCAACTTCCTGCTGGAAGGCCCGGACACTCGAAGAGGACTCGCCAGCACTCGCGAAGGACGCGGTAAATACCTCACGGGCCCCGCCTGCTCCCCGGAAAAACTCGACGTGGAGATCCCCCTCCACCCCACGTTCACCTCAACCGAACGCATCCGCATCTCGCTGCACACGCTCCAGACCCTCAGCGTCAACCCCGACCGCGCGGTAGGCGCCTACATGGTCGACAACAGCATGATCGACATCATCCAACAAGGCGCCACCCTGGCCATCGACCGAGGCCGCACGCAAATCATCGACGGTGAAATCTACGCCGTCGAACACGACGGCATGCTGCGCATCAAATACCTCTACAACCGCCCCGGCGGCGGCCTGCGCATGCGCAGCCACAACGCCGGCGAACACCCCGACGAGTACCTCACCCACGAACAACGCTTCGAGCAAAACTTCCAGATCGTGGGCTGGGTCTTCTGGTGGTCCACCCTCAACAACCGCCGCCCACCCGTCCCGCTGGATGAACACCTGCTGGGCTGGGAAGGCTCTAAAACGGATCCGGAGGTGGGCAACTGAAGTGAATGTGGGTATGATGCGCCGCACATTTGGCAGGGGGCGGCGCAACGCTATCCACCCTGCCCGGCGAAGCGGAGGAGTTCCCGCGGATGCCCCTACTATTCAGCCCGACACGACGTGGGCTGAGCGATTTGAAGGCTGCTGAGGTTTGTCAAAAACAAGCTGAAGCAGTCAGCGAGAAGCCGGCCACAAGCCGGCTTTTTAATGCCTGCACGATTTCAGCGGGCAGCATATTGCGCTACCCGCCTTTGCCCTCGTGTTACTCCACCTGCAAACACTCCACAGCCCGATCCGCCACCATCTTCGCCATCTCCACCAAATGCATCACCGCCCTCTGCGGCGCAGGCACCGGCTCACCGAGCATTTGCGATGTCGCCACTGCGCATTGCAGCAACTCAGCAACTCGCACCCAGGCATCTTCGAAGCTCAGTTCTTCATTGACGGTAAATGGATTGAGAGCACTAGAAGACGACAAATCTGAAGTAACATTTTCCATGGCACAACTCCAATTAAAAGTGTGTACCAATCGAATCCGGGCGACTAAACCCGATCACTGAATGGTCAGCAATGTACCGCAGCCTAGTCATCCCATTCCGCCGGTGCAAGCGACTAAAAGGCTCTCGGAAACGTCCTGCAAATGAAAGGGATCCGACCTGCTAGCCTTTGAAAATCACGTCCGAACTATCTCTGTGTTACCCCCACCCACCCGTATCCCGCGGTGACACTGTCTCTCCTCCCCGTCCCCAGAACCGTCCCAACGAAACATCCTACAAACCCCTCTGCCCCACCCATTCCCCATCGCCCAGCATTTTTTGGCCCAAAACCTGCTTATTGCACACCGTACAATAAAACCACCCTCAAGCCGGTTCACCCTCTACCACCGCTGCCCACCGCAGCCAGGGGAATGCTGATGGCGACTACACCGCTTCACTCTTCCAACCACGGCCTGGCGCGTTCGCTCAAGGAGCGGCATGTCATGTTGATTGCGATCGGCGGCATTATCGGGGCTGGTCTGTTTTTGGGCTCGGGCAAGGCGATTGCCACGGCGGGGCCGGCGTTGTTGCTGGCGTATGCGTTGTGTGGCGGGATGATTTATTTGATTGCGCGGGCGTTGGGGGAGCTGTCGTTGTATCGACCCGGCAGCGGTTCGTTTGCGACTTATGCGCAGGAATTTCTGGGGCCGCGCGTGGCGTTTGTCACGGGGTGGTCGTATTGGCTGATCTGGATTCTGGTGGGCGTGCTGGAGGTCACCGGGATCGGGGTGTTGATGAAGTATTGGTTCCCTGAGTTACCGCAGTGGATCCCCGCGCTGGTTACGGTCGGGGTGTTGACGGTGATCAATCTGTTTGCGGTAAAGACGTTTGGCGAAGTGGAGTTCTGGCTGGCGTTGATCAAGGTGTTGACGATTGTCGGGCTGATCGGCGCGGGGCTGGTGATTTTGTTATTCGGGCTGGAGACCTCGGCGCAGGCCACACCTTCGCTGGCCAATCTGTGGCGCCATGGCGGTTTTTTTCCGAATGGCTGGAGTGGTTTCTGGTATGCGGTGCCGGTTGCCGCGTTCACCTTTGCCGGGGTGGAGGTGATTGGTTTGGTGGCCGCAGAAACGGCCGAGCCGCAGCGCACCTTGCCACGGGCGATCAATAGCCTCATCTGGCGCATGGCGATTTTTTATCTTGGGTCGATTGCGGTGATCATGGCGTTGTACCCGTGGAACCAGATCGATACGGCACAAAGCCCGTTCGTGATGGTGTTCGACAGTATCGGCCTGGGCGTCGCGGCGGGATTTATCAACTTTGTGGTGATCAGTGCGCTGGCCTCATCGTGCAATACCGGGCTGTTCGCGACCAGCCGCATGTTGTTTGCGCTGTCGCATCTGCAGCAGGCGCCGCGACGGTTGCAGGTATTGAGCACACGCCAGGTGCCAGTGCGTTGCCTGATGGTGTCGACCACCGTGTTGCTGGTGGGGGTGTTGCTCAATTATTGGATACCGGAGCGCATTTTCAGCCTGCTGATCACCGGGATTCTGGGGCTGTTGATCTGGGTGTGGACGGTGATCATCGCGGCGCATATGGCTTACCGGCGCAAGGTACGACGGGGTGAGACGCCCGAGGTGGCGTATCGCTTGCCTTGGGCCAGGGTGAGCAGTGTGCTGGTACTGGGTTTTCTTGGGGTGCTGACCGTGTTGGTGATCCGCGATCCGGAAACCCGTGAAGCCTTTTATGTAGCGTCGGCGTGGTTTGCACTGTTGTTGCTGGCGTATCCCAAGCCTCTTGCGACCAAGGAGGTGAACGATGTCTGGAACGCCTGAAAAGCTCGCGCTGGAGCGCTGCATCGAACGTTATATCCAGGCCAACCCGAACAGTGCCCATCAATTGAGCTGGGCCGCGCGGGTGATGCCCGGCGGTAATACGCGTTCGGTACTGTTCTACGAGCCGTTTCCGTTGGTGATGTCGGGGGGGATCGGTTGCTTCCTGGATGACCTGGACGGGCATCGTTATGTCGATTTCCTGGCCGAATACACGGCGGCGCTGTACGGCCACTCTCACCCGGTGATCACCCATGCGCTGACCACCGCGATGGCCAACGGGCTGAACCTGAGCGCCCACACGGAGCTGGAGGCGCGGCTGGCCACGTTGATCGTGGAGCGCTTCGCATGTATCGAGCAGGTACGTTTCACCAACTCCGGTACCGAGGCGAATCTGCTCGCATTGGCCGCGGCAAAGGCCTACACCGGACGCGACGCCATTCTTGCGTTCAACGGCGGCTATCACGGTGGCGTGTTGAGTTTTGCCGGGCCGCACACGCCGATGAATGTGCCGCATCGTCTGCACCTCGCCGACTACAACGATTTGAGCGACGTCGAGCAATTACTGGCAAGGCATCCCGGTGAGTTCGCGGCCATCCTGGTGGAGCCGATGCTCGGTGCGAGCGGCTGTATCTGCGCCGAAGAAGGCTTTTTGGAAGGTCTGCGGGAGATGAGCCAGGCCCACGGCACGCTGTTGATTTTCGATGAGGTGATGACCTCGCGCCTGGGCGCTGGCGGCTTACAGGAAAAACTTGGCGTCACCCCCGACTTGATCACCCTCGGTAAATACCTGGGCGGCGGCATGCCGTGTGGCATTCTTGGCGGGCGCCGGGACATCATGGCCCAGTTCGCCCCCCGCGGTGGGTGCCTGTCCCACGCGGGTACCTTCAACAACAATGTATTGACCATGGCCGCCGGCATCGCCGGGTTGGAGCAGGTGTACACCCGTGACGCAGCGGCGGCATTGAACGCGCGGGGCGATTGGTTGCGCGCGCAGCTCAATGCGGTGCTGGCGCGCCTGCCGATGCACTTCAGCGGGCAAGGGTCGGTGATGAACCTGCACCCCACGGCCGCGCCGATCCGGCGCCCGTCGGACAGTCCAACGGATCGAAACCACCTACGGGACCTGTTCTTTTTTCACCTGCTCGAATGTGGGATCTACAGCGCCCGGCGCGGCTTGTTAGCGTTGAGCGTGCCGTTGACGGAGCAGGAATTGATCCGGCTGATCACGGCAACCCATCGCTTTGTCGAGCGCTATGGCGGCCTGTTGCGCAGCGATTGACCGGCGTCCGCTTGAGCGACAGCGCGTCGGTGAGCGACTATTCTTGCGCCGTCGCTCAACGGAACAAAACCCATGACCAGCAAAACCGCAAACCCACGGGGCCGGCGTAAAAAGACCGTGGGCGAAGCGTCACAAGGTGTGCTGAACAAGGACACAATCATCGCCGCCGCGCTGGCCTTGATCGACCGCGACGGCCTGGACAAATGCAGCCTGCGTCACCTCGCCAATCAACTCGGCGTGTACCCCACGGCTATCTATTGGTATGTCTCTTCACGCGAGCTGTTGTTGAGCGAAGTGCTGGCCAAAGTCCTGGCGTCTGTGGCGCCGCCGCCCCAGGCACGCTGGCAGGATTACCTGCGTGCGGCGATGCTCAACTGCCATGACGCCGTGCGTCGACACCCGAATATTGCGCCATTGCTCGGGGCGCAATTGGTGTCCAACAGCCGTACCGACTTCACGCTGGTGGAGGGCGTATTGGCCGCCTTGCAACAGGCCGGTTTCAGCGGTCCGGCCTTGGTTGGGGCGTACAACACCTTTATCGCCGCTCTCGCCGGTTTCACCACGCTGGAGTTCGCGCCGCTGCCGGATAACACCCACACGTGGCAGGATCAGGTGCAGCAAAGCCTGCAATCGGTCGACGCCGAACAACACCCCACCCTCGCGCAAAACATGCACCGGTTAAGCAATCGCGGTTTCAGCCTGCGCTGGCAAAACGGCGTAGACGCGGCGCTGGATGAGAGTTTTGCGTTCTATGTCGACACAGTCCTGTGCGGCCTGGAAACCCTCGCCCCCCGGTGATGCCCCCGCCCGCATTGTCTCCTTTGAGTTGACGGTAAGACACGCAACAGCCAATTTATCAACGCATCGCCACCCATTAATCTGTGCCCATGTTGAACGCAACGCCCAAACCCACTTAAACAAAAAGGATTCAACCATGAGCACTGCAACCTACAACCGCTTGAACAAAGACGACGCCATTGTTCTGCTGGTCGACCACCAGACCGGCCTGATCTCCCTGGTGCAGGACTTCTCGCCCAACGAGTTCAAGAACAACGTGCTGGCCCTGGCCGACCTGGCCAAGTTCTTCGACCTGCCGACCATCCTCACCACCAGCTTCGAGCAAGGCCCCAACGGCCCGATCGTACCGGAGCTCAAAGCGATGTTCCCGGACGCGCCGTACATCGCCCGCCCCGGTCAGATCAACGCCTGGGACAACGAAGACTTCGTCAAGGCGATCAAGGCCACCGGCCGCAAGCAGATCATCATTGCCGGTGTGGTCACGGATGTGTGCGTAGCGTTCCCGACCTTGTCGGCGCTGGCGGAAGGGTTCGATGTGTTTGTCGTGACCGATGCGTCCGGCACCTTCAACACCACGGTGCAGCAAGCAGCCTGGAGCCGCATGACACAGGCCGGCGCGCAGATGATGAACTGGTTCTCGGTGGCCTGTGAGCTGCACCGCGACTGGCGCAACGACATCGAAGGGCTGGGGAATTTGTTGTCCCAGCGGATTCCTAACTATCGCAATTTGATGAACAGCTACTCGGCGCTGACTGCCGTCAAGGCTAAGGTAACGACATCCCTTCAATAGGGTAATACGTAGCAGCTGTCGAGCCCTGGCGAGGCTGCGTGGGCGGTGTGTCTGACACGCCGTCGACGCAGCCTCGCCAGGGCTCGACAGCTGCTACGCCAGGGGAACGCTCAAAATCACGTCCCGTCAATCCAGGATCAAATGCGGCAGAAACCGGCTCGAATCCTTGGTGATCAAACTGTTGTCCTCCCGCACACCAATCCCCGCCGCCTGATCACCAATCACCCAAGACCCGATCAGCGTGTAGCTGTCGCCAAATTTCGGCAACGGTGCAAATTCCTGAAGGATGAAAGGCGCATCGGTGTAGGGGCCGTCTTCTTTGACGATCAGACCATCGGCGGTTTGCAGTTCGATGTTGGCGCCTTCGCGCGAGAAGAACGGCTTGCGCACCCAGCCCTTTGGCACGGCTCGGCCTGGCTCGGTATCCAGGTGGGCCGCGAGCAGGTTGGGGTGGCCTTTGTTGAACTCCCACAACAGAGGCAGGATGCCTTTGTTGGAAAGAATGGACTTCCACGCAGGCTCGAAAAACTGCGTGTCACTCTGAGCAATCGCGGTACCAAAGGGTTCGTGGAAGATAAACTCCCAAGCGTGCAGTTTGAACAGGTGAGGAATCCAGCGATCCTGCAGGTCGACGAAACGGCCTTCGCTGGTCAGGCCGATGTCTTCGATATCGATGTGACGTGATTCGATGCCGACTTTCTCCGCGACCAGGCGCAGGTAATCCGTGGTGCCTTTGTCTTCGATCGAGTCTTTCATCGAAGCAAAGTAGAACGGCTGGTTGAGCTGCAATTGAGCGAAAGCCTGATGCAGTTTGGTGTCGATGCTGTTGAATTGGTCGGCGTGCCTGGGCAGCAAGCCGCGTTCGATGCACTGCTCCAGCCAGCCCCATTGAAACGCCGCCGCCTCATACAGGCTGGTTGGCGTGTCGTAGTTGAGCTCCAGCAATTTGGCCGGCCCGGTGCCGTTATAGGAAAAATCCATGCGGCCATACAGATGCGGGTGGCCTTCGAGCCATGAGGTGCGAATCATGTCGTAGAACGGCGCGGGAATGCTCAGGCGCCCCAGCAGCGCCTCGCTCTGGACCACACGGGCCACGAGGTCCATGCACATGTCATGGATCTCGGTGGTCGGGTCTTCGAGGTCGCGCTCGATTTGCTCGAGGGTGAACTGGTAATACGCGCGCTCGTCCCAGTAAGGTTCGCCGTCGATGGTATGGAACAGAAAGCCCAGGCTGTCGGCGGTCTGTTTCCAGTCATGACGCTCTGCGCAATGGATCTTCTTCATGGCCCGGGCTCCTTAACTGCTCGACCCGCCGCCGCCCCAGCCACTGCGTGCGCTGGCCTTGCTGCCAAAGCCGCCACGGGAGGTGGCCGAGGCAACGGCGCTCGACTTGCTGGAGGAACGCAGGGTATTGGCGTAATCGCTGCTGCCATACCTGGCCTGGTTGGACCGGCCGAATGTCGCCCCATTGGAGACGCGCTGATTGAGTGTCGAGTTGCCATAGTCGCCGCGATCATCGCGGTAGCGATACACCGGCTCGGAGCGGTAGCTGTTGCGATTGCTACTGAGCATGTTGCCGATCAGCAGGCCGGTCAGCAGGCTGCTGGTGGAGAAGCCTGAGCCGCCATTGCTCACTTGCGAGCCAGGCACTTGCGCTTGGGCAGCGTCCACCTGGGACTGTGTCACTTGGCCTTCGGCGGTCAGTTCGAAACCGCCCAGCTTGGGGATGAACTGGCCGTTGGAGTCCAGCTGGCACCAGCCGGCGACAAAGTCGGCATCGCAATCGGCCTGGCTGGCGTACACCGGGGCGATGCGGCGATGCTCGGCCATGGCCGTCATATAGGCGTCCGAGCACACGTCCACCGGCAGCTTTTCATCGGCACATTGCTGGACCGACTGGAAGTTGTACTTCTTTTGCAAATCGTAGGTTTTTTCCGTCGGCCCGCAGCCGGATATCGCCATGGCGACCGACGCGGCCAGCGAAAGCTGGACGTACTTGCTTCGTTTCATCGTGGGCTCCGTGCGCAATCAGTTCTGGGAAGGCGTCATGCACGCGGCATTCAGCATGCCGACGCTGAAGGCCACCGCGGCCACGTAGATGCCGGCGGCGAGCTCGCCTTTCTTGATGCGCGCAGAAGTGCCTTTGAGCACCAGGCTGGTCACCAGGAACGCCAACAGTTGGACGATGGCCGCAATCAATGCCCAAACCACGAAGTCGAGGATGCTGATCGAGTAGGCAATGACGTTGCTGGCTGGAATGGCGAAGCCGATGATGGCGCCGCCCAAGGCGACCGCAGCCGACACGTTGCCCGCACGGATCAGTTCGAATTCCTTGTGCGGTGTGAGGCGGGTGTAGACGAACTGAAACAGCGCGAACAGTACGGCAGCCCCCAGGAGGTAGCTGACAAACCCGAACACAGCCGCTTTGTTCAGGGAGATGGAGAGAGCTTCTAGCATGGACGACTTCCTTTTTCAGAGCGCATTCAGGTCGGTTGTGTACAGCGAAATGCCCAGCGACGTGCTCAGGCTGACGGTGCCTTCGGTGTCTTCTTCGACGGAAAACAGCAAAAACTCTCGACGGTCGGTCAGGCCTGTATCGCGGGCGTACAGCATTGAACGGTGTTCGACGATGTAGGAATCTTCTGGATTGATCACTTGCTCGCTCATCGCCACCAGTTCTGTCTGCCCCTCCTCGCTCCCCCATACGCGGGCGTATTCCACGCCGTTGTGGGTGTAGGTCGGCAACCCGATCAGGCTTTGTGGACCCGCCAGCCGACGCAGTTCCGCTTCGCTGCTGATAGTGACGTAACTCAGGTAGTTGAACAGGATCACCGACTCGACCTGCCCGGCGATGTCACCTGTAGTGTGTACCTGCAGCCAGTAATCTTCGTCGTTCATGTAGTAGCGCGACAGCCAGGTCGACTGCCCCAGGTCAACGGTGCCGTTACTCCAGATCTCCTGGGAGCCGGGGATCACCACCGAGGTTTTCTCGTCGAGCAACAATCTCAGGGTCGCGTCGAACATCACGCCTTTGCCCGGTGCCAGGCCCAACGGCCCCGTGGTTGGCAGGGTGGCGCCGGCAGTGCCTTTGGACGCTGTATTTGCGTTTGGGGCTTCAAGCCCCATCAATTGTTTAAGCCATCCCATTGGAAATTTCCTTGAGGCGGGTGGAGGCGATATAGAAGAGTTCGCCGCCTTCAACGCGCGTTGCACTGGGCGGGTTGATCGAGGGCTGCCGGTCACCTTTGGCGCGATAGCCGATAAGGGTAGCGTTGTGGTGCTCTTTCATCTGCGTGTACAGATCGCCGAACGTGGCTTCAAAAGCCTCGGGCAATTTCATCAGGTATTGAGTGGCACCTTGCCCTACGCACAGCAGCTCATTAATGACGACGGACGAACCCGGATCCTGGGAAGCGCGTACCAACATCTCGATAGCCATGCTTGAGGTGCATTCCAGGCGGGGCGCGTAGGAGCTGGCGAGGGCGGCGATTTCACTTTCATTGAAGTGGGCGACCACATGCCCGACAGGACTCAACTGATTCACCGCCAGTACGGTGGCCAGGGTCAGATCGTCGGACGGGGTACGCACCAGCACACGCTCGGCCCCCGGAACCCCGGCACGCAGTAAGAACGCCGTAGAGGACAGGCTTTCACCACGAATGAACGCCGCCTTGCCCGGCATCGGGTTTTCCTCGAGGGTGCAGTCGCAGATGACGATCAGGTTGTCGTTCGAGGTTTCGTCCTGAAGCAACAATTCAATGACCCGCTCGCTGCACGCCCCTTCCCAGCCAATGAGCACCGTATGGCCAACCTTGCCGGTGAAATCGCCTTTGCCCTTCATGCCTTTTCTCCATGCATCGATAACACTGCTGGTGGTTTTGCCGATGGCTGCCGTCAACAGCGCAATGCCCCCGAGCATGACCCAGGTAGCCACAAAAACGCGCCCCGCCGCTGTCTGCGGCGCAAGATCGCCGTAGCCGACGGTAAGCGTGGTGGTGAGATAGAAGTAAACGAACGTGGCCGCAGCGGTGAGGTGCTGTTCGCCCAGCAATACAAGGCCCAGATAGGCCGTGCTCAGGTGTATTCCCAGGGCAACGACCAGGCCTGCCCAGCCGAATCGGTGAAAGAGGGACGATGCGTACAGGCGCAATAAAAGAAAAATCGACATATCGTCCCTGGCTCCCTGGGGTACTTGATCCCTCATGGCGTCGCCTCTACGTCTGGAGGCTATCGCGCATTCAGCCGGCATTAAACCTGCTGCGCGGCGTCGAGAGAAGTACCTTGGCTGCAATAAATCCGGCGAACGCACCAAAAAGATGGCCTTCAAAGGAAACGCCCTGGCGAGGCAGAAAGCCAACGACCAGGCCGCCGTACAATAAAGCCACGACACTGGCCGTTATCAGGTTGCTCCAACTGCGGTGAAACCAGGCGCGAGACAACAGGTAGGCCCATAGCCCAAATACCCAGCCGCTGGCACCGATGTGCAGACCTGCGAAACCGAACAACCAGACCAGCGAGCCGCCCAGCACAATAATGATCGCGCTGACGGCCATAAACCGTTTGCCCCCTTCGATGATGACCAGGGTGCCCAGTATCAAAAAGGCAATCAGGTTCGCACTCAGGTGGGCAAAGGATGCGTGCAAAAACGGTGAGGTGAGGATGCCGGGCAACCCGTGCATCGTTCTCGGGATCAGTCCGAACGCCATAAGGCTGTAACCGGTCACGGCATTGAGCAATTGCAGCGCGACCATGAACAGGGCCAAGCCTGCGATTATCTTGAAACCCTTAAGGGCACCCATCCCGACCTCGACACCTCGACATAAAAAAGAAGGGCAACTGATGCCCTTCTCGCGGCGACGTCGTTTACTCGGCCGACTTTTGCTTCAGGCGTTCCAGAATCGCATTCGCGCTGCCTTCGTTCGGCGTGATGCCGGCCTCGCGCAATTTGCGCTCCAGGTCGGTCCCCGTCGAGGCCTCAGCCAGCTCATCCTGGGCTTGCAGTTCGGCGGCGCGTTGCTGCTGCTTGGCCTGCAAGCGGTTGAGCGTACCGACAGCGGTTTCCAGCTTGCCGTTGGCACCGCCACTGGCGATGGACGCACTGACCTGGGCCTTCTGTACGCTTTCGCGGCCTTGGCCATGTCCACTTGCTGGCGCAGGCTTTTAATCCGGCTTTCGGCCTTGGTGATGTCCTTGCGCATGCTGTCGGCGTACCCACCGAATTCGGTGGTCTGCTTCTGCTCGACGTCGCGCTCGTTGGTCAGGGTAGAAATAGCTTCGGCCACTTCCAGGGCCAGGTCTTCACGGTTGGCCTGAATAGCGGCCATCGCCTTGGATTCCAGGTCCTTGATCTTGGCGTCGTACTCGCCGACGCGATCAGCCGCCAGTTTGTGCTTGGCCATGATGCTGACCAGCTCACGCTTGGCGTTGGCCAACGCGGTGTCGGCATCGCGAATTTCCTGATCGAGGATACGCAGGGCCTGTTGGTCGACGATCGATTCGCCGACTTCGCTGGCACCGCCACGCAGCGCGGTGAACAATTTGCTCCAGATGGATTGAGTCATTGGATACTCCCGAATACTTAATTGAAGAAACGTTCGAAGGCTTCGCTGGCGCGCTGCACGTTATCGACGAGGGTTTTCACCTCGGTCACGATGTTGGTCAGGCTGGAGTCGGAGCTCAATGCGCCGAACATGTTGTAGACCACCTGTCCGTTGGGCATGGACTCGATACCGATCGAGGACAGCGGGAACATTTCCCGGCTGCGCAGCACGGCATCATTGAATGCCGTTACGTCAGTGATGGACTCGATGTCGACCAGCACGGTATCGACGATGATCTGCTCGCCCACTACTGCGATGTAAATCGGCAAGCCTCCGAAATCGTTCATCTCCAGCTTGATACTGGATTCGGAACCTTGAACCAGAGACAGCGTAATGTCGTTGGCAACCACTTCGTCCAGAGCCTGAAGCGCACTGAAGAGGCGGTCGATGTTCCAGTTGGTACCTGCGCTCATGTAGTTCTCCGATATGAATGAGCCCGCCAGAATCGGCTGACGGAGCTGTTTCTCCATTTGCTTGAGCAGGCTTCGGTTTTCGGGAAGCACCCAAGTTTCGTGTTTCACATAACCGGCCGCCGCCAGGCCCGCGCGCATCTGCTTCATGTAAAAGCTCGATGGCTTTTTCGCGGACGGTTTCAAGCGCTCTCCCTTACGGCCTGGTGAATCTGTCTCGGGCCCTGCTGGCGGGCTCGATGGAGAGCTGCTTTTCATGGTACTGACCTCGTTGTGAAAAACTCACGCGTGAGAAAATCTACAGGTAATGTTCGCTATGCTCAATAGCTCACGCGTGAGATTTTTCTACGCACGTTGGATGAAGGGTTATGCAGCGCTGACGGCTCATCAGAAGCAAACCCGGCGACTGACCTGTGCTGCAAAGCAGGTGTGTGGAGCTCTTCCTATCCCGCCAGCTCCCGCTCGATCTGTTCGATGCTCGGCAAACTGGTTTGAAGCGCTGCCGGCAACGCCTCCCTTAATTGATAGTGCGCCACGCCAATCGGCCGATTGTTGTCGCGCAGCGCATATTCGGCCACTACTTCATTCTTGCTCTTGCACAACAAGAGTCCAATGGTCGGGCCATCCTGGGGATGTTTGAGTTGGGCATCCACGGCGGCGAGGTAAAAACTCAGTTTGCCCAGGTGCTCTGGCTTGAATTTTCCGGCTTTGAGTTCGATCACGACGTAACAGCGCAGCTTCACGTGATAGAACAACAGGTCAATGAAGAACTCATCGCCACCCACGTCCAGTAGTACCTGTTGGCCGACGAAAGCGAAACCTGCCCCCAGTTCCAGCAAAAAGTCGGTCACGTGCTTGATCAGGGCGTTTTCTATGTCGCGCTCCTGCGCATCCAAGGCCAGGCCAAGGAAATCAAAACGATAGGGATCTTTCAGCGACTCGCGCGCGAGATCCGATTGCGGCTTTGGCAAATGGCTCTCAAAGTTGCTGACAGCCTTGCCGCTGCGCTCCAGCAGACGATTTTCGATGTGCATCACCAGCGTATTGCGTGACCAGTTGTGTTCGATTGCCTGGGCGATGTACCAGCGGCGGGTTTCAGGGCCCGGAAGTTTGTCGAGCATTACCACGCTGTGACCCCAGGGCAATTGTGCAGCAGCTTGTTGCACAAACTCCAAATCCGGCCAGGCCTCGGCAAATGCACGCATGTACTTCAGATTACGCGGCGAAAACCCCTTCATTTGGGGAAAAGCCGCGCGCAAATCCTGAGCGAGCCGGTCGATAACCTTGCTACCCCAACCCTGCTCGCTTTGGCGGGTCAAAATATCGTGTCCGATTTTCCAGTAGAGCAGCACCAACTCGCGGTTGACGGCGAATGTTGCGCGTTGCTGCGCCGTATGAATACGGCCCTTGAGGTCGGTCAGCCAATCGCTGTAGCCCTCAGGCGATGCGGTCACGCCGGTAGATACGTTGCTCATGCCCGTCTCACGTTTGGGTTTTCGGCAGACTAGGCACAGACCTGTGCCGTCACAAGTGCTTATGAATACTTCAGGAAGCGCCCTTCAAACCTTGCGGAACGGTCCTG
Organism: Pseudomonas lactucae; assembly: GCF_016937615.1. Classification (GTDB taxonomy): domain Bacteria; phylum Pseudomonadota; class Gammaproteobacteria; order Pseudomonadales; family Pseudomonadaceae; genus Aquipseudomonas; species Aquipseudomonas lactucae. The sequence continues at coordinate 1,362 of NZ_JAFHKI010000103.1, read as the reverse complement.
CTGGCCTTTGCAAATCGACGTATTGCAATCCTCTCTCTTGACTCTCCCCTATACGGCACCCCCTACCCTGAATCTCATTTCAGGAGCTGTTCACATGAGCCAACGCATCCTGGTCGTCCTCGGCCACCCGTCCAACACCAGTCTCTGTTCAGCCCTCGCCGACACCTATACCCACGCAGCAAAAACCGCCGGCCACGAAGTCCGTGTACTGCGCTTGGGCGATCGGGTGTTCGACCCCGTCCTGCACGACGGTTACACACAGACCCAGCCATTGGAGGCCGACCTGCAAAGCGCCCAATCCGACATCCTCTGGGCTACTCATCTGACGTTCGTGTTCCCGATCTGGTGGGGTGGTATTCCAGCGTTGATGAAGGGGTTTATCGACCGTATTTTCCTACCTGGTTTTGCCTTCAAATACCGTGCGGGCAAGGCATTCCCTGACAAGCTATTACACGGCAAGACTGCGCATTTGTTAGTGACCCTGGACACACCGCCGTGGTATTACCGCTGGTTCCAGCACATGCCGGGCGTGCATCAGATGCGCAAGGCCACGCTGGCGTTTTGTGGCATCAAGCCGATCAAGACGCTGCTGTTCGGGCCGGTACTCGGCTCTACACCGGCACAACGGGACAGATGGCTCAAACAAGCCGGCGCACTATTTGGAAAAGGGAGTTTTCATGTACATCGGCAAAGCCGCGCAACGGTCGGGCACCACCATCAAAGCGATTCGTCACTATGAGGCCATAGGCCTGCTGCCGGCGCCGCAGCGTCAGGGCCAGTACCGGGTCTATTCGGAGCAGAGCGTTGAGCTGCTGATGTTTATCAAGTGCGCGCAGCAGTTGGGGTTCAAGCTCAAGGAGTTGCAGGAGATTCTGCGCGACAGCCCACGAGAAACCTTGCCCTGGGACCGGGCAGACCACGCCATCGCCAGCAAAAAACGCGAGCTGGCCGCGCAGATTACCGAGTTGCAGAAAATGCACGCAGGGCTGACAGCGTTTGAAAGCCAGTTGAAAGAGGCGCAGGGACAATGCTCGTCAATGAGCTTGGTCGTTATTTGAAGTAGCCCTTCAGCGCGAGTTGGCGCTGACTTTTACGCCGCTGTCGTAAGCCCATTCTGATTTTCCCAACCGTTCATCCAGCCGCTTTTTGCTGCGGCAGACTCCGACGCCTTGCCCCCTGCCGAGACGTCACGGATGACCCACGCCGCCCACATTGCCTCTATCGAACATGAGCTGAATGGCTTTCATCAGGGCCTGGCGGTGTATCGCCAGCAGATGGGCGCCTGGTATTCCCGTGCGCTCGATTCGGTGAGCCATGCCGCGGATATGCCGTCGTTGCTGGACATGGACCGGGTGGTGCGGG
>NZ_JAFHKI010000102.1 GCF_016937615.1 Pseudomonas lactucae | reverse complement strand
TGCTGTCGCCGGTGAAGGTGACAACCAGGTTTGGCAACTGGGGTTCTTCGTCGCCAACGGTGAAGGAGCCGGCAATGGTGCCTTTGCTGACGGTGTCTTCGACCAACGGGTTGGCAACCACTTCGATGGTTGGCAGGTCGTTGACCAGGGTGACATCCGGGGTAGCGGCGGCGGTTGCGCTGCCTTTGTCAGTGTCGGTGACGGTCAGGTCGAACGCAGGCAGTTGTTCGCTGCGTTGACGAAGTCGCACGCTTGAGTCAGGCAGACGTTGTTGCCGGAGATGGCGTAGTAGCCGTCTTTGTTGCTGTCGCCGGTGAAGGTGACAACCAGGTTGGCAACTGGGGTTTCTTCGTCGCCAACGGTGAACGAGCCGGCGATGGTGTCTTTGCTGACGGTGTCTTCAACCAGCGGGTTGGCAACCACTTCGATGGTTGGCAGGTCGTTGACCAGGGTGACGTCCGGGGTCGCGGCGGCGTTGGCGCTGCCTTTGTCGGCGTCGGTCACGGTCAGGTCGAAGGCTGGCAGTTTGTTGCCTGCGTTGACGAAGTCGGCACCGGCTTGGGTCAGGACAACGTTGTTGCCGGAGATGGCGTAGTAACCGTCTTTGTTGCTGTCGCCGGTGAAGGTGACAACCAAGTTCGCAACGGGAGTTTCTTCGTCGCCAACGGTGAAGGAGCCGGCGATGGTGTCTTTACTGACGGTGTCTTCAACCAGCGGGTTGGCAACCACTTCGATGGTTGGCAGGTCGTTGACCAAAGTAACGTCAGGGGTAGCGGCGGCGGTCGCACTGCCTTTATCGGCGTCGGTCACGGTCAGGTCGAAGGCTGGCAGTTTGTTGCCTGCGTTGACGAAATCAGCACCGGCTTGGGTCAGGACCACGTTGTTGCCGGAGATGGCGTAGTAGCCGTCTTTGTTGCTGTCGCCGGTGAAGGTGACAACCAAGTTCGCAACGGGAGTTTCTTCGTCGCCAACGGTGAAGGAGCCGGCGATGGTGTCTTTACTGACGGTGTCTTCAACCAGCGGGTTGGCAACCACTTCGATGGTTGGCAGGTCGTTGACCAAAGTAACGTCAGGGGTAGCGGCGGCGGTCGCACTGCCTTTATCGGCGTCGGTCACGGTCAGGTCGAACGCAGGCAGTTTGTTGCCCGCGTTAACGAAGTCGGCACCGGCTTGAGTCAGGACCACGTTGTTGCCGGAGATGGCGTAGTAGCCGTCTTTGTTGCTGTCGCCGGTGAAGGTGACAACCAGGTTGGCAACTGGGGTTTCTTCATCGCCAACGGTGAAGGAACCGGCGATGGTGTCTTTGCTGACGGTGTCTTCAACCAACGGGTTGGCAACCACTTCGATGGTTGGCAGGTCGTTGACCAGAGTAACGTCCGGGGTCGCACTGGCTTGGGCAGTGGTGTTGGCAGCATCCGTCACGGTCAGGTCAAAGGCCGGCAGTTTGTTGCCTGCGTTGACTAAATCGGCACCGGCCTGGGTCAGGACCACGTTGTTGCCAACAATGGCGTAGTAGCCGTCTTTATTGCTGTCACCCGTAAAGGTCACGACCAGACCGGCAACTGGCGTTTCCGCATCGCTGACGCTGAACGTGCCGGCCACAGTCCCGGCCACAGCGGTGTTTTCGACCAGTGTATTGGCCGTCGTTTCGATGACGGGCAGGTCATTGACGGGTGTAATCGTCACCGTCAGCGTGCTGCTCGACCCGGTATTGGTGGTGTAGCCGATCTGCGGCACTTCGCCGCTGTAGTCCTTGACCGGGGTGAATACATACGCACCATCAGCACCGATGGTGATGGAGCCAATACCCTCGATTTGAGCAGTCTGGCCTGCGTTAAAAGTACGGCCGTCCACATTGAACGTCGCAACGGTCAACACGTTATCGATGTCGCTGTCGTTGCTCAGCACGTTGCCGGTGGCGGAGCCATCTTCTGCAATCGTGGTGGTATCGGCGACCAAAACGCTTGCATTGTCCACGGCGACGACTGTCGAGGTGGCCGCAGCAGGATTGATTGCCAGGTTTTCGTAGTTACCGCCGGTGGCGCTGGTGATCGTGGCGCTGACGACAAGGTCTTTGCCATCGGCCAGGTTGGCAGGCGTGTCGACACTGACGGTACCGCTGGTTTTACCCGCTTCGATGGTAATGGTCTGATCGTTGGACAGCTTGATCACGACGTCAGTCTGCGCCGCGTTGGTCACGGTCGCGGTGTAGACGATCTTGCCGCCTTCATCCACCGACGCGGTCGCGGTCAGCGTGACGGTGGTGGTGTCGATGGTGTCGTTGATCTGGGTGACCGCTGGCGCCGGGTCAGTGGTGATGATCAGGTTGCCGCCGCCGGCGGTGCCGGTGATGGTCGCGGAGATCGACGAAGCATCCAGGTACGGCGTGTCATTGCCTGCAAACGTGACGTTCAGTGCACCCGAGGTCTGGCCAGCAGCGATCACAACCGCGAGACCGTTGGACAAGGTGACGGTCAGGTCGCTGGTGGGTGCCTGGGTAATAAACGCCGTGTAAACGACAACACCACCGGCTTCGGTGATGGTGGGCGTGGCGGTCAGGGTAATGGTGACGTTGCGCGGGTCGACGCCATTGTTATCGCCGGCGGTGAGCGTATTGCCCACGGCAGCAGCGGCGTTCAGACCGGTCGTCGGGTAACCGATGGTAGGGTCAACCACGCCGGCGGTGGCTTCCAGCACGACAAAGCTGTGGCCGCCGCCAACGGCGCCGTCCGCGCCTGCAGCGGTCGGACCGGCCGCAGTGGGTTCAAGGTTCTGGGTCGGGTCGACGCCGGCAGCGATAGCTTGCTGCAGTTCGGCGACGGACGGTGCGGCTTGAGCAGTGGCGGCACTCAGGTCGATGGCCGAGTCAGGCGCGTTGGCACTCCATTGGCTGTCGCGACCCAGGTCGATCACTCGACCATCGGCCAGCTCCAACGATATGGCACCCGCAGGGCCGGTATCGACCTGCTCCCCGGCAACCAGGCGATCCCCTTCTACCAGCAGGCGGCGAATCCCTTCCGGGGAAACTGCGAACACTTGACCGACAATGCTTTTGACGACCGCAACGCTGCTCATAAAAGACTCTCCGTGTATTACCGTTCGGGGGTATCCATCAAGGAGACCGGCCCGCTCGCCGCTGCCGATTCAGATAGTTGGAGTACACATTTTTTCGAAAATATATTGGCGTCAATATTTTGTTGTTTCGTGAGAAAAATTACTTTCCCGTCAAGGTATTGACCTATTGGACGCCATCCTAAACAATCCGCCTCGTAATGTCACATTGATATTTAAGCGGCCTCGCGACTTTCTGTTTGCGCCTTTCGGCGTCCAAGAAAAACGGGCATTTCGAGTTGCCACTCCAATTTGTTGCGGTTTTTCAGGCAACCAATCCTCGGGAAAAAATAGAATGCGTTTGCACCTTCTTAAAGTTATGCCTTTTGCTCTGGCCGCCGGTTTCGTCCAGGCTCAAACCCTTCCCGAAGCGATGCAGGACGCGGTGAAAAACCATCCGGAGATCCAGGCGGCTATCAATGCGCGTATTGCCGCCGACTACCAGGTCAGAGAGGCCCAGGGTGGCTACCTGCCTAAAGTCGACCTGCTGGGCGGTTATGGCCGTGAAAGCTCGGACAACACCTCGACCCGCGCCGCGAGCAATAGTCATGACTGGAAAACCCTGAACCGCGGCGAGTCGACCATCCGACTTCAGCAAAATTTGTTCCAGGGTTTCGGCACCATCAATGAAGTGGGCCGCCAACAAGCCACCGCCAACTCCCGTGGCTATGCGCTGCTCAATACCTCCGAGCGCACCGCACTGACGGTTGCCCAGGTTTATCTGGATGTCTTGACCCGTCGCGAGATGGTGCAACTGGCAGAAGACAACCTGAAAAGCCACGAACGTATTTTTGACCAGATCAAACTGCGCACCAGCCGTGGCGTCGGCAGAATGGCGGACATGGACCAGGCCGAAGCCCGACTGGCTCAGGCTCAAAACAACCTGATCACCGAACAGACCAACCTGGCGGATGCCAATACCAACTTCCTGAGCGTAGTCGGCAAAGAGCCCGATCAGCTCGAAAAGCCAATGGGCATTGTGACCGCGCTGCCGGCCAGCCTGGATGAAGCACGCCGCCAGATGGTTGCGGACAGCCCGGTATTGCGCTCGGCCGAGTCGGATATCGCCGCTGCCGAAAAGCAGTACGAAGCCGCCAAGTCGACTTTCTACCCGCGCTTTGATGCCGTACTGCAACGCTCAGCCAATAACAACATCGGCGGCGAAGAAGGCCATGACAATGGTTATTCCGCCATGCTGAACATGCAGTTCAACCTGTACAACGGCGGCAGCGACAAGGCCAGCCTGCAGTCCAAGGCCTCTCAGGCCAGCCAGGCGCTGGATATTCGCAACAATGCGCTGCGCCAGCTGAATGAAGAACTCGGTTTGGCGTGGAACGCCTACAATAACGCTAGCCAGCAGGTGCCGATCGCACAGCAATACGTGGACCGCAGCAATAAAGTGCGCACCTCGTACCAGCAGCAGTTCAGCCTGGGCGAACGTACACTGCTCGACCTGCTCGACAGCGAGAACGAACTGTTCACCGCTCAGCAGCGCCTGGCACAGATCAAAAACCTGCACATCTATACGCAGTACCGCATCAAGGCCGATATGGGCCAATTGCTGAGAAGTCAGGGCGTCGTTGCGCCGCTGGCATCGGTTGTGCAGAACGAAGTCAAAACGAAGGTAAACCTGCCAGGGATGAACTGATTCTTGACGGCGTGAACCACTCAACCGTTTAAGAGAGAGTCAGCTTGGATTCTGAAATAGGTGTGGCGCAGCTCAACCATGACCCGCGCAGTCAGCATGACGACCCCTTGCTGGACGGGTTGTTGACGCTCTGCTCCCTGCATTACAAGCCCGCCAGCCGGGCTATGCTCACCACAGGCCTGCCCCTGGCGGGGCAGCGCCTGAGCCCGGATTTGCTGCCCCGCGCAGCGCCCGGGCGGGTTTGCAGGGCCGTTTGCTGCAGCGCAAGCTGGAGCAGATCCCGTCCATTGCATTGCCGGCTTTGCTGTTACTGAAGGAAGGTCGCAGTGCGGTGCTGTTGGGATGGGAAGGCGACACTGCCCGCCTGCTGCTCAGCGAAAGTGACGGCGGCGAAGTCCAAGTCACCCGTGAGACGCTGAGTCAAGATTACAGCGGTCGGGTTTTCTTCGCCCAGCCGCAACATAAATTTGACGTCACCAGCGGCACGCTAATCCCGCGCGCGCGCTCGTGGTTCAAGGACACCCTCAAGCGTTCGCGCTGGCTGTATGCCGACGCCATCGCCGCCAGCCTGGTGATCAACCTGATCGCCCTGGCCGCGCCGCTGTTTGTGATGAACGTGTATGACCGCGTAGTGCCGAACCAGGCCACCGCCACCTTGTGGGTGCTGGCCATTGGTATTTGCGGCGCCTACCTGTTCGACCTGTTGCTCAAGAGCATGCGCAGCCTGTGCCTGGACCTGGCGGGCAAGAAAACCGACCTGATCATCTCCGCGACGCTGTTCGAGCGCATCGTGGGCATGTCGATGAAAATGCGCCCGGCGCGCGTCGGCAGCTACGCCTCGAACATCCATGAGTTTCAGGGGATGCGCGACTTTCTCACCTCCCTGACCCTCGCCAGCCTGATCGATTTGCCGTTTACCCTGATCATCCTCGCGGTCATCGCGCTGCTCGGCGGCCACCTGGTCTGGATCCCCATCGTCGCCTTCCCGCTCGCACTGGGCATCGGCCACTTCCTGCAAAAACCGCTGACGGCGACACTTGAGCGCACCATGGCTCTGGGTGCCGAACGCCAGTCGAGCCTGATCGAAACCCTCGCCGGGCTGGATGCGGTGAAGGTCAACAACGCCGAAAGCGAACGCCAATACCAGTGGGAACAAACCATCGGCACCCTCAGCCGCCTGGAGCTGCGGGTCAAGGTGCTGTCCGGCCTGGCGATGAACATCACGTTGCTGATCCAGCAAGTGGCGGGCGTGGCGATGATTATCTTCGGTGTGTACCAGATCATCGATGGCGTCCTGAGCATGGGCGGCCTGGTGGCGTGCTACATGCTCAGCGGTCGTGCACTCGGCCCGTTGGCGCAGCTGTCGGGCCTGCTGACGCGTTACCAGCAAGCCAAGGTGACGATGGTGTCGGTGGACCAGATGATGGAGCTGCCGCAGGAACGCAACTTCGACGAACGCCCCCTCAGCCGCAAAACGCTGCAAGGCGCGATGGCGTTCCGCGAGGTCGACTTCACCTACCCCAACCAGCAGAACCTGGCGCTGCGAGGCATCAACCTGACGGTTCGCCCTGGTGAGAAAATCGGCATCATCGGCCGCAGCGGCTCGGGCAAAAGCTCGCTGGCCAAGCTGCTGGTGGGCCTGTATCAGCCGGACTCCGGCTCGCTGCTGGTGGACGGTGTCGACATCCGCCAGATCGACGTCAGCGAATTGCGCCATAACATCGGCTACGTGGCCCAGGACATCCAACTACTGGCCGGCACCTTGCGCGACAACCTCGTGTCCGGTGCGCGCTACGTGGATGACGAGATGGTGCTGCAGGCGGCAGAACTCGCCGGCGTGCACGAATTCGCCAGGCTGCATCCCCAAGGCTACGAACTGCAAGTGGGCGAGCGCGGGCAAAACCTTTCCGGCGGTCAACGCCAGAACGTCGCCCTGGCCCGCGCACTGCTGCTGAACCCACCGATTCTGCTGCTGGACGAACCGACCAGCGCCATGGACAACACCGGTGAAGAACGCCTGAAACAACGTTTGCAGTCGGTTATCGAAAACAAGACGGTGATTCTCGTCACCCACCGTGCTTCGCTGCTGAGCCTGGTCGATCGCCTGCTGGTGATCGACCGTGGCCAGATCCTCGCAGACGGTCCAAAAGCGGCCGTCATGGAAGCGCTGAAAAAGGGGCAGATCAGTGTTGCTTAAGTCCGGTGCAGGCGGTTGGAAGAACGTTATCTTCCGCTATTTCAAAGGCAGCGACTCGCTCGATGACCAGCCATTGCCCGAGGTCGAAAAGGCGCTGATCGACGATGCGCCGCGCATCGTGCGCCTGACCATCTGGGGCGTGATCGGCTTTTTCGTGTTCCTGTTGTTGTGGGCGCACTTCGCGATTATCGACGAAGTCACCAAGGGTGACGGCAAGGCGATCCCGTCGTCGCGCATCCAGAAAATCCAGAACCTGGAGGGCGGCATCGTCGCTCAGATCTACGTGCACGAAGGGCAGATCGTCGAAGCCGGCGCGCCGCTGGTGCGCCTGGACGACACGCGCTTTGCCTCCAACGTCGGCGAAACCGAAGCCGACCGCGTGGCCATGGAACTGCGCGTGGAACGCCTTAGCGCCGAGATCGAAAATCGCCCGCTGAACATCACCGAGGAGGCGCGCAAAGCCGTGCCCAACCAGGCCTCGAACGAAGAATCGCTGTACCTGAGCCGCCGCCAGCAACTGGCGGACGAAATTGGCGGGCTGCAACAGCAACTGCTGCAACGCCAGCAAGAGTCGCGTGAATTCAGCTCCAAGCAGGAGCAATACCGCAACAGCCTGAACCTGCTGCGCCAGGAAATCGGCATGTCCGAACCCTTGGTCAAACAAGGCGCGATCTCGCCGGTAGAAGTGCTGCGCCTCAAGCGCTCCGAAGTCGAAACCCGCGGCATGCTCGACGGCACCACCCTGGCCATCCCCCGCGCCCAGGCCGCCATCAACGAAGTGCAGCGCAAAATCGACGAAACCCGTGGCAAGTTTCGCAGCGAAGCCCTTGCCCAACTGAACGAAGCCCGCACCAACCTGAGCAAGGCCCAAGCGACCTCCAAAGGCCTGGAAGACCGCGTCAGCCGCACCATGGTCACCTCCCCCGTGCGCGGCATCGTCAAACAGATGCTGGTCAACACCGTCGGCGGCGTAATCCAGCCCGGCAGCGACATGGCCGAAGTCGTCCCGCTGGACGACACCCTGCTGGTGGAAGCAAAGATCCGCCCACAAGACATCGCCTTCCTGCACCCCGGCCAAGAGGCGATGATCAAATTCACCGCCTACGACTACACCATCTACGGCGGCCTCAAAGGCAAACTCGAAACCATCGGCGCCGACACCGTGATGGACGAAGAGAAGAAAAACACCTTCTACATCATCAAACTGCGCACCGACCGCAGCCACCTGGGCACCGACGAGAAGCCATTGCTGATCATCCCGGGCATGGTGGCGTCTGTGGACATCATCACCGGCAAGAAAAGCATCCTGAGCTACCTGCTCAAACCAATCATCAAATCGCGCGCCGAGGCACTGCACGAACGCTGATTTTTCGCGAGGCACGTAGGGAAATGCGGGGAGATTTGCGAAAACTTGGGTTTTCGCAAAAATAGTCAGATTTCAGGGGTTTACAGAACTCTGGCAGTCGCTATAATCGTCGCCCTAACACGCCGGTATAGCTCAGTTGGTAGAGCAACTGACTTGTAATCAGTAGGTCCCGGGTTCGACTCCTGTGCCGGCACCACATTAGGCTCCATTGCATTCCACCGAATGCTCTGGAAGCCCCGAAAACCCGCCCTTTGGCGGGTTTTTTCGTTCCAGGACCCTCCGTCGGGATCCAACAAAATCCCCCTTCCCCGAGGGTATGTTAGGGGTACTGCGATTTCCCGGTCAGGAGCGCGTACCCCTATGCCACGTCTAGCGATCCCCCTCAGCGACCTGCAATGCCGCACGGCCAAAACCCGCGAACGCGCCTACAAACTGTTCGACGGCGGCGGCATGTACCTTTTCGTCAAACCCAATGGCGTGAAGACCTGGCGCTTGAAGTACACCAAGCCCAGCGGCAAGGAAGGTACGCTCATCATCGGCAATTACCCCATCGTTACCCTTTCCGTCGCACGACGTAAGCGAGACGAAGCCAAGGCGTTGCTGCTCGACAACCTCGACCCAATGGAAGAAAAGAAAAAGGCCAAGATCGTGGCCCAACGGGCGGCACTGCTTTTCGAAACCGTCGCCCTAGAATGGCACGCTGATATGTCCCGCCGCTGGACCGAAGGACACGCGAAAACCGTGATGAGCCGACTGCGTACCCACGTCTTCCCGCTAATCGGCCAACGACCCATCGCTGAACTCGATACCCACGACCTACTAGAGATCACCCAGCGCATCAAGGAACGCGGCACCATGGATGTGGCGTTAAGGGTACAGAACTACTTATCCACCATCATGCGCGGGGCCAAAAGGGCTCGGCAGATCACCATGAATCCTGCACTGGATCTGGCAGGCTCGATTCACGCGCCACGCACAATCCATCGTCCGGCCCTATCCCTCAACCGTCTACCCGAATTGCTACACCGTATCGACAACTACAACGGCCGCGAGCTAACGCGCCTTGCCGTTCTGCTGACTCTGCATGTGTTCGTCCGCTCCAGCGAACTACGCTTTGCTCGATGGAGTGAATTCGACCTCCAACGCGCCATGTGGGAAATCCCCGATACGCGCGCACCGATTGAAGGGGTACGCAACTCCACACGTGGGACCAAGATGAACGGCGACATTCAAATGGTCCCACTGTCGCCGCAGGTCATCGAAATACTGGAGCGCCTGCGCAGCCTCAGTCGTTTTTCAGAGTTAGTGCTACCGGGCGACCACAAGTACTGGAAGCCCATGTCCGAGAACACGGTGAACACCATGCTCCGCAACGTCGGCTATGACACCAGCAAGGACGTGTGCGGCCACGGCTTCAGGACCATGGCCTGTAGCGCTCTGCTGGAGTCCGGGTTATGGACCGACGCAGCCATCGAAAGACAAATGAGTCACAAGGAGCGCAACCGTGTGCGCGCCGCGTATATCCACAAAGCTGAATTTCTGGAGCAGCGCCGGCTGATCATGGCGTGGTGGAGCAACTACATTGATGCCAATCGCAGCGGCCATGTAACGCCTCACGAATTCGCTCACCCAGTCGGCAACAACATCACCGCCCTACAAAATAGCCGTGGCGCATCCAAACGCGGGTAAGCCAATGAGATCATCGCAGTCCGCCCTTCCACGCGGGTCCATCCAAGCGGGGCTGCAAAGCCGCCCTGCTCGGATGGACCTCATTTAAAAAAATCTAAAGTCCACGCAAATTGTCTGTGGAAAACCATAGATTTCCACCGGTGGATAATTTCATCCACAGCCGCAGAATCCCCAAAAGTTCGAGCATTGACCCAAATTATCCACAGGCGTAGAAAAGATCGGGCAAAGCGCTGTCGTCGACAGCAACCCCAGGTAGCCAGAACCTTTGAGGCTACGCCACACCGTGGTGGTTCTCCCAAAGTGCGATTAGCGTCCGGCGGCTCGCACGGTCACAGCGATGTGATGGATGCCTACTTCTACCAGAGTGCCCACTGCGGCAACTCATCCCCTTTCATAGCTGCCCTGCAGCAACCTATCCGCTTGGCCATTTCATTGCGCCAACCTGCGCCCGTCTCTTTCTCCCGGAAAGAGACGGGCGCTCCTACCGCTGCTGCAGCCCAACTCGTACAAGGCTTTGCGGCATTCCCCCTCGTGACAATCGGCGTGACAAACACCGAAGTCACCGGCAACAGCGATGCAGATGATGGTGCCGCAGCCCAAGGAATGGACTGCACCTGACTGACAGTCAGGCACGCACCGGTCATCGCATCACTGCCTTCACCCGACTCAGGATCTCGCGGCGTCGGTCTCGTCAGCCAATGCAGCCTCCACCCGCCCACTTCCTCGGAAGTGTTCAGGAGGCCAGATCATGAAATGCCCAAGCTCCCGGTCGTAAGGAGCCGTCAGTCCCGCGTTAGTGGACAACCCTCACAGGTCGCAGGGACCTTGATCCCTGATAACACTCAACATTCTTGGCGGGATGACGTGGGGAAGGTTTTAAAAGTTTTGGCTTCGAGAGGAGGTCGATCATGGCATTGGTCGGTAGACGGGATGGGCGCAATTTTGGCTATGGACGGCAACTGAGTTATGCGGGGCCGCAAGCGCTGAAAGATCTGTTTGGCGCTGGGCATTACGGGACGGTCAAAGCGCACAGTGATCGCTGGCAGGCGTTTGTGCGCTGGTGTCGGTCGGAGAATGGGCCCGGGTTTAACGATGCGCGGCAGATTGATCGACAGACCTTGTCGGACTACGCCGGACATCTACGTCAGCAAGTTGAACAAGGTGAGCTCGCCATCGTCACCGCGCAAAACCGATTGTCTAGCGTGAACCGGACCATGGCGGCGCTTCGCGGTGATCAGTATGTGAAGGTCGTGAGTCCGAGCAAGGCGTTGGGAATGCGGCGCACCAGTGTTCGTCACTCGGTGCCGCAAGGCCAAGACCGCGAACACGTGAAGCGGATCGTCGACGTGCTCTGCGAATACCAAATGCCGCGCACGTCGGCCATCGCTCAGTTGGCGCGAGCCGCCGGCATGCGCTTACGCGAGGCCGTTTTGGCGGACCTACCCCGTCTAAAACGTGAAGCCAAGCAATTCGGCAAGATCAACATCCAGGACGGCACCAAAGGTGGCCGTTCAGGCGCGTCAGCACCTCGTTGGCTTACGGTAGACGATCATATTCGTGACGCACTGAAGTTTGCTGAAAAGGCCTCGCCCGACGGTAGCCGCAACCTGCTTGCACCGAACGAACGCTACCTCGATTTCTTGCAGGGAATCGCCGGCCCCGCCCGAGATATCCTCCATACGCACAACCTCAAAGGCTTCCACGAATTGCGGGCAGCCTATGCGTGCGAACGCTATGAGCAAATCACCCAGCATCCTGCACCCATTAACGGTGGCCATTGCTACCAGCTCGACCGACACCTCGATCGAGTGGCCCGAGCACAAATCAGCTATGAGCTGGGGCACGGTCGTATCGACGTGGTGTCGGCTTACATCGGGGGTCGAATATGAACAAGCAATTCGATATGGAGCTGTTCCTGGGGGGGGTCTGACCGGGTCGTACTCCACACGCCAGCGTCACCTTCGCCAAGCGAAAGCGATTCAAGTAGCGATCTTTAATCGTTGGCACAAAGATAATCCATGGGCATGGCAGCGAAAGCATCTCGCATGGTTTCTAAACCACCACGTGAACTCGTACGCGGAATCGACGCGCTATTACTATCTGCAGACCATACATTTTCTCACTCTTCGCTTAGGAAAACCCTGGCGGTTCGAGGGTTAAGCAGAAGTCCTCAACTGACCAGATTAGGACGACCAGACCCAAAGGGTCTTGAGTTTTAGTGGCGACTTATCGAAACGCTTCCTCAATCCCACGGCGCATGGCAAATTGACATCGACCTCCAAAAAATCCGAACACGCGTCCCCAGAGAAAAAGGAGTTTCCATGTCGATATTGCAGGAAATACTGAGCTGGACCCAGGGACTACCTACCTGGCAAAGCGATTGCGTTGCACGACTGTTAGCAAAACAGACTCTAACTGCAGAGGATTTGGGTGACTTAGTAGCCTTGCTCAAGACTGCTCATGGTATTCCAGACCCGAAAGGCCGCACGCCAAGCCCGCTTGCATCCGATCAGATCCCCGCTCCGATAAAGCCATCGATGCATGTCGAATTGCGGGCAATGAAGAACTTACTAAATGTTAATGCCATTGCCGAAAACCAGAACCTGTCTTTCGCACCTTCCGGCTTGACCGTTATTTACGGCGGTAATGGCTCGGGCAAATCGGGCTACTCCCGTGTGCTCAAGCGCGCATGCCGTGCGCGTGATCAAGCTGAAGTAATTTATCCCAACGCCAACCGACCCGTGAACAAAGCTGCTTCGGCTGAAGCCATCTTTGAAATCGGTGTTAACGGTACGGTACAAGACGTACGCTGGGTTAATGACGGAGCTGCACCCGTAGAGCTATCTGCTCTCTCCATTTTCGACTCACGCTGCGCCAATGCTTATCTTGTAAATGAAGACGACTTTTCGTACGTACCTCAGGGACTCGATGTTTTTGAACGACTGGCAAGTGTCCATCAGCAATTGAAGAGCGCAATTGAGGCGGAGCAGAAACAATACGCAGTTGACCTGACTGCGTTTGTTCCGTTGCACGGTGACACGATTGTCGGAAGATTAATCACAACGCTGTCTGCCAAGACTACTCCTGCCCAGATTGAAGCACTGGCCACGTTGTCCCCTGAAGAACTGAGCCTGCACGCAGATTTATGCAACAGCCTAAAAGAAAACAATCCCAAGGAAAAAGCTAACCAACTGAGGTTACTCGCGCGCCGAGTTGGCGGCATTGCAACGAATGCTACCCACAAGGCAACGTTGGTGGATCAAGCAATCGTTACCAAGCTGCGCAGTCTGTCGAGCGCCTACCTAACCGCCAAAGCAGCTGCGGAGCTGGCTGCAAATCAGTTCAAGGAACAAGACGGTTTACTGCCAGGAACAGGAGGCGAAGCTTGGCGCGAGCTATTCGAAGCCGCACGCAAATTTTCCTCTGAGTCCCACCCGGATGAAACCTTTCCTGCATTGGGAAGCGATGCGTCCTGTCCCCTGTGTCAGCAGCCGCTCATGGAGGGGGCTAATCGCTTGGCTCGCTTTGAAGCCTTCATTCAACAAGAGGCAGAGAAAACCTCTCAGGCTCGACGCGCTGAATTGGTTGCCCAGTATAAACCGCTAAGTACACATGATCTGACTCTCGGTCTGGACGACGCTACACTCAGCGAAATTCAATCACTTGACTCTCAACTTGCGGTGGATTCAGCTGCCTTCGAGCAAGTTCTGACAGCTCGCCGAGAAACCATCAAGACAGCGGTGACTACACAAATTTGGGAAGGGGCCGAGCAAGCATTGGTCAATCCAGCCCAAAGGCTACAGGCCCTCGCAGACAAGCTAAATGCCGAGGCTGTAAATCTGGATAAAGCATCTGATGAACAGGCTCGAGCAAAATTGCAGAAGCAGCTGGATGAGCTTGATGCAAGAGTAAAACTGAGCCAAGTCAAAGATGCTGTCATTACGGCTGTCTCACGGCTGAATCATCAGGCAAAACTGACAAAGTGCTTGCCTGCGCTCAGGACGAACGCAATTTCCTTGAAGTCCTCTGAGTTGGCAGAAAGCATCATTTCAAAGGGGCTTGCGGATGCACTTAATGCTGAGTTCAAGGCGCTAGGGGTTGGAGGACTTCGTGTCGCTCTGCAAAGCCGCTCTGGGAAAGGTAAGGTCTTGCATAAGCTAAAGCTGGAATTACCGCAAAGCCGAAGTCCCCGAGACCTATTGAGCGAAGGTGAACAACGAGCTGTTGCATTAGCTTCATTTTTAGCTGAAGTGGGGCTTAGCGATAGCACTGGCGGTATTATTTTCGACGACCCAGTATCGTCCTTAGATCACCGACGTCGTGAGCGGGTGGCTGCGCGACTCGTAGATGAAGCTGCTCGGCGCCAAGTGATCGTGTTCACCCATGACATCTACTTCCTTTGCGTCCTGGCTGAGGAGGCTGAGTCCGCAGGGGTCAACGTACTCACACAAAGCCTATCCAGGCGTGTCGAAGGCTTCGGGGTTGCCAATCCAGAGCTACCGTTCGAAGGGAAAAACACAACGAAACGCATCGGAGCGCTCAAGGTTCAGCAGCAAACCATCGCAAGGCTGCATAAAGACGGCGAGGAAGATGCGCACCGTAAACAGACAGGTGAAGCGTATTTTTTCCTGCGGATGGCTTGGGAGCGCGCGGTTGAGGAAGTACTGCTACGCCGAGTAGTTCTACGCTTTCGTAAAGGCATCGAAACCCAGCGATTGTCAGAAGTGATTGTTGATGATAACGACTATGCACAAGTAAATTCTGGGATGAGCAAATGCTCAAATTACGCACACGATAAGGCCATAGTAGGAGGAGTCGCTGTGCCAGAGCCAGATGAATTGCTGGCTGACATCATAGCTCTTGAAACTTGGCGCGACCAAATTGAACGCCGCAGCAAGAGTACGAGCCAAAGCCGTAAATCAGGGTTGCCTACATATACGCTCCCCACGCCTACCGCAACCGCTCCGTAGATATGGAAAAAGCTCGCCAACATAAGGTGGCGGGCTTTAGGACACAAGATGCGTTATGCGCTAACTAACTATGGAGGCGGCGAATCAAGCGCCTCCACGACATGGCGTTTGGACCGGAGCAAGCCTGAGGCATGCAACTTTTTTCAATTCGCTTTTCGCTAGAGAGCAGCGCGCCACATGGTTGAAGTATTTTTAAATCTTTGCACGGCCGTCATCATTGTCAGTTTGTCCACATGGCTGGGTAGCGTTTGGAAGGACCGAATCAATTCGAGAGATAACACGCGTACCGAAACTTTCATAGAGCTGCTCAAAGCCGGACACTCTCGCCTGGCACAGAACCTTGAGCATGCATTACAAATTTAACGTCATACGGTTCAACTAGGGCATGCTACCTCTGATAGGCTTCCCGACAAAGTCTATAGAAACTGTAAGCTCGAACGAAAGGCCGTCTAGATTAGCTGGAGAAGGGTTCATTGTTAAAAGTTAATAGATCAAATGTTAGCTATCCTGAATGGCTCCGCAGCCCTCAAGCAGCAAATGCTCAAAGTTTTTTGGCAAAGTTCTATAGCTCCGATCCGGAGTATCGAGCGACTAGACGTGCACCGTTTGAGGAACTTCCTAGGCCTCAAGTAAAAGAGGCACTTGAAGAGCTTTTTCATGGAAAGTGTGCTTACTGCGAGTCGGACATCCGAGGCTCGGGAAGTGAAATAGATCACTTTAGGCCGAAAGCCGCGGCAAGTAATTTAAAGGGCGACAAGCAAAATGCAGATCACTATGGCTGGTTTCTTTATGAGTGGAGCAACCATTTTCTGTCATGCCTCTCCTGTAACCGGGCTAAGCGAAATCTTTTCCCTGTAGATGGCCCTCGCGCTCCGGTTCTTTCGTCTTGGATCGAGGCTTGTCGGAGTGAAACGGCACTGCTGCTGGACCCTTGCTTGGATACGCCGGAGCGTCATCTTCGTTTTGACCTGAAAGGGGTTGCCTTCGGCAGGACTAAGCGGGGAAAAGCGACTATCGATGTTCTGAACCTGAACCGAGAAAATCTCGTCGCCGCCAGAAGAGAAAAATTTGAGCACTGTGCGGAACTTTTGGAGGTATTGCGGCAAGGTGGAAAGTACATAGCAGATACTCTGATGAAAGAGCTTGATGACGCCTCGGCTTACTCGGGAGCGGCACGGATTTTCTTGTATCAAACCTACAGTAAATATATGAGAGCAGAAGGGCGTCGATCACCAGCCTTTAATAGCTTCTTAGCTCAGGAGTTGTGGCGAGACACGCGGTTGTTTGGAGAAACTAGAGTTTTAGATGCTCTGGAAGAAAAGAGCATTTCAGCTACAGGAATAGTGCAGGTTATACATGAAAGAGAAGAACCTGTACTTCCATCTTTAAAGACGGCGGGCGCATTCAAAGATATTCGCGGATCTAGTGCTGTCTCAATGATCTGCAGAGTGGAGATCTCTGACTTTAAAGATATTCAGAGACTGGATCTCAAGTTTCAAATTTCTGAAGGCGAAAAGGGTCAAGGATGTGCAATGCTAATCGGAGAAAACTCCGTAGGAAAAAGCAGCGTGCTGCAGGCAATCGCACTATGTCTTATGGGCGAAGAACTCAGAGATATGTTGAAGATCAACGCTGAAGACTTCATTGCACGGGAAATCGAAGGCTGGAAGCACACGCGAACGAAAGATGCGGTCGTCAAAGTCGAGTTCACATCAGGCGATATTGTGACGTTGGTAATCCCTTGCGCCGGCCCTTGGTTCGATGGCAGTGACGAACCGTCAGGTGTAGTTCTAGGTTATGGTGCAAGGCGTTACTTCGATGATAAAAGAAAGCAGTCGGCAACTCATTTTGGTCTGCGTACTCTGTTTGAGCCCTCCGCCACAATTTCCCACCCTGAGCGGTGGCTGCAAAGGCAGGATGAGAAAACCTTCAACGCAGTCGCGAGAGCTATGAGGGATATACTGTTGCTTCAGCCTGATGACGAAATTCATCGGGATGAAGAGGGACGTATATATGTGACCGCTCATCAACGCATGACTCCAATTGATCGGCTGAGTGATGGGTATAAATCGTTATTCGCCATGGCCGTCGATATAATGCGTGAGATGGTGAGCGTTTGGGGAAATCTTGAGTTCGCTCGAGGCGTAGTTCTTATTGATGAAGTTGAGACACATCTTCATCCTCGATGGAAGATGCAGGTGATCAATGCTTTACGCAGTGCAATGCCGCAAGTTCAGTTTATAGCGACCACTCATGACCCCCTATGCCTTCGAGGCATGCGTGATGGCGAAGTAAAGGTATTGTTTCGCGATGAAGACAAGGTGATTCAGACTCTTGAGGGGTTGCCCAAGCTTTCGTCGCTACGCGCCGAGCAACTGCTTACTTCGGACTATTTCGGACTTGTCAGCACATCGGATCCTGTCGTTGAGGCGGAGTTAGAGGAATATGCTTTGCTTTCGTCTGGAGCAACTCTAACGCCTGACAGGCAGGCCCGATTGGACGAGCTATCAATATCTACAGCAACCCTTACGGTTATCGGCGATACGCCTGGACAGCAGATTGTTTCCGAAGCTTATAGAGAGTATTTAATCGAGCGCGGAACCGTGGATGCAGCAAAACGTAATGAATTGCGTCGCGATGCGGTGGAAGACGTACTTAGGGCTCTTCGTGCAAGGAAGACCAATGCGCAAGGTTGACAGAACGACCGTAACTGCACCTACTTCATTGACATCGGCTACAGGTGCAGGAGCTAATGAGCGTCCGCTAGCATTAACCTACTTTAGTGCTCCCCCTTTAGCTGACGGCGAAAAGCCGAGAAAAAAATTTAAGTTCGCTGCATACAAGGGCGACGATGTTGTGGATGCATTAAAGGAGCTTTTTCATGAAAAGTGCGCCTATTGTGAATCAGAATTTATTGCCACCGGCCCAGCTGATATTGAACACTACCGTCCTAAAGGGGGAGTTCAGGAAGATCCAACTCATGTTGGCTACTGGTGGCTAGCGAGCGAGTGGACGAATCTTCTATATAGTTGCATTGACTGTAACCGAAGACGACGTCATAAGCTCTTTGTACCAGGCATGGCACTGAAAGCAATCAATGCCATAAAAAATAAGTCAATTGGCAAGAAAAACTCATTCGCTATCAATAAGGTTCGAGCAGTTAAGCTCGGTGACTGCCTTAATGCTGAGGATGCTCTGCTAATAGACCCTACTCGACGTGATCCAACTCAGCACTTGCAATGGCTCTTTGACTTTTCTGTCACTCCAGATCAATGCCCTGCCCTAGTTTTACCGACCAACAATAATAATACAGCGGATATGTACGGCGCTGAGACCATCGTGGCCCTCGCCCTAAACCGACAGGGACTGGTGCAGCAGCGAACGAAGCACTTGCTAAACCTCAGGGTAATGCTTCGATATATTCAGGATGATATTGAAGCAGCGATGTCAGAGACAGGCGCAGACAGGTCTCGCAGCATTCAGAGAGCGATAGGAAAATTGAGTGATTTAGAAGGCAAGAGTGCTGCGACTGAATGCTATTCAGAGATGACCAAGGCTTGGTTCGAAGAGGCGGCGCGTTGGCTGGAGGATCACTACCAGCGGCGTCTAGAGGAAATCCTTGTTGAGGAGCAGCCCTAGATTAAATTGTTCGTCTCACCAGTTTGAATCCCAGCTGGTTTCATAGATACGTCTGAATGACTTACGTGCAGGTCGACAACGTGCTGATACCTTATAAATCCCGGATTCGACTCCACAGAAAGCCATAACTAGCTGATTTATTTATAGTTACCGGTTGGGGGACGACGAATTTTCCAGCGAATTCCAGACCTGCAGAAAACCTAGCCTCGCCGACCACTACCGTTCGTCTGGTGCAGGCACCATATCTCAAAGCCCCGCAATGCGGGGCTTTGTGGTTTCTGGGGTTTAGAAAACCCCGGAGACTTGACGGGCCGTTTTCCTCAAAATGTCCACATTCCGTCCACACTTCATTTTTTCACCCACTTCTTCAGGCACAGCCACCGAGACAAGGGCGGCGTTGTGAGCCGGATGCCGATCTCAATTGCCGACTCAAAAACTCCCGCGGTCTCCCCCTAGACCTCATGATTGGTCGACCCCGATGGCCAGAACCCCACCATCTGAAACATCCGCACGAACGCTATCCGCCAACCGGTAAAAGCGAACGATTTGCGCGGCCTCAGACGCAGACATTGATCCAAAGCAACATAGGGCCACTCGCCCCTGCCAAGCCAGAAGCGAGCGATACACCCACCGTCGTCCAGTTAATCTCTTCAAGCATTTTCTTCAGCCTCGCGAGCCTCAACTTTCGATAATGGATTCAAGCTAATCACCCCTACCAAGTGTCCAAGACTAAAATGCGCATACTACGAACCGTTATGGGTATGACGTAGAACCCGATACAGCCAACCAAAACAGCTGATGACCTCCGGCCCCGCGCCCTCCCAACCTACCACCCGCTACCCCCCTTGAAGGAAATAGGGGGCTGACCCCGTTTTTACTGTCCGAGGCCGGGGAGCTGCGCAGCAACTGGAGGAGCTCGATGAAGCGCGCCACCATTTAGGGCAGCCTGAACGGGATGCTAAAAATCGTTATAACGAGAGCGCCATGCATGCAATTCGCATGGAGCTGAAGTGAGTGGCGTTTTAGCGATATCATATTGCCTCTATAACCTACAAGAGTCAGCTATGAAAAGTACCCTAAATTGTTCGCTGGCGGCTTTGGTCTTAATGGCTTGCAATTCAGTTACCGCAGCTCAGCCAGCAACAGCACCATATCCAATTGGTATCAAGCACTTGACCATCCAGCGGCCTGGACAGCCTCCTGAGAATCGGATTATCGATGGAAAGTACTGGCTTACTTATGACGCGGTGCTCGTCAAATTCGATAAGCCACCAGTCGTAACCGCAGACAATCGTGTTGTGCACCACACCGACACTCCAGTAGACATTGATAAGGCGATTGGAGTTGTGGCGGGTGGCGGCAGCTTTCAAGTGCTGAGAAGGCCAAATATCTCCACAGCGGACAAGGAGCCAAGCGTCATTGGTGGATTTCAAGAGACTGCCGTACCCGTCGTGACGGTATCTGGCAATACGAAGACTACCGGGTCCATTACCGTGTCATTGGGTCTTGAGTTGGTAGTCGATCCTGTGATCCTTGATGCGGCAGTCCCAGACAACGTTCGATCCAGGGCCTATCTCACCCACACTGACAAACCAAATCCCCCGAACGGTTCAGCAAGCACGACCGCCAGAGCGAATGCGGACGACCAACTGAAAGTAGGTGATGTACAGGTACTAACCTGGGCGTTGAACGGCGAGTATTATGGTGTGGCGTTAAGACTTGACTCTATCAGCGACACCGAAAAGCCTTCACCTCAGTAAATGCATCACTTCAATCAGCCGCGCTTTGCGCGGCGTGATTGCCTTGAAGACGGACAGCTCAACGGCATCGGCATGCGGCCAATACTTGCATTTCATTCATTTCGCAATGCGAGAAGGCTGGGGCTTCCGCAACTCACTCGTAGGCATCACGGAGTAAAATCTATTTGAGGAATAGGGGTCAAATCACGCTTTCAATTCAATAACGGAAATTGTGGTCTGACCCCGTTTTTCCTAACCCCAAACGCGTCGCGCGGGCTATTGATACTGAAATGAAAAGTACAGACCGACGCAGACGAAAAATGGCTGAGACAAAGAATAACTTTAGGGTTCTGACTCATCCAGAGACACCGAACAGTGCACATACGAGAAACTATAATCACCGCGAAACACCCTCCAACTCCTCATAGCAAGTGACTTTGAGTCATCTATACCAATGGCATTGGCCAGCTCATCCACAGTTTTATAGTACGGCACTGGCGTTGGTGTCATAGCCCGTCGATCGTTGCTAAAATCAACGATATTTACATCCTTAAGTTTTATGCGAAACAAAACATCAGACCGAAGTTTCGAGAGAATTTCATCAAAAGCACTCAGCGTCTCGTCGATATTAGCGATGAGACTTTCACTGGATGAGTAAAGCCTAAGAAGTCTTGTACAACCATGGATTAAAACCACATCGCTTAACCCTGCTCGCATTCTATGATGAGTTCTGGGTATGGCCGCATCAAACTCAGCACGGTAAGGCAAAATTAGATCGTTTCGCTCCAACACTCCCGACATTGTTGCAACATATTTCTGCTCAACCACCATCAGCCTAGAAAGAATACTTCCCATAGACTCTTCAATCAGCAGCTCATCAAGATAGTCAGTAGCTTTACTTTCATTGAGTGGCATTCTTTGAGATATCGGCATAGTTAAAAACCTCAACTCATCCCTGGCGCAAGGTCCAACTACTTGCATTTTTATATTGGCAATATCCCGATATTTGGCGATAAGAATGCCAACACCTTTATTGTAATCACTAGCTTTTTTAATATTTAACTTTTGCTTATCCTCAAGAGCCTGCGCCTCAGCCTTTTTTTCCTCCGCCTTCGTTTGTATATTGTGAGATGTCAGCACACCCGCTATAGCACCACCGAAGCCTGCGGCAACCGGGCCTAAAATATCCTTAATAAAGTCATAGGTCTTTGGAGGAAATATCGATTCCACGAACGGAAAGAATGCCAGCACTATTAGCGATGAAAACACGCAAATAACACCTCCCAATACCGCACCAACCACAACTAGTACTTTAGTGTCTTTTTGAATCATCCCGTTCACTCAAGATTATAGATAGCGCTATAAATAAATTTACCAGACAAAATATTATATCAGCTAACCACGGAGGTAAAAACATTTTAACCTTGACTTTCGCAAGCATCTAACACCATCAACATACTCCACTTCTGAAGCTCGCTCGACCAACGATACACCCTAACAATACAACTCAATTCCTTGCACTAAAATTATCCACCCCAACATAAAAACTCCACAACCAAGAGTTCGAACCCTCTTATAAAAACGGTTCACTTGCGCGATACTGAGCAACACTATCCCCCCCTTCATCTAACTATGAAAATCGGCAGTAGAGAAATAGGGGTTAAACCACGTTTTCAGTTTAATACGGAAATCGTGGTCTGACCCCGTTTTTCTACGACGCGAATCCGTTTGCCCTCTGGATAAGATTGCAGGCTGCTCCAACCTCCTATGTCAGCAAAAAACAAATCGGCCACCTATTCCTAGAGCCGAGCTCGCTCGCGGGATTGTAAACAAGCGGTGTTAAAAAGTAGCGATTCAGGGATGATATGGCTCATTGCCGCCATCCCCCTCAATCTATAAGGACATTACCCCGTGGAACCTTCAACAACCATCCAGAAAATGATGTCCAACAACCGTATCGTGGTGCCCGCCTACCAGCGTGCCTATTCCTGGGAGACACCGACCGATACCAGTAGCCGCAGCACGCAGACTGACGTCTTCCTTTCAGATCTGGAAGAGTACCGAGCCAGCAATACCCGAAGCCCTTACTACTTCGGGCATTTTCTGTTTGAGGAAGCCGGACACCTCTTTCGGGTGATCGACGGCCAGCAGCGTCTGACTACCCTTACCTTGTTTCTGGCAGCGCTGTTCGCCCGGCTCAAATCCCTTCGTGAGTTGACCGACCCTGAGCACATTTGCTTCGAAGACTTGATAAGGCGGCGCAGCGAAATCCGCTTCAGCACCGTCGACTATGACAATCAATTGTTCATCGACTACGTAATTGACCAATCCAAAACCGATCACAATGGCCTTGAAACCGCATCCGCCCAGCGAATCGTTCGGGCATTCGACTACTTCAAGGTGCAACTTCGAGATAAATCGGAAGATTATTTGACCGAAATGTTAG
Organism: Pseudomonas lactucae; assembly: GCF_016937615.1. Taxonomy (GTDB): domain Bacteria; phylum Pseudomonadota; class Gammaproteobacteria; order Pseudomonadales; family Pseudomonadaceae; genus Aquipseudomonas; species Aquipseudomonas lactucae. Next base: position 29,492 of record NZ_JAFHKI010000102.1, on the reverse strand, counting down.
CAATCGTCTGCCAGGCGGTTTGCACCACACACCCGGTGCGAGATGAATCAGAAGCGATTCAGATGTTCATCTTTCAGAACAACCGCGGTAAACGCCCCTCGAACCTTGAAGTCGTCAAGGCGCAGTTTATGTATACCGTGCACTTGCATGGTCATGACGACGATCATAAGGCGCAGTTAATCGCCGAAATCAAAGGGCGGTTCGAGAACATCTACAGATCCATCTCCTCCATTGAATACCGAATCAACGAGGATGATGTATTGCTATACACCCTTCGGGTTGACTTCAATTCTCTATGGGAAAGCAATACTCTAGAAAAAATAGGGAAAATGCTCGCTGGCAAGGAACCCATCGAGTTCATTCAGTCTTTCACCCGATCGTTGTCTGCTAGTTTCCTCCACCTGTCCGATTTTTTTGGCAAGCACGAGAAGGAACATTTCCAGATCCATTCGTTGGTGACGCTCAGTGGGATTGCGATCACTCTGCCGTTTATCATCAAGGCCTATCGCTACGCTTTGCCGATCACTGACATTGGTGCACTGTGCAGCGCTTTTGAAGGTTTGATCGTGCGCCATCGACTGATTGGTACGCGTGCCGACATTACCGCTCGAATCAACGGAGTTTATGAAGCCTTCACCACTAAAGACAGTAGTATCACCCCGATACTTGAGCACATCGATTGGTTGAAAAACACGGATCAATCCTGGTGGGCCTATTGGAATACCGAGAAATTGGAAGAGGCGCTGCAGGGGGAAATCAACCATGCAACAGCCAAGCACCTGCTCTGGAAATATGAGATTCACCTAGAGCGTCGCGGCCAGCGGGGCTACATGCCAAAGCGTTTTGACACCATCCAGAGCCCAGAACTCGAGCACATTGCACCTAGGAGTGAACCCACAGGCATGCCCCACGGATACGATGAATACGATGAAACGTTCACCTCTGAATATCTGAACTGCCTCGGCAATTACCTACTGCTTTCCAAATCCCATAACTGTGCCGTGGGCAATATCGTATTTTCCAGAAAGCTGGCTACCTACACACACAACGCACAGCAGCGAGAAATAGCCACGTTCGTCACCAACATGCAGATTTGGGGGAAGGACGCGATTCAGTTAAGACACGACAAAATAATTGAAGCGTTGATGACTGAGCTATGAGGCGGTGCTCACCCTAGGACGCGCTAGCAGGCCCTAGGTCAGGCTGAATGTGAATATTTGGTACTCGCCAGTGGAGCCCCAGTTCGATTCCACTAAGCGCCATAACTAGCTGATTTATTTATAGTTACTAGTTGGGGTACGCCGAATTTTCCAGCGAACTCCAGAAGCCCGGAAAACCTAGCCTCGCCGAAACATACCGTTCGTCTGGTGCCGCACCATACAAAACAAAGCCCCCTGCAGAAATGCAGGGGCTTTGTTCTGGGATATTCATCCTCGATCAACCCCTTCCCGCCCCACCTCGCCTCCTGCTGAATCACCTCTTTTCGCCCCAAAATTCCAGATTTCATCTTTTACGCTAAATTATGTCCTGGCAATAATTATGGCGTATCCATAAAAAGGGATAATTGCATGAGCCGCATATTTCAGCGCCCTGAACTGGCCGAATCGATGGCAAACCAGCTTCTCAATCCAGGCGTATTGGATGAAGGTCTGCGCTCGGGTCTGTTTCTGTCCGGCCTGCGCCGCACGGGCAAAACGACATTTCTGAGAAACGACCTCATCCCAGCCTTGGAAGCAGCAGGCGCCTTGGTGATATACGTCGACCTCTGGAGCAACACGCTGACCAACCCTGCGACCCTCGTGCACAACGCCATCTACAAAACCCTGACAGAACTGCAAACGCCGGGCTCGTCCGTCCTGGAAACGCTCAAGCGCGTCAGCAACATTGAAGTCGGCGCAGCCGGATTCAAATTCGGATTCAAACTCGACAGCATCGGCAACGCCAACGGCCCAACACTCGCGCAGGCATTCACAGAAGTCGTCGACCAAGCGAAGACCGATCTCGTGTTGATCATCGACGAAGTGCAACACGCTATTTCCTCGGATGACGGCAATCAGCTGCTCCTTGCACTCAAGGCTGCTCGTGACGCAATCAATCCACGCCCCAATACACCGGGCTACTTCCTCTTTATCGGCACTGGCTCACACAGAGCGCAAGTGAGTGAGCTGACCGCTAAACGCAACCAGGCATTTTCCGGCGCGACATCGGCCGCGTATCCCCTGCTGAAGGGTGACTACGTTGAATTCCTGCTCAATCGACTGGCAATGACGGTGAAGAAGGAAAAGCTCCCCTCTCTCCAAGCCGCTACCGAAGCCTTCAACACCTTGCGGAATCGACCAGAGGAAATGCTTAAGGCGCTGCGCCAACTCTTGCAACAGGACGGTGATCCTGATCTTTTCCTTCCCGTGATTGCCAGTACTTTGCGTTCGGCAGCGGCAAGTATTGAGCTGGAAAAAGTCGAACAGTTGGGCAGCCTGGCTCAGGCGATTTTCAACAAGATCGCGGCTACGGAGGGTGATGCTCGGGGGATTTTCTCTACTGATGCGGCGGCGGAATATTCCAAGACGGTAGGTCGCGAGGTGCGAGTTGAAGAGATTCAGCCGGTGGTGATTGCGTTAGTGGCAGAGAACATCATCATGCGGCGCGGACATGGGATTTATGCGATTACGGATCAGTTTGTTCAGGAGATTTGGTTGGAGGAGCGGGAGTTGATTGAGGGGAGTTAGGAGCACGCATAAAACACCTTTCCTCGATAATCGGAGAATCGTGGTCTGACCCCCGTTTTTTCTCCAAAAACCATTGAAAATCTCAGGTCGTGTACAAAACAAAGGCGAATTGCCATGATGGACGTATATACGATTGCGCCCTGCCAATCGTCCAGGGGATTTTTAATGTTTGCACACATCTCGAAGTCAGCCCGCTATTTGGTTATAACTTCGTGCTTTTCAAGCATAAGTGGCTGCTCTTCAGATGGGGGCTTGAGTGAGATGGCCGCGATGGGCATGTTGGTGGGCGGGGCGGCGACGGGTGACACGGGGCTGGCGGTTGCCGGGGTGGCCGGTTACGTTGGCGTGATGATCGTTGCGCCAATACTTGCTGACGGCTCAGAACCCGAGAGGCTACCCGCTTCGCCCTCACCTGGCACTGTCGCACCTGCAAGAACTACCTCAGCAATGGCTACTCCATTAGCCGCGCAGCAAATGATCGCCGCACCAGTCAAACCCGAGAGCACTTCAAATTATTGCTATGCCTATCTGACTGTCGGAGAGGAAAGAGGATCTACCTGCAGTCCAGTGGTTGAGATTAATGATGCCGACAGGACTGGAGCGGCATTTCAGACACGATTGAACAACTATGTGGAAAAGGTGAAGCAATCCCAGCCAGGTGTATGGGGTGACTTCGAGTATTCCCAAACACTTAAAATGCAGAACGCGTTCATCTATCAGATGAAGCCAAAAACCGATGCTTCATCGAAGCAGGACGCCGGATTGATTTGCTATGTTTCCCGCGCAGACGCGGAGGCTCAGTTGAAACGATCACAAAAGAATGATTCGTCAATGAAAATCGTGGCATGGCCTTAGTCTGGCGCCGGGCTTCTTGTTTCTGGCAATCCCCTGCTCTGATAGGGTTGCACCCTCAGACAACAATGGAAGCATCAAAGCATGGGTTCATGGAAGACTCTGGCAATCGCCGTCATGGTATCAATCAGCGCTCATACCGTTGCGGAAGATAGGGGCTCGTATCAAAACTCAATGATGATGATAACTTTGGCTCCCACTCTCGTCCTTGTTGCAACGACGGGCATTTCTCTAGCCGTCACAAAAAAACTCAAGCCCGCCAAGGATGATGCGCTTGCGTTTATCGGCTCAAATGGCGAGATTCGCGGCGCTCAGTTTGAGCAGGCGTCCAGGTACTACCAGTCGGCGTATCCCTCCCCCCGCATGTCAGACATGCAACTGGCCCAGGCGATAGCGACATCATTTTGAAAGCGACCTTCGAATCGGCACAGTGATTTTCGCTCGCCAATACCCCAATCTTTATGAAAAATTATGGATGAACAATAATTATTGCGCCCCCATAAAACAACCAGTCGCCTCAAGCTTACCCTCGCCCTGACCAACCGTTCTATTTTCCCGATTGCTCCTTCCGCCCCACCACGCTAACCTTCCTCCGTCGCTGCAAACTCGGCGACCGGGCCTGAGAACCCGACTTGATGCAGGCGCTAACTACGCCGCCCATTCGCCTTGATTACGAATGTGGTAGCTCTCACTCGATATGGGAGTTTTACCGATGACCGCTCCAAATCCATCTACCTTAACCACCCTCGGCGTCACCCCCTTCTCCTTTCACTCCGACCAACCTCTGTTCCGCGTTAACAGCGGTGTTTCCCTGCACGAAGCCTTGCACCATGTTTCCGACCTGCTCCACGTCGCCAAGCTGCTCGCAGAAGATGCGGCGATGACGAAGGAGACGGACCGTTATGCCTGGGCGTCGCATTATTTGCAGGAGATGAGCAAGGCGGTGATTGATGATGTGGTGAAGGTGTTGGAGTCGCCTGGTAACAGCGGGCAATAAGAAGGGCTGCGTCGGGGGGGGGGGTCTGATACACCGCCGACGCAGCCTCGCCAGGGCTCGACAGCTGCTACGCAGGGGCGGCTCGGGTGGGATGCCCATGGTCGTTACGGCTCGATTTCCACGGAATCCCTCAGGGTCTCCCGTTTTTATTGACTTCCTAACGTTGCGAAAACCGGCCTTGCGTCCAAAATTCTTCCCGTTTCATTTTTTGACAGTCACTTTTCTCCCCTTCCCCTCCCTACGCCTTCCCAAAAATCCGACCCCACGGGCTCAACAACACAGTTGCAAGCGGGGGACGCCCATGACCAACTCGGACAACTTGAAGTATCGCCAAATTGGCGATATGTTTTGAGCATGTCTACCAAATACCGATTTCGCGACAAGTACCGCATAGAGCTGCGGGAAAAGGACCACCTGCCGCCCCACGTGCACTTGACGGGCGGCGGCGTCGATGTCTTGATAAGCCTTGAAACAATTGAGGCGATGCTGGGGCGAGCGCCAGCGGTGGTGCTGAAAGAGGCTTTGGCTTGGGTGCGAGCGCACCAAGACGAATTACTGGAGGAATGGCATAAATGGCATCCATGAAACGCCCTCGCCTGCGGGCTGTGCAGGCGCGTCCCGGCTATATGCTGGAGCTGACATTTATTGACGGCCAACAGTTTTTGCTGGATATGAGCAACGATGTGGCCACCTACCCTGGGCTCAAACCCTTGCAAGCGCCAAAAGCGTTCCAAGGCGCAGCCGTGGGCGACGACGGCTGGACCGTGGAATGGCCGGAACTGGACATCCAAATCGGCGCCGACACGCTGTACCTGGATGCCTTGGCTCAGGCTGCCCCGGACGAAAACACGCGCATCTTTATCGGTTGGCGTGCACGTACCGGGCTCAACCTGTCGCAGGCCGCCGAGGCATTGGGCGTCGGCACACGCAGCATTACCCGCTACAGCAACGGCCGCGAAGCCGTGCCCCGTACGCTGGCCTTGGCTTGCCTGGGTTGGGACCGTTTGCAGGAAGGATCCCAACTGAAGCGCGCGTGAGGCCCTTCTCCTTTCTTCCACTCCGGCCAATATCTGTTGCGCGTCAATAGCGGTGTGTTCCTGCATGAAGTCTGCACCCTATTTCCAACCTGCTCCACGTTGCCAAGCTGCTCGCTGAAGATGCAGCGATGACAAGGGAGACGGACCGTTATGCCTGGGCGGGCGCTATCGCGGCATGGGTATCTATACGTTTCGGGGAATAGTTTGAGCCTGTGGCGAGGGAGCTTGCTCCCGTTGCACTTCGCAGCAGTCCCATTCTTTGTAAGCAAAGAGCGGGGCCGCTTCGCAGCCCAGCGGGAGCAAGCTCCCTCGCCACAGGTACAGCGTTTGCTCTCGACTGTCTGGCATTCCCAAGCCCAGTCCCACCGATGAGCGCCTCGGCTTGGCGTGCTTTTTTCGGTATAACCCTGTTCGTCCCCGCGTCGTGAACCAACGCCCATGAACGCCCTGAAATTGATTGCTCTACTGGTGATTTTCCCGCTGCTGCTCACCACCCTGGGCAGCTGGGAGCGGCAGCGTGCTGACGAAACCAGCACCGCGATGAACGATTACCACACCACCGTGGATAGCGCTAAACGGCAACTTCAATCCCTGGCGGCAAAAAACCCGGCGGCCACGGTCAAGCTGGTCGACGAAACAATCGGCGTGCAACTGGCGCTCAGCCGTCTGGCAAAAATCGAAACGGAACTGCCCATCGCTCATCGCGTGAACAGTGCGATGCGTGGGCTGGCGCTGTGGGTGATGGGCCTGGGGCTGTTGGCGGCGTTGATTGGTGTGGCGGCGTTGGCGGGTACGCACTGGGCGGGGCGGCGAGCACGGCAGTCGCGGGAGAAGTTGTTGCAGGTGTTCTCTCTTGGCAGCCGCTTGTTGCCCTATGTGCTGGTGAGTCATGGGGTGGCGATGGCGGCGGCGGTCGCGGTGGCGCTGAGTTTTGAAGGCTTGGCGATGTGGCACATCGGTCGGTTGGGCAGTGGCGAAGTCAAGTTGATGGCGGTGCTGGGGGTGATCGCGGCGTTCTGTCTGTATTCGATCTGGCAGTTGCTTAAACAGCTGCGCCACATGCTGGGGATGTTCAAGCCCGTGCCGCTGGAGATGTTCGGCCAGTTGGTCAGCCCCGAGCAGGCACCGGGGTTGTGGCGTCAAGTGAATGCGTTGGCGGACAAACTTGGCGCGCTGCCGCCGGACCATATCGTGGTGAGCCTGGCCCAGGGTTTTTACGTGACCTCCAGCGAGGCCAGTGTGCAACCGGCGGACATTTCGTTGCATGGTCGCACCCTGCACGTGCCGCTGCTTTACCTGGGCCTGTTGAGCCACGACGAAATCGACGCGGTGATCGGCCACGAGCTGGCGCACTTTGCGGGGCAGGACACGGAGTACAGCCTGCGCTTTTTGCCGATCTACGATGGGGTCAATCGTAGCCTCGAAGCGCTGTTGGACACCCTGCAGGCCAGCGACTTTATCCAGGGACGGTTGCTGCGGCCGTCGTTGATGTTCGGTGTGTTTTTCATGCAGCGCTTTGACCAGGCGGTGAACCACTGGAGCCGTGAGCGCGAATTGCTGGCGGATGCCGCCGGCGCGCGGTTGGGGGGCAATAGCGCGGCAGCCTCGGCGCTGTTGCGGGTATCGGTGTTGCAGCCGCATATTGAGGACTCACTGATGGCGTTGTGTGACGCCGCGTCAGCGACGGACCTGCCCGACGCGGTACTCCGTGCCTTACGCGAGTGTGAGCTGCAGCTACCGCCCGAAGCCCTGGAGATTCATCAACCGCACCCGACCGATTCCCACCCGTCCAACGGCGAACGCCTACAGGCACTGGGCGTGTCGCTGGACGATGCCCTGCGCAGCGCCATTCGCACAGTGGATTGCGACGCGGCGAACGCGCAAATCGATGCCTGCTTCAGCGCACCCCACAGGCTACGCGAGCGGTTGTCGGGCGATTTGATCGACGTCGCCGTATTGGAGAATGCCGAACATACCCATCTGCTGGAAACCATGGTCGCATCGGCCCAGGGCGAGCATGCGTTGCACGAAGGTGGGCGGCGAGGCGCTGTGCTGATGGCGGTACTGTCGATCCCGTTCGTGCTGCTGGGGCTGTGGGTCATGACCCAGCCGTGGCTTGCGCCGGAACGCATGAAGGGTACGCCGTTGTCTGCCCTCGGCGCCGGCGCGGCGATCGGCAGCATCGCGCTGATCTTTCTCTGGTTGGGCGTGCGCCGGTTCAAACGCGCCCCGCAAATCGCGTTGCGCCTGACGCCGGAGCATTTCGTGTTTGCCAACCTGGCGCAGCCGTTGCCCATCGAGCACATCGACAGCGTCACGTTGCAATTTATGCAAGGCATCTGGGTAACGCTGGATCTGACGCCGGAAGCGCCCTTGCCCGAGTTGCGCAAAACCGCGTTCGGCGTGCCCGGCGCACGGGTCAACAAGAAGAAGCGCCAGGTACTGCTGCAGATGGCGCAGCTGTGCATCGACAACAAAAAGATCGAGCCATACGACGGCCTGGTGCTGATGACTGACTACGTCAACGCGTCGCTCGCGCGCAAGATTTTGCAGAGCGGCGAGGGCTGATCGGCGCCCATGAAAAAACCCCGAACCAGTCGGGGTTTTTATCGCCTGGCGTCAGGCGCGACGTGCGATCACTTAGAAAACGTTGATCGGGTAGTCGGCGAACAGACGCAGTTCGTTACCGCCAACGTTGTAGTTGCTGGCGTTGTTGGAAACGCGCAACCACGAGGCACGGGCACGCAGGCTCAGGTCTTTGGCCGGACCGCTCTGGACCACGTATTTGAACTGGTTCCAGATTTCACGCTCGGTGCCATCGCCACGGCCAGTGCCGTCGTCGATGTTGGTACCGCGTACATACGCAACGTTGTAGGTCAGGCCCGGCACGCCGAAGGTGGCGAAGTCGATACCGTAGCCTGCTTGCCACGAACGCTCGTCCTTGCCGTTGAAGTCGGACCAGTAGGAGTTGGCCAGCAGGATGGTGTTGCCGCCGTCGCCGATGCCGGTGTCGCGGGTATTGTCGCGATAGCCACCATACAGATAGCCGGTGTCGCCGGTGCTGCGCTGGTGGGCCAAGGTGAAGCTGTGTGCGCCCACCGCCCAGGTGGCGCCCAGGCTCCAGATTTTGTTGTCACGCGCGTCGGCATCGCCGCGTTGCTCGGCGAAGCTCTTGTCCAGCTTGGTTTTGTAGCCGTTGAAGTCAAAGGTCAGCGACTGTTTCTCTGGCAGGGCCAGCACGTAGTTGACGTTGACGTATTGCTTCTTCAGCACGTCTTCCATGTCGGAAGCGTACAGCGCAGCGGACAGGCTTTCGGTGAACTTGTAGCTGCCGCCCAGGTAGCTGATGTTTTTCAGGTTGCCGCTGTCGGTGCCTTCAGCACTCTTGCGGGCCTCCTTGGTGAAACGACCCGCGTCCAGTTGCAGACCTTCAATCTCCTTGGAAACGATCGAAGTACCGGTGTAGGTTTCCGACAACAGACGGGAGTTGTCGTACTGCAGCACAGGCACAGCCGGCATTTGGTCGCCGTACTTGAGCACGGTGTTGGACACACGGAATTTCACCGCCGCGCCGCCTTTGGTCAAATCGTCGGCCGCCGCACCGCTGTCACCTTGTTTAAAGAAGTCGATGCCGCCCGCGCCGCTGCGACCTTTACCACCGTCCAAACGGATAGCGTACTGACCGATCACGTCCACACCCACACCGACGGTGCCTTGGGTGAAACCGGACTCGAACTTACCGATGAAGCCCTGGCCCCATTCGGCTTTGTCCTGCTTGCCGTTTTTGTAGTCGCGGCTGATGTAGGCGTTACGTGCGGCGATGTTCAGGTGGCTGTCTTCAACGAAACCCTTGGATTGCTCCTGGTCGTTTGCCATTGCTGTCGATGCGCTCAAAATCCCCAGAGCGATCAGACTCATCCGTTGCTTCAACATGTTCTTGTATTCCTTATTTCTGGTTGAGTACGCGCGGTGACACCAGGCCCCATGTCGCTTTCTGGTGTCGACTTTCTCCGGAAAAAAGAAGGCCCGCGGACGACTGAACATACCGCGGGCCTTTTCTTATTGGATGAGTCATGGCTGTTAGCCACAGGCGTTGGGCGCAATCCTAGTCGCGCGTTGAACTATGTGTCAATTTCGTGAATCGTCTGTATTTAGGCGAAATAATTCTAAGCAAAGGCTGATGGCCTTTCTAAAAACGACATGTATCAGCTTCCAACGACGCTGAAAACACATCTCGTAACACATTCAAAGCGGATACGTTTGGCAATAGATAACGCGCGCAAATGCAAAGCATTACCATTAGCGCGCTGTCTTCTCCCAACCCCTCTGGATGCATTTTCCCATGCCTGCCCCTCGCCTGACGCCCATCACCCTTGGGCTCTCTGTCCTGCTGTCTGCCGGTTTTGCCTGTGCGGCGACCACGTTGCCCGAAACCGCGATCAGCGCCGAAGCTGACGAAGATGACCCGCGCACCAAGGAAACCAGCACCGCTACCCGCACTGCCACACCGGTGCGCTATGTGCCCCAGGCCATCGATTCGGTGAAGACCGAAAGCCTGCGCTCCTACGGCACCAATGACCTGGGCCAGGCCTTGAGCGGCATCCCCAACGTGAGCAGCGGCGCCGACACGCGTTTCGACAGTTTGCGCATCCGTGGTTTTGACGCGAGCAACGATTTTTACCTGGACGGGATTCGCGACGACAGCCAGTACGTGCGCGACCTGCATAACATCGAGCGCATCGAAGTGCTCAAGGGGCCGGCAGCCGTGCTGTACGGGCGAGGCGGTCAGGGAGGGATCGTCAACCGTGTGAGCAAGTTGCCAACGGCCGGGCGTACATCGAGCATCGAGGCCCAGGGTGGCAGCAATGATTTGCGCAGTCTGTACGCCGACCTGAGCACCGATCCCACGGAGAACATCAGCTTGCGCCTGAACATGGGCAATCAGGACAACAACAGCTTTCGCGACGGCGTCAGCGGCAATCGCCAACTGTTTGCGCCGTCCATGAGCTGGCAGCTCACGCCGGACCTGAACTGGCTGGTGCAATACGAATACAGCCGCTACAACCGCACGCCCGACCGAGGCATCCCAGGCGTCAACGGCCGCCCCGCCGATGTGAGCCGCAGCACCACCTACGGTGACAGCCGTGATTACATTGACGACAAGACCCAGTCGCTGCGCTCCAAACTGGCCTATGAACTCAATGACAACTGGCAACTGCGCCAGACCCTGGGCGTGTTCAAGCTCGACAGCGACTTCGACAACACCTACCTCACCGGCTACACCCCAGCCACTAATAGCGTCACGCGCCAACGCTGGCAGCAGGACCTGACCACCTTAAACATCTTCAACAATGTCGAGCTGGAAGGCGGCTTCAGCACCTTCGGCCTCGACCATCGCCTGCTCACCGGTCTCGAACTGGGCACCCAGCGCCGCGATCCTACGTTGTATACCGCCACTGCCGTGAACCGAGGCGGCCAGGCGGTGCCGAGCCTTGACCTCAACCGGCCCAACCGCAACCTCAGCCACACCGGGCGCATGAGCGTATCAAGTGATAACCACACCGAAGTCGACAGCCGCGCCCTCTACGTACAAGACCAATTGCGCCTGAATGATCAGTGGCAAGTGCTGGCCGGCCTGCGCTACGACCGCTTTGAAGTGGACACCGAAAACAAGCTGCTCAACACCCGGCAAGACGTGAAAAGCCACAGCACCAGCCCGCGCTTCGGCCTGGTGTGGACGCCGCTGGAAAACCATTCGTTCTATGCCTCGTGGAGCAAAACCTTCTCCCCGGCGGGCGGCGGCCTGATCGGCATCACCCCGAACGCCGCCGGCAGCGTCAACGACCTGAGCCCCGAGCTGACCAAACAAAAGGAGATCGGCGTCAAAAGCGACTGGCTCGATGACCGTCTGAGCACCACCCTGGCAGTCTACGAGCTGGAACTCTACAACCGCCGCACCAGCGACCCGCTGGACCGCACCATCACCTTGCTCAGCGGCCTGCAACGCTCGCGCGGCGTGGAGCTGACCGCCACCGGCAAGCTCGTCGACAACTGGTATGTACGCGGCGGCATCGGTCTGCAGGATGCCAAAGTCGAGAAGGATAACAACGGCTTCGAAGGCAAGCGCGTCAGCGACGTGGCCAAGCGCAATGCCAGCCTGTTTATCACCTGGAAACCGGAAATGGGCTGGTACGCGGAAACCGGCCTGACGCTGGTGGGCGACCGCTATGCCGACAGCCTCAACACCGTGGTCCTGCCGGGCTACGGCACTTGGGACGGGTTGGTCGGATTCCGTCAGAAAGCCTGGGATGTGCGAGCGGCGCTGAACAACATCACCGACAAGACCTACTATGAATCGGCGACCAGCGTGGCGCAGATTCAGCCGGGAGAGCCGCGTAACCTGGTGGTGACGGGCACTTACACCTTCTAAAAAGCTACACAATTCAACAATGTGGGAGGGGTTTGCTCCCTCCCACACGCGTTCCCAGCGCTGCCTAGTTTTTCAGTAAGTCACACAACGCATGCACTTCATCCTCACTGAACAACCCCACCGGGTAACGTTCACTCATCACGCTGCGCAAATCCGGCGCCTGCCTGACCTGCCGCGAGCCGTGCTCCCTCAACCAGAGTCCCAGCGCCTGGATCGCGTCGCCGTTGACCCGCAAAGGGTGAAACGTACGGGTATTCATCAGGTTGATATCGGCGTTCATTTCAGCGCTCTCTCCTACTGCGTGAGCGGCTAACTTACTCAAGGTTTATGACAGAACCGCGCAGTCATGCCCCTGAACCACTGTGGCAATCACTGATACAAGAGCTATGCCAATGTCCCGTGCCTGTAGGCATGCACCCACAAAAAAGCCCGCAACCGTGCTGGGCCGCGGGCTTGCTGTGGGCGCTGAAACCGAGTAGCGCCTCCGTTGCATGAAAGGCGCTGTTACAACTGCACTCAGTTTCTGTGCGGGGCGGGCTGTTGTTGGGTCAGGCAGTGGATATTGCCGCCCCCCAGTAACAGTTCACGGCCCGGCACCATCACTACTTCGTGTTGCGGGAACAGGTTCTGCAGGATCGCTTTGGCCTGGCTGTCCAATGGGTCGTAGAAGCTTGGCGCAATGATGCCGCCGTTGACGATCAGGAAGTTGACGTAGGAACCCGCCAACCGCACGCTCGGATTACGCTCCTGGGAACCGTCCACCGGGTCGACGCCTGCACATTCTTCTTCAGTGGCATACAGCGGCCCCGGAATCGGCATTTTATGCACCGTAAACGCTCGGCCCCGGGCATCCGTGCTGCTTTGCAGGACATCCATCGCGGCGTGGCAACGTGCGTAGTTCGGGTCCTGCGGGTCATCGGTCCAGGCCAGCAATACCTCGCCCGGACGCACGTAGCAGCAGAAGTTATCCACATGGCCGTCGGTTTCGTCATTGAACAGGCCGTCCGGCAGCCAGATGATCTTATCCACAGCCAGGTTGGCGCTCAGCACCGCTTCGATCCGGGCACGATCCAGGTGTGGGTTGCGATTGCGGTTGAGCAGGCATTCTTCGGTGGTGAGCAGGGTGCCTTCACCGTCGACGTGAATCGAACCGCCCTCCAGCACAAAACCTTCGGTGCGGTAGCGCGGCGCGCGTTCGATTTCGAGGATCTTACCGCCCACCTGCGAGTCGCGGTTCCACGGTGCATACAAGCCACCGTCAAACCCGCCCCAGGCGTTGAAGTCCCAGTTCACGCCGCGCACTTCGCCGTTGTTGTTGATCACGAAGGTCGGCCCGGTGTCACGCACCCAGGCATCATCGCTGGACATTTCCACCACACGGATATTCGGCACGTCCAAACGGGCGCGGGCATTCTCGTACTGGGCGGCGGAAACCGCCACGGTCACCGGTTCGAAGCGTGCAATGGCCTTGGCCACGGCCACATGTGCCGCCTGCGCCGGCTTACCGCCCAGGCGCCAGTTATCCGGGCGCTCTGGCCAGATCATCCAGGTTTGGGTCTGTGGCGCCCATTCGGCAGGCATATGAAAGCCATCGGCGCGGGGGGTGCTGTGCAGGGTGGTCATGGCGATCAGGACTCCGAATGGGGTAAAGGCCGACTTTATAACGGATAAAAATCGGCTTTAATAGCGATCAAAGAGCATGATCGATAAATATGACAAGTAATAACCGATAACAATCGATTAATTACAACTGTTCATCCAGCACCTTCGACAGCATGTCGACGAAGAAATCCACACTGCGTTTGGAGGTCACCATCGGCGGCTTGATCTTGAGGATGTTCAGGTAATCGCCGGTGGGTTGCATGAAAATGCCCAGCTCGCGCAAACGGTCGCACAACCGAGTGGTTTCTTCGGTGGCGGGCTCCAGGGTTTGCCTATCGCGCACCAGCTCCAGTCCCAGATAGAAACCCGAACCGTGTACGGCCCCCACCAAGGGGTGACGGTCAATCAATGCCTCCAGGCGCGCCTTGAAATGTCCGCCCACCACTTGGGCGTTTTCCCACAGTTTCTCTTCCTCCATGACATCCAGCACCGCCATGCCGATGCGGCAACTGACCGGGCTGCCCCCGGACGACGAGAAGAAGTAACCCTCGGCTTCCAGCGCTTCGGCGATTTCGCGGCGGGTAATCACGGCACCCAGTGGCTGACCGTTGCCCATGCCTTTGGCCATGGTGATGATGTCGGGTACCACGCCCTGCTCCTCGAAGCCCCAGAAGAAATGGCCCATGCGGCCGTAGCCCACCTGCACTTCATCGGCGATGCACACGCCGCCTTGTGCACGGACCAGGCCATACACCTGCTGCAGATAGCCGGGCGGCAGGGAGATTCCGCCAGCATTGCCATACACCGGTTCGCAGATGAACCCCGCCAGTTGGCGTTTACTTGCGGCGATTTTCGCCAGGTTGTGCTCCACGCTTCTTACGTAGTCCGGCGCGCTGTCCTGCCCGCGAAACTCTCCACGATAGGTATTCGGTGCCGTCACCGGGTGTACCCACTCGGGGCGGCTGCTCAGCGCCTGGGGGTTGTCGGCAATCGAGGTGGACACCGCATCCGCCGCCACCGACCAGCCGTGGTAGGCCTCCAGCACACTGAGCATCTCGCGCCCGCCGCTGTAGGCCCAGGCCAGGCGGATGGCCAAGTCATTGGCCTCGGTGCCGCTGTTGACCAGGAACACCCGGTCCATGCCTTTCGGCGCCAGCGCCAGCAGCCGTTCGGAAAATTCGGCAATCGCTGCGTAGTGGAACCGCGAGTTAGTGTTGAGCAGCGACCACTGCCGCGCCGCCACCGCCGCCATGCGCGGGTGACCATGGCCCAAGACCGCGACGTTGTTGAGCATGTCCAGGTAGGAACGGCCCTGCATGTCGATCAGGTGGTTGCGCCAGCCGCGCTCGATGCGCGGCGGGTCGACGTAATAGTGCTTCTGTGAACGGGCGAAACTGGCGTCCCGGCGAGCCAGCAAGGCCGCGGGGTCCAACTCGGGTTCGGCATCACAGGCCAGCCCGAGCAAAGCGGCGGGCGATGGGCACAGGGTTTGCCAGGCCAACGCGCGAGACGGCGTGCAAAACAGCGGGGGGTCCAGGTCGGCACGGCACAATTGCACGATCAGCGGGGCGTGCACCTCACCCAACACCTGCCCTTTGACCAGAAACGAGCCAGGATTCAATCGGGTTTTCACACCCCACAAACGCACACTCGCCTCGGCGCCCTGCACACTGACCAGGCCGTCGGCGGCCTGGCGCAATGTCCCGGCAAAAGGCGCTTCCACCACGGTGCCATGGGGTAAATGCAGCTCAACATGCAGCGCGAACGTGTCCGGCTCGTCGGCACTGTCCGGTCGGGTGCGTGACAGCCGGTATTGGCCATAACGACTGGCCGCCAACCCATGCACCGTCGCCGCGTCATCCAGCAGCTGGCGATCGATGCCGGGGGCCTCCCAGTTGCCCGCCTCGAAATGCGGGCTGAGCACCCCCAGGTCGATCAACGCAAATGTCTGCCCCACCAGCCCCGGCAGCAAGGGCGCGAAGTCCTGGCTGGCCATCGGCACCGGCACTTCGCCGACACCGCTGAGGATCGCAGCCTCCATCAGCTCGAACGGCACCGACGTCGCGACCTGGAAGATTTCCCACTCATGCTCGGCGTTTTTCAGCAGGTAGGAGCTGTGCGGGTCCAGGCGTTGCTGCTGTTGGCTGCTCAATACCAACACCGCCGCGCGCGCCACGACCAGCGGCCACAGCGCCAGCAACTCTTCACGCTGCAACGGGGTAACAGCGTGGCACGCCTGGATCGCCGGCAAGATGGCAAAGGGGTCGCCCTCGGCGTGGTGCAACAGCGCGGCGCAGGTCACCGACAGGTCGGCAATGCGCCAGGTGTGTACCAGGTCGCCAAAATCGATCACGCCCTGAATCTGCCAATGCCGCTGGGCATCGCGCTGCCACACCACATTGTCATCGGTGATATCCATGTGCACCGCCTGCCAGGGCAGGCGCTCGGCCAAGGGGCGGATGCGTGTCGCGACCTGCTCGGCGACCTGCTCCAGCGCGTCTCGATGGGGCAGGTTTTCCAAGGTCGCCAACAGGTGAGTGATCAGCTCCCCCGCATGGCGCGGGTCCCATTGCAGAGTCCGGTCCAGACCAGGGTGGGTGAACTCAGCCAGCGCCCGGCTCATGCGCCCGCACAGCTCGCCAAAGCCCGCGATCACGTCGCGTCCCAGATGCGGCAGATGGGTCAATGGCTGCCCGTCGATATAATCCAGCACCCGCAGGTGCAAGGTTTGGCCGTCGACCGTCAGGGTCAGCAACTCTTCGCCCGCCAGGGATTCGATCACCCTCGGCACGCGCACCGCGCGCAAATGCTTGAGCGCGGCATGCTGGGCCTGCAACTCCAGCGCGGCATAGTCACCGTGGCAGATTTTCAGTACAAACCGACCGCGGGGGCTGTCGACTTTGTAGTTGAGGTCTTGCTGGCTGCCCAGAGACTGCAACGTGCCGGCGAGGCCGTAATGCTGTTCGAGAAGTTGAGCCGCCTGATCGGGGCCTACGTACGGGCAGGGTAGACTGGCGCGGTGGATCAACGTGGCGAGCGGCATGGGGGGTGGCCTCGATTTTTTAGGTGTGTATATCGCCATTGTTCGGGGGGCTTGCGCAACCCCCCTCACATCCACACCAACCCGCTACCCCAACACAGGCTATGCTCCCCTCGCTAAGCGTCCGGTTAAGAAAGAGGCCCCCGACATGCGCATTTTGATCACCGGTGGCGCCGGTTTTATCGGTTCTGCGTTGATACGCCATCTGATTCAACACACCGAGCACGAAGTGCTCAACCTGGACAAACTCACCTACGCCGGCAATCTGGAATCGCTGGCCAGTATCGCGTCCAATAGCCGCTATGAGTTCGTCCAAGCCGACATCATCGACCAGGCGACTGTGAGCGCCGTGCTGGCGCGCTTCGAGCCCGAGGCCATCATGCACCTGGCTGCCGAGTCCCATGTCGACCGTTCGATTGACGGTCCATCGGACTTTGTCCAGACCAATATCGTCGGCACCTACAGCCTGCTGGAGGCCGCCCGAGGCTACTGGCAGCAACTGGCCGAACCGGCCAGACGCGCGTTTCGCTTCCACCATATCTCCACCGACGAGGTGTACGGCGACCTGCATGGCGTCAACGACCTGTTCACCGAAGCCACGCCGTATGCGCCCAGCTCGCCCTACTCGGCCAGTAAAGCCGCGTCCGACCATCTGGTGCGTGCGTGGCAACACACCTACGGCCTGCCAGTGCTGCTGACCCATTGTTCCAACAATTACGGACCGTTCCATTTCCCGGAGAAGCTGATCCCGTTGGTGATTCTCAACGCTCTCGCAGGCAAACCCTTGCCGGTCTACGGTGATGGCTTGCAAGTGCGCGACTGGCTGTACGTCGAAGACCACGCACGGGCACTGCTCAGCGTCGTCACGCAAGGCGTGGTCGGCGAGACCTACAACATCGGCGGCCACAACGAGCAAAAAAACATCGACGTGGTCCGCGGCATCTGTGCGCTGCTCGAAGAGCTGGCGCCACAGCATCCACAGGGCGTGAACACCTACATCGATCTGATCACGTTCGTTAAGGACCGTCCGGGCCACGACCAACGCTATGCGATCGACGCCGGCAAGATCCAACGCGAGCTGGGCTGGGAGCCCATGGAGACGTTTGAAACCGGCCTGCGTAAAACCGTGCAGTGGTACCTCGATAATCTGGAATGGTGCCGCAGGGTCCAGAACGGCAGCTATCAGGGCCAACGATTGGGCAATACCGACATGCGGGATCTGATTGCATGATGCACATCGCCATTGAGCAGATCGGCATGCCGCCAGTTTGCCAACACGCATTGCGCGAGTGTCTTGCCGGGCAGCGCTAGGCATAATGCGCCTGTACCCACAGGCGCACGATTCCCATGACTCCACCCCTTCCGCGAAGACCCCGCTGGCGCAGCCTCGCCCTGCTGGCGCTGTGCCTGGCACCGCTGCTATGGCCGCTGGAGCATTTGGCCGAACGCTATTACCGCAATGAACTGGCCGGGCAGAACCGCCAGACCCTCGACCTGTACGTCGCCAACCTGCTCGGCACGCTGCATCGCTATGAAGTACTGCCGCAGATCCTCGGCGATTTGCCCGCCCTGCGCACCGCACTGGATGCGCCGCACGTCAGCACCAACCTGGCCAACGCCAACCAGTTGCTCAAGGACGTCGCCGCCCAGGCCGGGGTGGAGGTGATGTACCTGATGGACACCACCGGCAAGACCCTCGCCGCCTCGAACTGGGATAAACAGGACAGCTTCGTCGGGCGCAACTTCTCGTTCCGCCCATATTTCAGCGAAGCCATGGCCGGGCACCTGGGCCGGTTTTTCGGCCTGGGCACCACCTCGGCCAAGCGTGGTTACTTCTTCGCCGCCGCCGTGCGTAATGGCGACACCATCATCGGCGTGCTGGTGGTCAAGGTCGATCTGGACCACACCGAAAGCCTGTGGGGCAACACACCGGAACAATTGCTGGTCACCGACCACAATGGCGTGGTGATCCTGACCTCGCGCCCGCAATGGCGATTCCGCGCCACTCGCCCACTCACCGCCGAAGAACGCCAGGCCATCATCGCGATCCAGCCGTATCCAACGCGTGACCCCCAACCGCTGAGCCTGAGCAGTAGCGCCTGGTTGCGCCAATCCACGGCGATTGCCGAGACCGGTTGGAATGTAGAGATTCTCGCCCCGCAATCCCTGATCAACCGCCCGGTGCGTACCGTGGTGGCGGTGGGTGGGGCGACGTTGCTGGTGCTGATGCTGCTGCTCGGCCTGCTGATGCAGCGCCGTCGCCACTACCTGGACCGCATCGCCTTCGAAGCCAAGGCCCGCCGCGAGCTGGAAATGCGCGTCGCCGAACGTACCAGCGACCTGGAAGGTTTGAACCGGCGCCTCAAACAGGAAGTGCTGGAGCGCGAACATGCCCAACAGGAACTGGTGCGCGCCCAGGACGATCTGGTGCAGGCCGGCAAGCTGTCGGCGCTGGGCACCATGTCGGCGAGCATCAGCCACGAACTCAACCAGCCGTTGGCGGCGATTCGCAGCTATGCGGAAAATGCCGAGATCCTGCTCGACCATGAACGCACGGCTGACGCACGGGGCAATCTCAAGCTGATCAGCGAACTGACCGGGCGCATGGCTTCGATCATCGCCCACCTGCGCGCCTTTGCCCGCCGCGACCGGCATGCGCCGGAGAGCGTGGCGCTGCAACCGGCGCTGGACGATGCGCTGGCGTTGCTGGCCAAGCGGCGACGTTCGATGGAAGTAGAGCTGATCCGCGATCTGCCGGAGGCGACCTTATGGGTGCAAGCCGGGGAAACACGCCTGCGCCAGGTGTTGGGCAACCTGCTGGCCAACGCCCTCGATGCCCTCACCGAGAAAGGACCGCCGCGCAAACTGTGGCTGAGTGCCGAAACCACCGCACAGGGCGTCAACCTGTACATTCGCGACAACGGCCCAGGCTTTTGCATGGAAGCCCTGGGCCGCGCCAGCGAGCCCTTCTACACCACCAAGACGCGCACCCAGGGCCTGGGGCTGGGCCTGGCAATCTGTGAAACGCTGATGCGTGCATTTGGCGGCGAATTGCTGTTCGCCAACCACAAGGAAGGCGGCGCGCTGTTAACCTTGAAATTGCGTGCCGGCTCGCCGGGCGTCAGTCTGCAACCGTCCGAGGACCGCAGTGTATGAGTATCGATAACCAGATTCAGGTGGTGTTGATCGACGACGATCCACACCTGCGTCAGGCGCTGTGCCAGACCCTGGACCTGGCCGGGTTGAAAGTCCTGCCCCTGGGCGAAGCCAGCGGCCTGACCGCACGCCTGACGCGGGACTGGCCCGGCGTGGTGGTCAGCGATATCCGCATGCCGGGCATGGATGGCCTGGAGCTGCTCGCCGAACTGCACGGCCAGGACCCGGACCTGCCGGTGCTGCTGATCACCGGCCACGGTGATGTGCCGCTGGCGGTGCAGGCCATGCGCGCCGGCGCCTATGACTTCCTCGAAAAACCCTTTGCCAGCGACGCGCTGCTCGACAGTGTGCGCCGTGCCCTGGCCCTGCGCCGCCTGGTGCTGGACAACCGCAGCCTGCGCCTGGCCCTCAGCGACCGCCAGCAACTGAGCACGCGCCTGGTGGGGCACTCGCCGCAAATGCTGCGCCTGCGCGAGCAGATCGGCGCCCTGGCGGCGACCAAGGCCGATGTGCTGATCCTCGGCGAAACCGGGGCCGGCAAAGAGGTGGTGGCGCGTGCCCTGCACGACCTGTCGAGCCGCCGCAGCGGGCCATTCGTGGCGATCAACGCAGGTGCCTTGGCCGAATCGGTGGTGGAAAGCGAACTGTTCGGCCATGAGCCCGGCGCCTTTACCGGCGCGCAGAAACGCCGCATCGGCAAGTTCGAATTCGCCAACGGCGGCACGTTGTTCCTCGATGAAATCGAAAGCATGAGCCTGGACGTGCAGGTCAAGCTGCTACGCCTGCTGCAGGAGCGCGTGGTCGAGCGCCTGGGCGGCAACCAACTGATCCCGCTGGACATCCGCATCATCGCCGCCACCAAGGAAGACCTGCGCCAGGCGGCGGACCAGGGCCGTTTCCGCGCCGACCTGTATTACCGCCTCAACGTCGCGCCGCTGCGTATTCCGCCGCTGCGCGAGCGCGGTGAAGATGCCTTGATGTTATTCCAGCATTTCGCCGACGAAGCCAGCAGCCGCCACGGCCTGCCGCTGCACGAATTGCAACCGGGCCAGCGCGCCTTGCTGCTGCGCCATAGCTGGCCGGGCAATGTGCGCGAGCTGCAAAACGCCGCCGAACGCTTTGCCCTGGGCCTGGAACTGGCGCTGGACAACACGCCGGACAACCCCGCCAGCGGCGTGCTCATCTCCACACCGGGCGGCTTGAGCGAGCAGGTCGAGCAGTTCGAAAAAAGCCTGATCGCCGCCGAACTGACCCGCCCCCACAGCTCCATGCGCAGCCTCGCCGAAGCCCTCGGCGTACCGCGTAAAACCCTGCACGACAAACTGCGCAAGCACGGCCTCAACTTCGCCAACCAAAGCGCTGACGACGAATGATCCTGCCCACCCACCAAGAGGCCGCCATGAGCCGCGACAGCCGTTACCTGGAATCGATCCTCCACCACGACATCCCCCTCACCCGGGAAATGGGCCTCAAGGTGCTCGCTTGGCAGCACGGGCAGTTGCAACTGCATTTACCCCTTGAAGCCAACATCAACCACAAGAGCACCATGTTCGGCGGCAGCCTGTATTGCGGCGCCGTGCTGGCAGGCTGGGGCTGGCTGCACCTGCAACTGCGCGAGGAAGGGATTGAAGACGGGCATATCGTGATTCAGGAGGGGCAGATCAGTTACCCGCTGCCGGTGACGCGCGATGCGACCGCGATTTGCGCAGCGCCGGAAGAAAAGGTGTGGAAGCGTTTTTTGGCGACGTACAAGCGCTATGGCCGGGCGCGGTTGACGCTGGACACGTGGATTGTGAATGAGGACAGTGACGAAAGGGCGGTAACCTTCACGGGCCAATACGTCCTGCACCGCTAGAAGCCAGTACACAAAACATGTGGAAGGGGGCTTGCTCCCTCCCACATTTGGATCTGCGGTGGTCTTAAGACCGGGCCAGAGCCAACAACCGCTCACGCCATGCCGCCTTAGCCGGCAACGCCAGAAAGAACGGGTTCAACAACGACGCCGCGCGGGGTAACTGAACGGCTCGCCACTCAACTCCAGCACCTCGCCGCCCGCGCCTTCCAGCACGCCCTGGGCCGCTGCGGTGTCCCACTGCGAAGTCGGCGCCAGGCGCGGGTAGCAATCGGCGCTGCCCTCGGCCAGCAGGCAGAACTTCAACGAACTGCCGATATTTGCCAGCTTCAACTCACCCAACCCCGCGCTCAAACCGCTCAACAGGCTTTCCTGCTCAGGGCTGGTGTGTCGGCGGCTGGCAACCACGGTAAACGCCTCACCGGCCGCCGGTGCCTCGCGCACCTGGATCTGCCGAGGCGCTTCGTTCACATCGGAGCGCCATGCGCCCAACCCCGCGCCACCGAAATAGCAACGGCCACTGGTAGGCATCGACACCACGCCGAACACCACCCGCCCGTGCTCGATCAGGGCGATATTGACGGTGAACTCTTCACTGCCGCTGATGAACTCCTTGGTGCCATCCAGTGGGTCCACCAGCCACCAGCGCGTCCAACCGGCACGCACGCTCTGGTCGATATCGGCATCTTCCTCGGACAGTACCGGGATGCTCGGGTCCAGGGCCGTGAGGCCCGCGAGAATCAGGTGGTGAGCGGCCATGTCCGCTGCCGTCACCGGCGAATCATCGGCCTTGGAGGTCACGGCCACATCGACACGCCAGTAAGGCAGGATCACCTCACCGGCCTTGCGAGCCAGCTCGATCACAGGGGCGATAAACGGGTGGCCTAAAAACAGTTCGCTCATACGACAAACGCTCCACGCTGGATCAACAGGTCTCGTACCAGGTACAGCGCCGCCAGGGCGCGACCTTCACTGAATTGCTCGTTTTGCGCCAACTGCGACAGCTCGCGCAGGTTGACCTTGTCCACGCGCATCGGCTCAGGCTCATCGCCTTCCAAGCGTTCTTCGTAGAGATCGGTGGCCAAGACCACCTGAATTTTCTGGCTCATGTAACCAGGCGACAACGACAGTTCGGTAATGTGCTCCAACTGCCGCGCGCCATAGCCGGCCTCTTCCTTGAGCTCCCGGTCCGCGGCGGCCAGCACGTCTTCGCCGGGTTCGATCAGGCCCTTGGGCAAGGACACTTCATATTCGTCGGTGCCGCCGCAATACTCTTCCACCAGCAGGGCATGATCTTCGTCGATCATCGCCACGATCATCACCGCGCCGTAACCGGCACCCCGGCCCACCAAGCGCTCGTAGGTCCGTTCGACGCCATTGGAAAAGCGCAATTGCACTTCCTCCACGCGGAACAAACGGCTACTGGCGACTATTTCGCGGGCGAGGACGGTGGGTTTCTGGCGCATAAGCGGCTCCTTGGCGTGATCGGGTTACTATACCGTGGCTTTTCCGATTGTCTGTGTCGGATATGTTTACTAACGTGAGAACGCCCCATGCCCTCTTTGCCCTGGCACGCCATCGACACCGTCCTGCTGGACATGGACGGCACCCTGCTCGATCTGCATTACGACAACCACTTCTGGATGGAGCACCTGCCCCAGCGCTACGCCGAACTGCACGGCATAAGCCGGACCATGGCCGAGATGGAGCTGCTGCCACTGTTCGAGCGTAACGCCGGACAGTTGCAGTGGTATTGCCTGGATTTCTGGAGTGCGGAACTGAAGATTCCGGTGCGCGAGCTGAAGCTGGAAACCGCCCACCTGATCGCCCTGCGCCCGGATGCCGATACCTTTCTGGCGGCAATCAAGCAGGCCGGCAAACGGGTGATTCTGGTCACCAACGCCCATCGTGATTCGCTGTCGCTGAAGATGGAGCGCATTGAACTGGCGCCGTACTTCGAGCGGCTGATCAGCTCCCACGACTACGGTTTTGCCAAGGAAAACCCGCAATTCTGGGATGCCCTGCAAGCCGACACCGGCTTCGACCCGTCGCGCAGCCTGTTTATCGACGACACCCTGCCGATTTTGCGCAGTGCGCGGGATTTTGGCGTGGGGCATTTGCTCGCGGTGAAAGAGCCGGATAGCAAAAAGGGGCCGAAGGACACGGCGGAGTTTGCGGCGGTAGATGACTACCGAGACCTCATTGCAGGACTCTGAACCATGTGGGAGGGGGCTTGCTCCCTCCCACATTTTGCCCTGCGTTTTTACTCAGGAATGCGCAGCGTCTGCCCTGGGTAGATTTTGTCCGGATGCGACAGCAAGGGTTTGTTGGCCTCGAAGATTTTGTTGTACTGGTTGGCATTGCCATACACCGCCAGGGAAATCGCGCTCAGCGTGTCGCCCTTTTTCACTACGACGAAACGGGCAGCGGCAACGGCCGGGCCGGTTACGGTGATCTGGTCATCCACACTGGCCACGCCTTGGATGTTACCCAGCGCCAGCAAAATCTTCTCTTTCTCTTCCTGGCTGGCGACTTCACCGGTCACGGTCACCTTGTCGCCATCCACCGTGGTCTGCACATTCGGATTCCCCAGACCCACTTTGGCCACGTGCTCCTTCAACTGCTCACCCGCATTCGCATTACCCGGCGTCAACAGGTCGATCAACTTCTCGCCGGCTTCCTTAACAAAACTAAAAAGACTCATGGTGCACGCTCCTTGGTATTTAAGTTCCAGATGCCCAAGACTAGACCAGTCCCACACAATTGGGTTCCAGACCGGCCCAAGACCCAAACGCGCTAGAATCCCACCGCCATTGGAATAAGCCCTGGAGCGAAGATGGACATCAAACAGCTGAAATTCCTCATCGCCCTCGACGAAACCCGTCACTTCGGCCAGGCCGCGGCGCGTTGCCATATCACCCAACCGACCCTGTCGATGCGCCTGCGCAGCCTCGAAGAAGAACTGGATTTGCCTCTGGTCAATCGCGGCCAGCGCTTCGAAGGCTTCACCGCCCCTGGCGAGCGCGTGCTGGCCTGGGCGCGCACGGTGCTGGCGGCCTATGACGGCTTGCAGGCCGAAGCGGCTGCCTGTCGCGGTAACCTGGTCGGTACGTTGCGCCTGGGCGTAGTGCCACTGTCGAGTTTTGATCCGTTGGCGTTGATGCAGCAATTGCATAAAGAGCACCCGAGCCTGCGCTTCGAGCTGTCGGCCCTCAGCTCGGAACAGATTCTTGAGCAATTGGCGAGCAATCGCCTGGACCTGGGCGTGTCATACCTGGAGCGCCTGGACAACGAACGCTTCGACTCGCTGGCCCTGGGTGAAACGCGCATGGGCCTGCTCTACGATCAACGGTTTTTCAGCTTCGGCGACACGCCGTTGAGCTGGGAGGCGCTGATCGAACTGCCCCTGGGCATGCTCACCAGCGGCATGCATTTTCGTCAGTCCATCGACCACAACTTCCACAGCCGTGGGCTCCATCCGCAACCGCTGCTGCAAACCGATGCCGTCCATCAGTTATTACAAGCCGTACACGGTGGACTGTGTTGCGCGGTGATGCCGCTGGACGGAGGCCTGGAAGCGCTCACCGAACACCTGCGCCTGCAGCCGATCGAAGACGCTCACACCCTGGCGCGCCTGGGGCTGATCATGCGGCGCAGCGCACCCCGTTCGGCGTTGGCCGAGGCCTGTTTCGCGCTGTATCAGAAATCGCACATCGAGCCTTGATCGACGTCATCTATCGGTAGATCAGTACTGGCAATTAGACGCGACGCTTTGTCGCGCCTAGTCTGAACACTGATCAATCCGCCGGTGGTACTGCCCCATGAACGCCAAGCGCCCAGTCTGCGCGGCGCCCGCTCTCCAAATGCCCGCGCCCGCCGCCAGCCAGAGCTACCAGTATTGCAATCTCGAACACACTGATGTCGGCAGCACAGCGCTGGCCGAAGAAGTGGCGTTGGCCATTGCTTATAACGACATCAGTCAGGCAGTCATGCTGGTGACGCCGACGGACCTGGAAGACTTTGTCGTCGGTTTCAGCATCGGCAGCGGCATCATCGCCGACGTCAGCGATATTTATGACCTGAAACTCAGCGGCTCGGGCTCCGCCCAGCAGGCTCAGGTGCAGATTTCCAGCCGCGCGTTCTGGAACCTCAAGCAACAGCGCCGTCAGTTGGCCGGTACCAGCGGGTGTGGCCTGTGCGGCGTGGAAGCGGTGGAGCAGGCCCTGCCGGATCTTCAAGCACTGCCCGGCGCGCCCTTGCCGCCGGCCGAATGGCTCGATGGCCTGCGCCAACGCATCGGCGCGTTCCAACCCTTGGGCCAGTACAGCGGCGCGGTGCATGCGGCAGTGTTTATGAACCACCGGGGCGAATTGCTATTGGGCCGCGAAGACATCGGCCGGCACAACGCCCTGGATAAATTGATCGGCGCGTTGATCCGCCAAAAGATCCCCACCGACGGTGGCCTGGCGATTGTCACCAGCCGTTGCAGCCTCGAATTGATCCAGAAAGTCCTGCGCGCGGGCATCCAGACCCTGGTCAGCCTGTCGTCGCCCACCGGCCTGGCCCTGCAATGGGCCCGCCGGCACAACCTCAATCTCATCCACCTGCCGCAAAAAAGTGCGCCGCGGGTCTACAGCCCTGCGATGGAGAACCAGCCGTGAGCAATCATCATCAAGCCGACCAAACCCCGACCCCGCGCTACAAGCCTTACAAAGGCCCGGCCGGCGGCTGGGGCGCACTGATCAGCGTGGCACAGGCCTGGCTGACCAGCGACAACGCGCTGAAGAACCTGCGCATGATGCTCAAGACCAACCAGAACGGCGGCTTCGACTGCCCGGGCTGCGCCTGGGGTGACTCGCCGGAAAGCGGCATGGTCAAGTTCTGTGAAAACGGCGCCAAGGCGGTCAACTGGGAAGCCACCAAGCGCCGTGTGGACGCTGCGTTTTTCGCCAAGCACAGCGTGACCGCGTTGCTGGAGCAGAGCGATTACTGGCTCGAGTACCAGGGCCGCCTGACCGAACCGATGCGCTACGACGCCGAGACTGACCGCTACACACCCGTCAGTTGGGAAGCGGCCTTCGACCTGATCGGCAAGCACCTCAACGCCTTGCCAAGCCCGGACATGGCCGAGTTCTACACCTCGGGCCGGGCCAGCAACGAAGCGGCCTACCTGTATCAGCTGTTCGTGCGCGCCTACGGCACCAACAACTTCCCGGATTGCTCGAACATGTGCCACGAGGCCAGCGGCGTGGCCCTGGCGCAGAGCGTGGGCGTCGGTAAAGGCACCGTGACCTTTGATGATTTCGAACACGCCGACGCGATTTTCGTGTGGGGCCAGAACCCCGGCACCAACCATCCGCGCATGCTCGAACCGCTGCGCGAAGCGGTTAAACGCGGCGCCCAAGTGGTGTGCATCAACCCCTTGAAAGAACGCGGCCTGGAACGCTTCCAGCACCCGCAGCACCCGCTGGAAATGCTCACCAACGGCGACAAGCCGACCAACACCGCCTATTTCCGCCCGGCGCTGGGCGGCGACATGGCCATCCTGCGCGGCATGGCCAAGTTCCTGCTGCTGTGGGAACGCCAGGCCCAGGCCGAAGGCAAGGAAGCGGTGTTCGACCACGACTTCCTCAACGAACACACGGCCAACGTGCTGGATTACCTGGCCAGGATCGACGACACCTCATGGGACGAAATCGTCGAGCAATCCGGCCTGCCGCTGGTGCAGATAGAGCAAGCGGCGCGCATGTACGCCAAAGGCAAGAACGTGATCATGTGCTGGGCGATGGGCATTACCCAGCATCGCCATTCGGTGCCGACCATCCAGGAACTCGCCAACCTGATGCTGCTGCGCGGCAACATTGGCCGCCCGGGCGCCGGCCTGTGCCCGGTGCGTGGCCACAGTAACGTGCAGGGCGATCGCACCATGGGCATCAACGAACGTCCTCCGGTGGCGTTCCTCGACTCGCTGGAGCGTCGCTTCCAGTTTCGGGTACCGCGCACCAACGGGCACAACGTGGTCGAAGCGATCCACGCCATGCTTGAAGGGCGCTCCAAGGTGTTTATCGGCCTGGGCGGCAACTTCGCCCAAGCCACGCCGGACAGCACCCGCACCTTCGAGGCGCTGCGCAACTGCGACCTGACCGTGCAGATCAGCACCAAGCTCAACCGCAGCCACCTGACCCACGGTAAAGACGCACTGATTCTGCCGTGCCTGGGCCGTACCGATATCGACATCCAGGCCGAAGGCCCGCAAGCGGTCACGGTGGAAGACTCGTTCAGCATGGTTCACGCCTCCAATGGCCAACTGCAACCGCTGTCCAAGCTGATGAAATCCGAGCCTGCCATCCTCGCCGGTATAGCCGCCGCCACCCTGGGCAGCAAACCGGTGGACTGGAACTGGCTGGTGGCCGACTACGGGCGCATCCGCGACCTGATCGCCGACACCATCCCGGGCTTCAAGGATTTCAACGAAAAGATCAAGCACCCGGGCGGGTTCTATCTGGGTAACTCCGCCGGCGCACGCCGCTGGAATACCCCGTCTGGCCGCGCCAACTTCCGCCCGAACAGCCTGCCCAAGGACCTGATCCACGAGCGGACCCACGCCACAGGCCGTGTGCCGGACCTGATCATGCAATCGATGCGCTCCCACGATCAGTACAACACCACCATTTATGGCCTGGACGATCGCTACCGTGGGGTCAAAGGCCAGCGTGACGTGTTGTTCGTCAACGAAGCCGACATCATCCGCCTGGGCTTCAAGCCAGGGCAGAAGGCTGACATCGTGTCGCTGTGGGAAGACGGCCGTGAGCGCCGCGTCAAGGGCTTTACCTTGCTGGCATTTGATATTCCGGCGGGGCAGGCAGCTGCTTATTACCCGGAGGTGAATCCGCTGGTGCCGCTCGAAAGTACCGGCGATGGCAGCCATACGCCAACCTCGAAATTCGTGGCGATTCGCCTGGAAGCCGCGAGCGAGAGCGGTTTGATCATGTCGCGCTCGGCCTGATCGATCATTTTGGACACAAAAAAAGGCCGCTTTTGCATAAAAGCGGCGTTCCGAAGAGCTAATGACTCGCAAAAATCACTTAAGTTCCGTAGTTAAAACAGTAACTTAGAGAATTGTGTACAACTCGTGTTACTGGTCGGATTTCTATTGTCAGCATGTCAATACAGCCTCAGGATCGCGCCGTCATCCCCTTGAGGTTTTCCTGAATGAAGCTTTCCTCGATTCTCTTGTTGTCCCTTGGCCTGGTCAGTGGCGCAGCCATGGCCGGTGGCACCACCGAAGCCGGTGTAGGCGGCGCATTGGGCGGGGTTCTAGGTTCAGTTGTCGGCCAACAGCTGGGCGGCAACACAGGTTCGACCATCGGCGCGGCCCTTGGCGGCGCGGGTGGTAGCGCGGTCGGCGCCGACAAGCGCAGCCGTGGCGAAGCCGCCATTGGCGGCGCACTGG
Source organism: Pseudomonas lactucae (assembly GCF_016937615.1). GTDB lineage: Bacteria > Pseudomonadota > Gammaproteobacteria > Pseudomonadales > Pseudomonadaceae > Aquipseudomonas > Aquipseudomonas lactucae. The sequence continues at coordinate 347 of NZ_JAFHKI010000102.1, read as the reverse complement.
GCGCAGCCGGCGGCAACGTCGTGGGCCGCAGTGTCGGCGGCAGCACCGGCGCACTGGTCGGCTCCGCGGCCGGTGGTGGCGCAGGTGGCGCACTGGGCAACTACATGGGCAACAAAAGCGACGACGATGACCGCCGTTATCGTGGACGCGACCGTGACGACCGTCGCTACTACCGCGATGACCACCCAGGCCGTGGCCATGCCTATGGGCATCGCAAGAACAAGCATCGTTATCGCGACTGATCCATACGCAGCCTGACGAACGTTGCATGACTATATGGGAGGGGGTTTGCTCCCGATAACGGCGGATCAGTCACAGCATCATTGACTGATCGATCGCTATCGGGG
>NZ_JAFHKI010000101.1 GCF_016937615.1 Pseudomonas lactucae | reverse complement strand
TGTGCGGCGCTCGGAGGATGTCTTAAATCATTAAAACCTGATATTAGTCAGGAATATGTTGCGAGTCGATGATGGTATCGGCATCATCTGATCTTCAAAATTACTTTCAGACGTACCTTCCTATGAACGACAACACGATTGTGATTGGTGCTGGTCTTGCCGGCTTGACCGCAGCCAGCACGCTCAAGGCTGCTGGGAAAAACGTTGTAGTACTTGAGGCTTCGAATTGCGCAGGTGGGCGCACGATGCGCATCACTCACAACGGTGACGCTGCAGAGGCAGGTGCGCAGGGCGTTCACTCCGGTTATTTGGAGTTGCTAAAATTAGTCAAGCGGTACGGATTGAGTGGGGATCTAATACCACAAAGCAATACGCAGGCATGCTATCTCTCCCGTTCGGGGGAGCATGTCTTCCCATCTGGAAATTTTGGGGTCAGAAAGCTTCTTGGCGTCAGAGGTACTGCTGAGCTGGCTTGGTTCATGGTTCGCTACATGCTAATGATGAAAAAATTCTCTCTTTACGAAATTCATCGCGATATCCCGGAATACGACAACATATCTACCGCGGAGGCTTTCAGCGGGACCAGCGAGGAGTTTAAAGATTACTTCCTGAGGCCTGCGGCACATGCGATGGTTGGTACAGATATAGAGCATACTAATCTTTATCACTTTTTAAATTTGGTCAAGCTAGTGCTGACCACTAAAGTCATGACCCTGCGAAGGGGGATTGCATCTTTGGCGGAGGCGATTGCGGATACGTTGGACGTGCGTTACGAATCAGAGGTAGAAAAGCTTCTTTATGAGCGTGGTCATGTGACGGGAGTATTGCTCAAAAGCGGTGCAACCATGAAGGCCGATCACGTCATCGTGGCTTGCCCAATCGGTGCAGCAGCTAAAATCGTTCCAGAAGAGTATGTGGTACAGCGAGAGTTTCTATCTGCGTTTCCTAACGTGCCTCTGTCTCTTGTTTATTTTTTTCTGGATCGCCCTCTCAAGACCTCTGCTTATGTCTACATGGGGCATGGGCATCGTAAGGCTACCTTTAACATGGCGTTGAACCACACGCTCAAAACGCCGCACCTTGTCCCGAGTGGCAAGACCATCATTTCTGCATGGCCCTGCTATCCCGACTCTGCATTGCTTGCACAGCAGAGCGATGCGGAGATCATTGCTAAGGCTTTGGATGATATGGAAATATTTTTCCCCGGTATTGCTGGCATGGTTGAGGAGGCCAAGGTTCAGCGTCACCACTGGGGGTTTGCACGACTTTCCCCTGGCATGCATGCTAAAATTCTTGAATTCAAGCGCCAGGCTCAGGAGTTACGAGGAGTTTCATTTGCCGGTAACGACTATGATGGCGTGCACATGGAGTCTGCAGTTCAAAGCGGTGCGAGGGCGGCAGAGCGGGTGATTAGTGGTCAATAGCCAGCTCTTCACTCAAAATTTCTCTCAGCAAAAGTGTAGCGTTGACGTGAAGAAAGAGGATGATGATCTCGTAAGAGAGGATGTTGCAATTGTTCGAGAGAAGGCATCTCATCGGAAGGGACGTACAACTCAGGTTGTGCGTTCTGCCCGTGTACCAACTCAAGAACGGAGCAAAAAGCGTTATCAGAGCATATTGGATGCGACTTTGGAAATGTTAAAAAGCGCAAACATCGAGGATATAAGCTTGCACGACATCGGTAAGGTTACTGGGTTACCAGCTCCTTCCGTTCATTATTTGTTCAATACGGTCACTGCGATATTCATTGAATTGAACAAGATTTTCAATGAATATTTAACACAGAAAATCATCGCTCACTCTCAGAACCTTGAGGCTCATCAGCTTAGTAACTGGCAGGATTTAGTTAGATCCTCCCTAGCAATAGCTAGAAACGAGCTTAATGCTGATCGGGCGATGTCTGAAGTTATGTTAGGTCCTATCATGCACCGCTCAATGAGGGTGAATAATTTGGAAACCAACAGATATCATGGCACAGCAAGTTTGGAGTTGTTAGAAAGCTATTTTACAGTGCCGGAAATTCCTGGTATGGCGACTTACCTAATGTTTTCTGCTGAGCTTGTTGATGGTTTGTGGTGCGGAGCATACGCGCGTTATGGACTCATTGATGATGAAACATTTGCAGAGTCAGTCAGGGCGAATCTTGCCTATCTTCGGTGTTACTTTCCGGAGAGTATGACCGTGCGTAAAGATATTTGATTTTTATGGCCGAGCCTCGGACATCCTGACTTATAAGTTGGGATGCGCTCGGTGCTGTACCAAATCTTATGTGGCTTAACTAATAACTCCGTAAATACTTAAGGAACGGTTACCAGGTTGTCAGCGATAAAGTCTAGCATTCGAGACTTAGCTATATCTCCTGTTCATAGCGGTTGCCCAGCTGGTATTGTAGAGCGAATAACCCGTTAGCTGTCTATAGACAGTTCAGCGGTAGCGTTTTTAGCTGCCTATCTTGGTAAATAAGATTTTAACCTCTCACTGGTAAGCAACAAGTCTACTTGGACCGGCGAACAGTGTTGAAGCTGAAGTTTTGATGCGCGGTTATCCAATTATAGAGGCGGTGTCCGTAGGTTCTACAAAAATATAGATTGTAGCTCACTGCGGAGCCGACAGAAGTTACAGGATGAATGACGTATTACGCTGACTCTGTTGCTATTGGTGCCTTGAGCTTGTCAGCGTGTGTACTTATTTTCCACGCAAAGATTGTCGGCGTTAAGGCTTTTCCCGTGTCCTATTGCGGGCTGCCATAAAGCACGGAGCAGTGTTCGCTCCAGAATTATGGATATTCGGAGCAGGTTGGTGAGCCAGGCTAAATGTTTCTTCATTCGGTGCTCCAGCAATTCGGAATAGGTGTATAGGGAGCTAACTTACTCTGAAGGATTTTAGCGCACACACGTTATGCTTGATAACAGATAGAAGAGCTGCTCTTAGTATCAGCAAGCCCGCAGCCAAGGCCCAGCTGTTACCTTATCGACGCGCTGCATAATAATTTTCACCTTCCATGGAACATGGTAATTGTTGCAGCTTGGCGACGTTTGTGTTGTAAAAATCGACGTAATTGAATACTTCACCTTCAGGTTTCGCTGCTGGTTAATTAGTGTTTTCAGCCTCATAGTTTGCAAAAAAGCTCGATCGAAATTTTAGCATATCCCGCGTCTCGGTGATCCATTGAGCACTACTCAGAGTCCTCTGAAAGCTCGGTTCGCTGATCATCGTCCTATTATCGCTCTTCCTGAGATTTGCTTTAAAACTTAACGCACCCATAATGGTTATGAGTTGGTATTTCAATGTGCATTCGACAGTAGACGGTTTATTTTAGCTCATTCTATTTATCGTTTGGAATTCGCGTTTTTCTGGTTGAGACGGCTTGCTCGCAACCCCCTCTAACTTTTTTCTTTTTGAGACTTGGACTCGATCTAAGAAATTGGTTGATTCAACCTGCCTCCATCGCAGAGACCTTATCTCCGTCATATTCAGGAAAGCAAGACTGCGATGACGTAATCGATACATTCTGTCAGCCGCTTGCGCTGACTGTAGACGGCTCTCCGAGTGGGACGCCCTTTTCGAGGCCTACTCCGACAGTCCGTTGTGACGCTAGGGGCGACGCTGTCGAGCGGTCACATGCCTAGCAGGGCTATTAGTTGCTTGAAGACTCAAAAATAGATATAAGTCTACTTTATATTCCATATGGTTATTTTAAATTATTTTTTGATTCTATTTTATTCCATAAATTGCCATTTATTTCTTGATGATGAATGCTTCTTGAAATATTATCTGACTAACGTCGGATTTATGATTTCAGCAACTTCTTATCAGGAGCAAAAATTGATCAAGCATCAGATTGGTTCGATCATCCAACAGGCCTTCCTCGTTGAGGATCTTGATAGCTCCATTCAGGACTGGTTGGCTTTAGGTGTCGGGCCGTTTTTCGTGTCCAGACACCCCAAGTACAAGACTCAGGTGTACCGCGGCCAGTCCATAGAGAGCGACTTCAGTGCGGCGTTTGCATACTCTGGTGATGTTCAGATCGAATTAATTCAACTGCATGACGATAAACCGTCTGTATTTGAGGAGTTTTTACGGAGTCAAGGCTTCGGAGTGCATCATATTGGTGTTTTGACAGACGACATCGCTGCAGATATAGAAGCGCTTGAGTTGCTTGGTTATTCTCTGATTCAGAGAATGACATCATTAATTGATGTTGAAACGGCTTTTATGTCTTTTCCGCACAAAAGCGGTGCAACTCTCGAGTTGATTCAGCGCTCCCCAACGTTGGATGCTGGATTTGGAATGATGAAGCAAATTACCGAGTCGTGGGATGGCACGGGGCAGGCTATTCACGAGTTTTGATCTTTAGTCAATAATGGTTATAAGGAAAAGAAAAATGCCTAAAATTGGTGACGTAGAGTATCCATCCCTAAAAGGGCAAGTTTCCGCAGAGGAGTGGTCTGCAAGGGTTCAGCTCGCGGCACTTTGCCGATTGGTTCCGATGATGGGTTGGGACGATTTATCCAATCAACTGGTGTCTTGTAGAACAGGTAAAGATTTTCTGTTTATTCCTAGCGGTGTTTTGTTTGAGGAGATGACAGCTTCATGTCTCTTGAAGGTGAACATTGATGGAGAAGTGATATCTGATAGTCCATTTAAAGTAACTCCTAATGTTTGGCACCCAATGCGCGCGGTATTTGAGGTGCGCCCAGATGCCAATACTGTAATCCATACACACGATGATTATATTGCTGCGGTTGCCGCTAACAAGCATGGTTTGCTACCGATTTCGCAACCAGCCGCATTGATCATAGCCGCTGGGCTCTCATACCATACCTATGAAGGCGCTGAGACGTATGCGGAACGTATTCCCGGGTTACGACGAGATCTGGGATCGTCAAACTATACTCTTTTTTTGCGTAATCACGGTGTGGTCACTGTAGCCCCCAGCATTGATGCTGCTTTCATGCTCCATCATTTGGCCAGAAAGGCATGCCGAATACAGGTAATGAGTGGTGTTAATAGTGGTGCGGAGGTTACTCATATTCCTTCGGAGGTAGTTGCGTCGTTTCCAATTGAACTGCTGAGGGCAAGCGTTGGGGATGGCAGTAATAATGCTTGGCCTGGCTTGCTACGTAAGCTGTATCGTGACGATCCTAGCTTTCAAGATTGATGGGTTTTAGTTAAGTGGCATAATGCAATGAGCGTCAGTTCTATCTTTGTTTAATATCTTAGGAGTTTAATGATGGGCTATTCAATCGAGTCTACTTTGGGTGAGTTGCTAGATAACGCTGAAACAAAAGCGATACTTGAAAAGCATCTTCCGGGTATATCAAATCACCCGCAAATTACTATGGGGAGGGGATTTGCTTTGAAAGCTATTGCGCCGTTTTCAGGTGGGCTTGTCAATGAAGCGGTACTTGGTCAAGTAGACGTCGATTTGAAACAGTTAGGCGCGTAAGGTTACGATAGATTTTCAGCGTGGATAGAGGGATTGGAACGCGTTTCTCTGCTCTTAAGCTCCTTTTCGTCTATCCACTCTTTTATGCTTTTTTCTTAAACGCTTTTTTCGTTTTGTTTTCTTGATATGTATGAGTTGCTTGTTGGTTTTAGTAGGTTTAAGCTGGTTGTTCTTCTAGTCAGCAATTAATTTTTTCTCCCTACGCGCCATTTTGGTGGTGGGGGTTGGTGCTCTCAGTTATTGAGCTCCTGGATATTTGTCTTGCGTCGATCTTAAGAAAAGGATTGTCATCAGGCATAAATTCAAAAAAATATTGTGGCTCCGAAATTAGATATCCTTTCAACTGCGTGCACTTTCTGGGACCTTTCACTTGGCATACCCAGATATTTAACCCGTCATCTCGCTTCTTATGAACCTTCAGCCTCTCAAACTGTTTCTGTACCCAGCGCCACTCTTCACCTTTGTAATCGGTATCCATTGAGATGCCCGGAAACTCCTGGATATAACGCTGGAAGAGGCCTGGGGTGACCAGAAATACAGTGCCACTTACGATATGAATTTTAGCCTTGCTGTCATTTATGATCAGCTTGTGGCTCTGGATGCCTTCCCTGACCCAATTCAAGAATGCCTGGCCAGGGTTATCCGAAGGGAGGGTTGAAGTTCCGAGAGCGCTTTCTGACGGTGCATCGCAGGCCTCAGGCTTCTCTACCTCGAACATATCCAGCAACGATCCTAAGTAGTCCGCATCTTCCATAGTCATTGGACCGGGCTGCGATTGGCTTTGAGTTGACCTTGTACTGACTGTCTTCGGCGGTGGTGATACCGGAGCGTAAGTCGGGAGGTCATCGACTGCAACGCTCACCGTTCCGTTGAAAGCCTCAGGCCGGTCTTCGCTCCCCCAGATCAAAGCCGGTTGAACGCGCAAAAACGTAAAGGTCTGCTGCCAGTCCCCCTGCGCAACAAGAGCGGTCCAGATGGCTTTGCCTTCTGGGGTCGAATCGACTAACCCATGAGATTGCAGTTCGTCGAATACGGCGATGTTTGAGGAGGGGATGCCCTCAATCGACTGCGACAGCAGATAGGCCCGCAGCTTGTCCGTGACCGTCTTGCTGACCAGCCACAGGGCGTCTTCAGTCAACCAACCTGCGGCACCTGGCTGGTTGAGTTTCAGCTCGTGTTGAATCAGGTGACGCAGTCCGCTGATCAAGTGATGTTGCAACGAATGGATCGGGGCCTGCAGTGCCTTGTTCGGGTTGCCACCGATGTTCTGCGCGGTGGAGACGCGGTCGGCCTGAATTACCAATTCACCGAGCACGCCGGCACGTTCGTACTGGCCCGCCAGGACATACAGCAGGCTGGCCCACAGTGACGCAAAGCCACTGAGCCAGTCCAAGATAGGACGGTCGAGAATCTTGGTATAGAGCAAGCCAGCGGCGGCGCCGTGCAGGTGATAGTCGCGACCTTTGAGGTAGCGAAAACGGTAGGGCTGATCCAGTGGGCCCTGCCAGGGGTGCCAAGGACTGCCATCCTGACGTTCGACCTGCAGGTCCACGGCGATCTTGCCGATGTCATGCAGCAGGGCGCCGTAGGCGATGCCGGCGGACCAAGCGTCTGTCTGAACGGCTTGGTCTTCGGGGGCGACACCTGTGGGCAGCAGATACGACTGACGCAGTTTCAGACTACAGGCGACCAGCTCCAGGCCATGGTCGAGCATGCCACCGAGATAAGCATGATGGTGCGTCTCGCTGGCCGGGAGTTGTTGGACCAGCTCGGCGTAGCGATGGATCGGATTTAAATAGAGCTGCCTGAACTGCTGATGGGAGAGGGCGGTGTACTGCCAGATGTGATCGAGCAACTGGCGGCGGTGCTCGGCTGCTAACAAGCTCTGGGTCGATTCGATAGGCAGGTAGCCTTCGGCGACGTTTACGGTGGGTGGCGGGGGAGGTTTTTGCCTTTTTTGGCGAAACAGACTGAGCATCGCGGCCTCCCGGGAAATGGCGGAATCGGTGGCCTTTTAGCCTTTTCGGATAGGGCTCTTACCCTTGAATCCCCATTCCCCTTCCAACCCTTGCCTATCCTTTTGGCGCGTTTCCGTTTGTGCGGCAATAGGAATATCGATTTGTCCTGGTGCCGTTTTGTTGGAAGCGCATGCTGGTACGAAAAAGGAAAGTGTCGGTACACTGCGGTGCGAATTTTATCGGGTCTTGCCATGAACCTCACTGACGCCACGCTCATACTGCTGCTCGCGGCACGTATCCATGGAACAGACGAAGCCGTCAGGGCCTCGGCGAAGAGCGTGGTCAAGAAGCTACCGCGCAGCAAACGTGATCTGATCTACAAGGTGATCGACAGCCGAAGTCCACTCGAGCTGGTGGATTACCTGGCTGAGAATCTGGATACGTAACGGCGTACTGGGGTTACGGGATTACCTCATGTTCTTTGCGTCAGAACTCCGCAGTGTGGGGGTTTTTCTGGGCATAGAAAAAGGGTCCAACTCGTGTTGGACCCTATGAAGCATTTGCAGCGGTGAGGTGACGATCAAGCTCCATCGTTCATGCATCGCGAGTCATCTATTACCGTCTGCTTCCGTTGCTGCCGCAGGTTGAGCACATACTCCGAGGCGCATCGGGCCTGGCCACTGGCGCGGAAGATGGCGCGATTGTCAGCCTTGAGCAGGCTGAGCCAGGAGTCGATGTAGCCCTCGTGCCGAAGCTCTCCCTGGATGCCGGCATATGCACATAAAAAAGCGGCGCCCATTTCGGCGATCAACTCTTCAAATGCATAGGCTGGCGAGCCGAATGGGCAAGGTGAGGTCACACCCTCACGCTGCAATCGAGAGTGGTGTCCGGTCCAGTGTGTCAGCTCGTGAAGCGCGGTGGCGTAGTATCCACCTTGGTCGTGAAACTGCGCTTTTGTCGGCAGTTGGATGAGATCCCTGATCGGGTGGTAAAAGGCTTCGTCGGCAAATCGATGAATGATATTTGCGCCCGAACTTAGCAACAAACTTTCCGCAGCAGCGTTGGGGAAGAAGGGATCGCTCGGTTCCGTCTCGAGCAAAGTTTCGTTGAGCGTTTCGAGCCCCTCCGCTTGCTCGATGTTGAACAGAAAATGCGTCCTGAGAATACCGAAGTGAGCGACCTTGGGCTGACCATGTTCATCAAGTACGGGTTGGCCTGACTCGGTCTGTTCCTCGCGCTCCATCTGCTTGTAGAGCACCGCCAGGGTGCTGTGCTCACCCTTACGGATGTGCCCACCCGCTTTTTTGGCTTGATTGAAGGTCAGCCAACGATCTTGAGTGAACCCCTGCAACCTGGCCTCGGCCCAGAGCAACGGTAAATTGATGCCCGAATAGGGACGCTGCGTGATGGCGTTGACGGGATAGGGCTGGTGATGAGCGACGTCAGTTGAGCCACTTGAGGACCAGGGTTTGATCCAGGGGGCTACGCCTTGGTCTAACGCGGCAACAATTTTGTCAGTCACGTCTTGATAGATATTACGCATGGCATTTTCCTCGAGAAAAACGGAGGAACGCCTTGCCCGTCGGGGAGGGGTTCCCCGGTGGGTGTTGGGTTGGATTGATGCAGGACTGCGCGCAGTCTGAGTGTGTATGCGTTCAGCGTTGATGCTCTTCTGCAAGCGCTATCAATAAGGCGTCAGGCTGGTCCGGTGCCTGAAGCAGGCTGAGGCTCAGTTGCAGCAACGGTTCATGACTCTCATCACGTGCTGAGGCAACTTTGCCTACCTCGAACACCACGCAGGGTGCGTTTGGATCGGCCAGGTGAGCTTTGAAGGCTGCGCGTACCACATTGCTCAGCTGATCGAGCTGCAGCTTTTCAGGATGACTTGAACCACCGAGCAATACTGCGTGTTGCCACGCGTCTGGAGTGAACACAACGGGCAAGCGCAGAGTGTTCAGTGCTTCGCTTGTGAGTGAGTCGGACATGGTGTGCCTCCCTTGAAAGCGCGTAGAAACCTGTCCCATAGGGGAAAGAATTTCCCCGCGGCGGGTTGAAGACAAGCAAGAGGGTTGGGACGAGCCGAGCTCGAAAGACGCTCGGGAGAGCAGTAGGCGTTCATCACCGTGAAACGTGACCGTGCGAGCCACCGAACGCTAATCGCACTTGGGGGGAACCATCACCGAAGTGACGTAGCCTTGAAGGCTCTGGCTATCTGGGAAGGTGCTGTCGATAACAGCGATCCGTACCCTCTATGTAGCTGGATGATATGGATGGGTCAACGGCCATAGAGGCGCTGGTGCACGAGCTGCGTCTTCTGTCTTCCAGTGAAGAGTTTTTTGACCGAGCAAGCTGATAAACGGTTAAGCATGGGTGGTTTTCAGTAGTAGTCTGTAATCTCGATTGCCACAGGAACACGCTTAGAAGAGGGCGCAATCATGCCGGCTCAGCAGCCACTTCAAATCTCCCGCGCACACCGCTGGGCATATGCATGCGGTATGTCGGTAAAACGTGTTTATCGCAGGTTGAAAGGATTCGAATCTCGTGTGGCTAAACGTGCGGTAGCGACAGGTATGCCTGCGGCTGGGCTATTGGTTCGCGGGACCTTTCTAATTACGAAGCTGGCATTCATCCTTGGGTTGCTCTTTATCGGTTTCTGGCTGGTCGCGTCTGTGGTGACGATGCTCGCTGTGATTGGGCTTCTGGTGTCCAAGGCTGCCATTGATGCGGATATTAAAGAGGCGGCGCCCGGGCCAGACTACTTTGGTGCCGACCTCCAAATCGGTGACTTCGACGATAACGGGCATCACATCGGCGACAGCAAATCATCTAATTGAGCGGCTAGCCGCCCCCACTATTTGATCCGTACCTTTGCTTGCTGAATCACTTGCTGCTTTGCTGCCGTTCGCCAACATGCCTTGAATCCCGTTTCCTACTGCATATCCCGTCCAGCTCATAGCTCCAAGGAATAGCATCGGCAGTACGATGAACATCGCCCCCATCACATACTCAATCACCTGCGCCGTGACGGTTCCGTCCATAAAGCCGGATGTGGGCAGCGACAGCAGCACCTGATTGGACGCCGACACTTGGTTGTACAAGGTATCGAGCATGCTGGAGTCGACCCAGCGGGCTAACTCCCACCAGAAGGTCAGCATGTGCAGCGTGAACAGCGCGAACGTGACCGTCATGACGGTTTTTAGCTGGTAGGTACTGACGAGTAGGATCAGTGGCAAGCTGATGATGACGCCCATGATCAGGAACGCTTGCACCATGGGCAGGGCGGCGCGTAATGCATTCATTGCGGGGAAGTTGCTGAAGGACCCGAGGGCCAGCCCGGTGTTGGTAGCCAGGTTATTGAGCCCCTGATTGATCGAGCCGCCGCGAGCACTGGAGCCATAGTCCTGGTACACCTGTCCGGGCGACATGGACATCGATTGCTGGCGCGGACTGACCAGTTCGCGCAGGGTGGCATCCTCGACCTCGCTGCTTGAGCGGCCAGTCAACCAGCCTTTCAGTTGAGTCAGCAGCGAAGGATCGACTTGCTCGATCAAACGCTCTCGCAACCCGACACCGCTGTCGTTCCACCACTGTTTGCAAGTGGGGTAGCCCGCGCCATTTTCCGGCCGTGGCAAGGAAACATCGCGGGTTTCATCATAGGGCCAACTGACTCGTGGTGTCCGTGAGCGGTCGGTGTCGTAGTAACCCGGTGTGTCGAGAAAATAGTGTGAGCCGATCCAGGACGCGTCACGACTTTGCGCCTTGTCCAACTGCGGACGATTGGTGAAAAGCCGAGAACGAGAATAGCCATAGCAGTCGCGAGTAAAGTCGGCGACTTCCTGCAGCAATACCTGGTTATCGATGCGTGAACTGTCGATCTCCATGCGCATCTGCCGGATATCCGGTACGCAGGGAATGGAAGCGGTGGCCGCCGCGGCTATGCCTTTGCTAAAGGCATGCACCAGAAACCACCAGATCGGCACGTTGGCAGAGCGTTCGCCGATGGTGTTGAAAGTGATACCCCAGGCGGTTTCCGTTGGCTTGGCCACGCTGACACCGCAGCGTTGGCTCGCTGCATCGTCGAACGCCATAGAGGTAAGGTTCAACGGAAAGACCGGCGCGCAGCCGAACAAGACGACGATGTAGGCCAGCCACAGCCGGTTCTCTATCCGCGGTACAGAGAGCAATCCCTTGTTGCCTTCATCCGCGCCTTGCTGGCGGGCCGACAACCATTCTTGCAAGATGATTGCACCAAAGGGGGCGGCGAACAGACCAGTATCGGACAGGACGTCCCAGATACCGTTGTTGATGATCCAGGCCAGCAGCGAGAGGTAAAACTCCAGGTAGCTGTTGGTGCTCATGAGCATGGTAGTGGCCTCACAATCGGGTGAGTTCGACGCAGGTAAAGAGCGCGAGCCCTAATACCCCGATACGTTTCACTCGCAGTCGATCTTGTGGCTGATGTTTATAACGCCGCAGCAGATCCCACCAGAGCACAAAAACGGTGCCGTGGAGCAGGGCACGCCACCACCGCAAATAGGGCCGCATGGATTCGAATGTCTGCTGCCAGGCCTCGAAACTACCCGGCGCAGTACGGCCGATCCAGGCCACCAGTGCGGCGGTCAGGATCATCAGCGCGGCAATCCCCAGACCTGAAAGCAGAGGGAATAGCGGTGAGCGTTTCATGGCTCACTTACGCCTGGTGTCAGCATCATTGAGTCGGCCCGGCTCAGGGTCGCCTTGCTCGACGGTGCGCGACGCATCAGCACCTCCGGCATGCCGATCAAGCACCAGGCTGGCAGTATTGGTGGCCAGCATCTGCCGGACCTGCAACTCGGTCTGCAACAGGCGTATTTCGCGCTCCAGAACGTCGATGTTTTTCGTCAAGGCGGTCTGAGCCGGCTCAGCGGAAGCGATGTTCGGTTCGTGGCTGCCTGCCAGCAGCGTGCGCAATAGCAGGAGCGCTTTGTCGAGCACGCTGGACAGGGCCGTCTCACTGGCCAGGCGCCGCGCCAGGAGTTCCTGATCAGGATCGTCGCGCAGGGCTTCGATCACACCGCGGGTGACCGGCAGCATCGGGCTGGAGGCTTTCGCCAGGTTGTCTGGGGTAGGCGGTAGTGAACCCGACAGCAGCCCTTGCAGGGCCTGGAGGCGTTCGCTGTAGGCCTCCTGGATCAGCGGCGTCAACCCATTGCCCGCGGTCGCACGCAGGGTTTCGCAGGTATCGCAGGTCGCGACTTCGCTTTCACCCAATACCCGAACGGCCCATTGGGATTCCTCCTGGGGTGAAGCCCAGGTCTGACAAATAGCCCCGCCTAAGCAGTCGCTGCTACTAATCGAGGAGTTGTCATCCACCGACCGGTTATGCAGCAGGTTATAGCCGGCGCGCACCACGTCGGAAGTCACCCTAATGGGCGTCTGTCCGTTACCTCCGGCCTTTGAGCCACCAACCCAGGACACCCCATTGTTGCCGTTATGGGCCTCGGTGTTTTTCACCGCGGCCACCGCATCACCGCCGGTTTGCTCCAGATTGCCTTGCATTTCTTGGTTCTTGGCCAGCGCGCCCCAGCCGGCTTGACCGACCTTGTCCGCCATTTTTTCGGCCATGGCCTGGCAAGTCAGTTTGGAGCGGTCGAAGTCGATACGCCCCTGCATCACCCCGTTACTCAGCAACTCATAGAGACCGGGGTTGGCGCGCTGGATGATCAACGCCGGCAGCGACATCACGGCTTGGGTCGCGTTCTGTACGATGCTGCCCATGATCTGCTGGAAGCCTTCGGTGGCGCCGTTCAGCTGGTTTTGCAGGGTGTTGGTGAGGCTCATGTTTCCACACATCATGTTCGCTCGCCATGAAGCGCCGACACCGAGCCCGTTGGGGCGATAGAGCGAACTTGGTGAGCCCGCTGCCGAGCCGCCACCGATGGTGTACATCACCCGGTCGTCGAGCACTTCGCCTTGAGTGCCCAGGCGGTAATCGCCTTCGACGGCATGGGCATGCGTGGCCATGGCGAGCAGTCCAAAGAACAACAGACTCATCGCGCCCAACCATGGTCCTGCGAGAAGTCGACTCATGACGTACCACCTTCGAAGTCGATGCTGAACAGGAAGGTCTGTCCCTCACGCTTACAGCAGCTATAGGGACGCCACAGCGACCAGGCATAGCCGCCATCCGCGCTCTGCACAGGACCGCTGGGAAAGATGGCGCACGTGGGTTGAACCAGAGGGTAGAGCAATTGCCATTTGTGGGTCGAAGCGTCATTTTCAACGATCGGGCCGGGCGGCCAGTAACCCTCGCGTGGTGCGGGTGTGAGCGGTAAGTACACATGTGGCTGCCAGTTGCGAGTAATGAAATCACCCGCCCGCTGCGCCATGACTGCGGCGGCTTTGAAATCGTCGGGCTGTACCAGAAAGCCCTGACGGGGATAGACGTTGCCCCACGTGCTCCCCGAGACCTGACGACCGATTTCACGAATTCCCGGCATGAGTGACTCGGGGTAAAGGCTTTCAGGGATGCCATGACGCCAGGCCAGTGAGTCCAAAGTGCTCAGGTAATAGGGCATGAGCGCAGTGGCGCCGCTGGCGCAGGCGTAGCCGGATTGCGAGGCCAGTTGCGTGGCAGCCCATCCACCCGGATGACCGATGGCATCAACGTTTTTGAAACGAGGAAGATTATCGCGTTGGGTATTCGGAGTGATCAGGTTACCGCCACCTTCCGCACCGCTGATGGGAGAGGAGAGGGAGGCCATCTCGGTCCAGGGATTGCTGCCGGTGGTGGCATAGCTCGAAACCACCAATTCAGGAATGAAATGACGAACCTTCGTTGAGGTTTTGACCGTGCAGCCGAAGGGGGTACAAAGGAGCCAGAAACAAATACCGATGACCCTATATTCGAGACAGCTTGGCGAAAGCGCAGAGGACGTAATGCTGCCGGTGTCCAGCGCCATGCTTGGGCCGCACGCCAGCAGCACGCTCAGCGCCAATGGCCGTAGCTTTGTGGGCGGAATGGACGAGCAGGCAACGGGCATGATCCAGGCTCTCGGTGTATGGCCTGGGCAGGTTCGGTTAGGGAGTGAAGACTGTCAGTGGGAATTATGAAGGTGGATCTGTCGGATTTGTGAGACGAGAGACTATTATTTGACGTGAAGGGTGCTGCGTAGGATATCGGGTTCTACAAGTAGCTGATCTGCGGTCACTTCGAAAATATTGGCGAGTTTGCATAGGACCAGCAGCGACGGATTGGCCGTGCATCGTTCGATTTGACTGACGTAGGTACGATCCAGCTCGGCCATGAGCGCCAATTGCTCTTGGGTAAGGTTTTTCACGCGTCGCATCAAGCGGATGTTTTCCGCCAACTGCAGACGGAGCTGTTCAAAGTCTTGAGTCATGCGCGCAAATTGCGCCTTGAGGGACTCTCAATCCACGGGATATAGTCTACATTGGTATTGATCTAGGCTATTTTATGCCCTTGCCTGTTATCGAGCGCTCATTTGGTGTCGTTAAGATTTCGAGGCTGGACTGCGCGTTTAACAATAAATTAGAAATCTAGGGTGTGTATGGACGAAAACTACGTTTCAATTCCTGCGGCGGATGGTTGCTTGAGTCTTCTGACACCTTGGGGCAACGAATTTGCCCCAATGATCGAACGTGGCGTGCAATGCGCCCAAGCTTGGCTTGATACGTCCGGCGAGATTCCACTGTGGTGGGAATTGGCACAAAAGCGCAAAACCTTTCCTGCTGGTGACTGCCAGGATGCTTTTGAAGCTGGATTTTTGTTGAGGATTCAGCAGCGGCTAAGCAGTGTGCCACCCAGCCCAAATCAAAGCAGAAAGAAACGTCGCTAAAGACGCGTTCAAACACCTAGTTTGAAGGTTGCCAGAGTTCAGCCAGCGTTTCGGCTGCCGAAGCCCAATACCAAGGCTCTCGCAGAGTTGGTATTGGGTAATCGCCACCAGCGTCTAGTTAACCGCGTCTTTCAGCGATTTACCGGCTTTGAAACTAGGCGTGTTCGAGGCTGCGATCTTGATGATGGCACCCGTTTGAGGGTTACGTCCGTCGCGCGCTGCACGCGCTTTCACTGCAAAGGTACCAAATCCCACCAAGGTGACGTCCTCACCGCCTTTCAACGCAGTGGATATGATGGTTGTGAGTGCATCCAGTGCGCGCCCGGCGGCAGACTTCGGGAGGTCGGCGGAGCTCGCTATGGCCTCGATTAGATCGTTTTTATCCATGGGTGACTCCTTCCGCTTGGCTGAGTGTCGACGAGTAATCTACTCAGATAGTTCGGACATATCCAGCACAAAACCGCCCTCCAGCCCTGCGCAGATGTAACGCCATATGGGCTCAAAATCTTTCCTTATGTCCCGATTCCTCGGGACTGGTCAATACGCTCAGCTACCTGGAAAGCCGCTTCCAACTCCGAGCAACCGTTCTCCTGCATCAACCTCCAGCGCTCGGCTTTTTCCTCGGGCTCCGTCATGGCAAGAGCGAGGTAAAGGCTGGGTGGCACGGCTCGAAACAGCGTTTCGAGTTTTTTCGACAGCACGACCCCCTCAGTGTATTTCCCAGGCTCCTTACTGGTGGAGAGCAACAAAGCTTTCTGTGACGGCGTGAGTTTCTTGAACCGTGCGATCTCTTCGATTTCCGCGGGCGGCATGTTCAAACAAATCCACCATTCGATCATGTTGAGCATGGTCTGCGCGGCAGAGGGAAAGTCGGCAAGGTTTTGCGTCGCCAGCCAGAACCAAGCGCCGAGCTTGCGCCACATCTTCGTGCCCTTGACCACGAATGGCGCCAGCAGCGGGTTCTTTGTGATGATATGGCCTTCGTCGGTGACCATAATGATCGGCCGTCCAAGGTACTGGTCGCGCTCGGCAAGGTTGTTCACGGTGTTCATCAGGCTGATGTAGCTGATGGACATCTGTGCCTCATAGCCTTCGCGAGCGTAAGTGGCCAGATCGACAATGGTCACATCGCTCTCGGGCCAAGGCGTGCCCTCGCGATCGAACAATTCGCCCTCAAAATCCTGGCAAAACAGGTCGATGGACTCGCCCATTTCCTGGGCACGCTCGCGACGCTTCTCTGGCAAATGCGGGTCAGCAGCGACGCGCAGCAAGGCGTCACGCACGTCGCGGGTCAGTACCTGGCGGGCCGTGGTGACGCAAGTCTGCGCCGCATCGAGAATGCACTCACGGATCAGGCTGCGATCGGCCCGGCTCAGGCGCGCCTCTTCCTTGGCCTCGCCGCCAGTGATCATCAGCCGGGCGGTGATCTCCAATTCGCCGAGCACATCACGTTGGTCTTCGCGACTGGTTACCACCTCATCGTCCAGCTCATCGACAGACAGACTCGCTACCTGATCCGGCTGCTCGACCAGGCGCCAAGCGTCGGCGAACGGTGCGAGACTGACCGAGGCGCCAGGTTTTAATTGGACCTTATTGACCGAGAGGCCCTGCGTTGCGAAGTAGTCGCCCTGCAAACCAAACGAATTGCCTGCTTCGACGATAAACAGGCGAGGGCGGTACACCGCCATGACCTGCATCAGCAGGGTGACCAGGGTGGCCGACTTGCCGGCACCGGTCGGCCGAATAACAGCAGATGCCCGTTCATGGCCCGGTCCAGGCGTGATAACGGGTCGAAGCTCAATAGCGAGCCGCCGCGGTTGAACAGGGTGATGCCCGGGTGGCCGGTGCCGGTGCTTCGGCCCCACACCGGGACGAGGTTCGCCAGGTGCTGGGCGAACATCAGGCGGGTGTACCAGTTGCGTGTGTCGCGGGCCGGGTTATAGGCCATCGGCAACCAACGCAGGTAGCTGTTGCAGGCGGCGACTTCATCGCCTTCGCGTACCGGTTGCAGCCCCGCGCCCAACAGCGCGTTGGCCAGGCTGACCGAGCGCTGGTGCAGTTGCTGTTCATCGTGACTGCGCACGTAGAACGCCAGGGTGCCGCGGTATAGCTTGTGCTGGCGACCGATGATCGCACGAGCCTCTTCGACATCCTGACGGGTCTGGGTCGAGGCCAGGTTTTCACCGATGGCTTTGCGCGCCAACCGGTTTAACTGGTCTTCGAGCACATCCTGCGGCTTGACCACCAAGGTCAGACTCATCACCGTGCCTTCGGGTAACTGGTCGAACAGGGCATTGACTGCATCACCCTTACGGGTTTCTCCGGTGAGTTGACCAATCGACGGTGCCCGTCGCAGTTTGTCCACCACCATGACCCGATGGGGTTGCCCATCGAAGTACCAGAGTCCTCGTTGCACATCCGAACACGGTTCGTTGAAGAACAACCGTTCGGCGAAGTCGTGATCGAAGGGCAATTCCAGCGACTCGCCATCAGCAGGCTCCGGATAGGCGATACGTTGGTAAAAGTCCTCGGGCGCTTCATCGGTGAGCCTGGGCGCCGGATTGAACCAGGGCAATAACCAGGCATAAAAACCGCGGCCATCAACTCGTGCCGATTGCACGCCGCACGCCTGCAATGAAGCTGCAATACGTTCGCAAGCCTGCTGCAGGGATTGTACCGGGGTGAGTCCCGTCTCCTCGGCGCCAGACTCAAGCCAGCGATAGACCACCAGGCGCACCCGTCGGTTGTTGCCGCGCCAGGGCAGGCGCGTCACCACCTTATCCTCGAACAGGCCACCGGGCTTGGCGATGGCTTTGAGATGACGGCGGATGAGCTCCAAATACGTCTCGGTGAAGACCGTGCCTCCAGCGCTGTCCTGAATATAATCGGTGAGCTGTGTCAGGTAGGGAGTGAAGTCGTTTTCGTCCAGGCAGAAAAACTGCGCCACCCAAGGCGTTTGATCCAGCTCATCAAAACTGTCCTGCAAGGCATCCTCAAGGGCATCGCGGGCGGCCATCAACCAATCGGGTTCTCGCCCTTCGGTGCCGATGGGCAGTAACTCAAGCACCGCGCCCACCGAGCGGTTGTCATCGAGCAGAAAACACTGCTCGGTGTCGAGGTATTCGACCCAAGGCAGGTGATCGGTGAAGCTGGGGTTGTGTGCGTAGAGTGCGGCGTCATCGGCCAGCGTGGCGCGAGGACGTAATGGGTTGCGCCAGGCTTTCCACGCGCCAGTGCGGTTACCCGAACCGCCGCTACGCATTACAAGTCTTCCTGGCGTTCACCGGGTAATGCGTACTGCACCCGTTGGTAGAACGGAAAGACGGTCGAGTAACCGGGGATCGGTGCCTGCTCGGTACCACTCAAGTGCGGATACACGTACAGCACCAGATCGGGATTGGGCAGGCGAGGGAACAGATTGTGGATCTCGTTCGCTGCGGTGCGCGTATACGGTTCCTGGACAGACGCGGAGAAATCCGTCTGAGCCAACGGGCGGCGTAGCTGCTGCCGAGCATCTAACAATTGCTGCTGAGTGCCTTGCGAACCGGCGCCGTTCCATATGTCCAGCATGGTTTGCTCGCCATGGGGCAGAAGCGTTTCTTTGTCGGTGGAACACCCCGTCAGGACCCAGCAGAGCAAGCTAATCCAAGTCAGGCAGAGAAGCATGGTCTTTTTCATGGCGAACGCTCCGGCCCTTGGGCTCGTAGTCGATGGTGATTTCATGGTCGAGGTGTAGCGCGACTTGGGCGGACGGTGGCACGTACACGGCAGCAAAGGTCTCGCCATACAGTTTGTTGATCCACTCGCGGATGTCGCTGACCCCACCACTGAGAATTGAATTCAGCGCGCTGTTGCCTGTGCTGTTGGTAAGCCCGAGCGTATTGCCGCCCGAACTGATCACACTGCTGTTGTTCTGCTCATCTCCTAGCAAGGCAGCGACACCTGCGCCAGCTGCCGTGATCAGACTTTGGCTGCCGAGGTATTGCTGGGCGTTCGAGCGGCGCTCGCCGGCAATGCAAGGAATGCCATACGGATCGGACAGATAACCGAGCCCGCCACGGATCTTGTCGGTGTTCGAGCTCTGGGTGGTGGAAGCATTGCGGCTGGCTACTGCCTTCGGCTGAGGCACCGTGCGGATGGTGCCATCGGTAAACACAAAGGTAATTGACTCGACCTGTCCGCGTACACAGGACAGGGTCCAGTCACCGGACGCCGTGCCGCTCATCACGGCCCCCGCGACGTCCGGTAGGTCGATGCCGTTGGCGGTCAGGTTTTCCGGACCGACCAGCACCTTGAAGGGATAGGGGTCATTCACGGTGCCGTCCACCGGGACCCGGCCGATCAGCGCAGTCATGGCGACCGAGCCCATCAGCGTGGCGTTTTCGGGGATCGTGTAGACCGGCTTCGCGCCTTCGGTACGATCAACGGATCGCGTCAGGTCGCGCTCACCCTTGGTAACTGCACGTAGCTGTTTCTGGCTGCGATCAATCGCGTTGTCTTTCAAGCCGTCCAGAGAGTTGAAAGCGGTAGGCAGGCTCAGTGCGGAGGAAGTCATGGTTTTGCCTCTGGCGTCGGTGGACGGAGCATCCGAGGGTTCAATCCACTGCAGCGCATCATTGGCAGAGTGTCGCCCTTCGAACTGAGCGCCGTCGCCGGGCTCAAGCCCCAATCCAATCGGCATGTCCTTGCTCTTGCCAGCCAGCCCCGACAACTGATCCTGCAATTGCGTCAGCAGACCGCGAGCCTGACGACTGTCTTGTTCCGCTTTGAGCCGGGCCTCGTTGGCTTGGCGGCGGCCTTCGTCGACCTGCTGGGTCACGCTGCCAAGTGCCGTCTGGATACGCGAATCGACGCTGTTTTCCCGCTCGCGAAGGCGGTTGTTCTCCGCCTGCAGCGAATCGTTGTGTTTTTTCAGGCCGAGCATGTCGCTGCGCATGGCCTTCACCTGGCCGACCAGGGTGGCAACCGTGTCGCGTGGGGTGTCACCCGCAATGCCGAGCGACTTGGCCTGCTCGGCGGATAACTGGAGGTTGTCCTGAGCAGTCGGACTTACCGACGAAGGCGAGGTACCACCCGCGACCCAAGTTTTCAGGATGATGAACACCACGCCTAGCAACACAGCCGGTACCAGCCATTTGAGCAAGGCGTTAGCTTTCATCGTCAGCACCTCGTGTAACGGGCGGGAGCAGCACGGCGTGTTCGAGGCCGGCACCGCGGGTGACGAGGTAAGCAATCGTGGTGTCTTCAGGGCTGCCGACAGGCCCGAGGAAAGCATGCTGGAAGGACGCGGCGAACAACTTGGCCTGAAGTTGACGCGGATCGAGTTGCACCGTCGCTGAACCAAGGTTGCGTAACTTCACCGCCGTCACCCAGTAATCACCTAGTCGCCAAGCGGCGATGGGCGTGCTGGACACGTTTTCAGTCGGCAGCAAGTTCGGCAGTGCGGTGCGCAGCTTGAGCGGGACGCGACGTATGCCGGGCAGAGGCTCAACGGTACGTAAAGGTGCGTATAGGCTTTGTGCGGCGTAGCGCGTCAAAGCGACCGGGATCGGCGTACGTTCTGGAACAAGGACGGTGCTGGGTTCCGTCTCGGTAGTCTGCGCCGGAGCATTCTTGATAATACGCACGGGCTCGAGTGGTTGATCGCCAGGCGTGGCGGCGATATCCAGCAGGATGATCTCGCCCGTCGCGACCGATTGCAGTTGTAATCGGGTAGGTGCAATGGCTTCTGACGCGCGCAGGTACAGCGTGCCGCCGGTAGATTGCACGCGCAGCTTGCCGGTCAGAGTTGAGGGGACGCCGACTCGGACATCCTCCTCGATAAAGACCACACGCTCCTGATTAATCAACAGCGGGACCGCGAGAGGGATGCGTTCCCAGCGCATCAACTCGACGGCCTGTGCTGCAACTCCCCATAGCATCAGTGCGATGGTGAGCCCCAGGGTAGACATCCACTTCATGGTTCACCTCCAGGCAGGGAGATTTTTTGCGGAGTGCCCTGATAACAGTCCAGTGCCAGCCCCCACTTATTGCGTTCGGGGTCCAGATCAAAACGCACCACGCGTAATGGATAACGCACCACCACCCGTTTCACTGGTTCGGCCGCGTAGTACTCATCGGCGTTGAGGTCGAGGGTGACCAGCCAGCTATCGCGATCAAGTTGCTTGACCCTGAGTTCCGGATCTTCGCTGTAGCCTCGGCCCAGAATTTCGTAGACACCACGTACCCGCTGGCGCAGCTCGCCGGCGGCCTTGCGGTACTCATAGTCGCCGTCGAGGAAGGCCTTGCAGGCGGGTGTCAGGTAGGACTGCAAGCTGTAGATAGCGCGGCGGTAGTCCTGTTCGCCATCCGAAGGCCAGCGGTTGAGTTGGCCAAAGATGTACAGGGCGAAGGCATACACATTCTCTGAGGGGATATCCCACCACTTGCGCGTGCTTCCCGAGCGCAGATCTGGGGGTACATGCACGGTCAGATCGGTCGGTGCCGAACGCCAGCCGTACCAGAGCCCGGCACAGACCAGGGCAAGGATCACTACCGCCAGACGCAAGCTGAAGATATGAGCCTGTTGGGCATCCACCTTGTTTCGAAAGCGACTCATGGTTGCCACCGCGACAGAGCAGGGCGCAGCCGACGCGAACGGCGAACCGTCCAGGCGCCGGAGTGAAGGATCCAGCTCCCACGACCCAGGCGCCAACGACTGGCCAGTATCCATTCGAGCTTGCGGTACAACCACGTATCTGGCCGGGCCCGTTTGGCTCGACGCAGTAGCGTGCCACCGAAAAATAGCACCACCGCCATGGCCCCGATCATGCTGGTGGGCGCCACGGCAATGGAGGCGGTGGCAATCGTCAGAGGAACGCCCAGCAGCAGGCCAATGACGGCGCCGGTACCGAGTGCTACCCACATCTCATCATTGGTCAAGCCGCGCAATACGGCCGGATCACGATTGAGTCGCTCAGGCAAAAAGACCAAGGTGCCGTCGGCAAGGCGTTCGATAGTGTCGCTCATATCGATCTCACAGAATCGCGGCGGCTTTGGTCAGGAACCAGATGATGATCACCACCAACAGAGCTCCGATTCCGACTACAGCACCGAGGTCCTTCCAGGTCTTGCGCTGGTTTTGCACGTCGGCATAGACGGTCAATGAGTGCCACGCCACCCCCAAGAAAGCGAGTAGGGCGATCAGCAGACCGAGCAGGATGCCGCCGTCGTAGGCATAGTTTTTGATCGTCTCGATCAACCCGGATCCTTCGCCGCGCGAAGGGGCTTCCATGGTGGGGAGCTCGGCAAAAGCCAGGCTTGGGCCGAGCACCAGCAGCAGTCCGATCAAGCGCTGGCTCGCACGATCACGCAGGCTGTTTTTCAGAGGGGTAAAGCACTTGAGCATGGCGGCGATCTCCTGGGTTAGGACAGGGTGAAGAACATCAAAACCAGCAAGGTGAGCAGCACGCGTGCGGCGCTGCCGCCGAAGGCTCCAAAGCGCA
This sequence comes from Pseudomonas lactucae, assembly GCF_016937615.1. GTDB lineage: Bacteria > Pseudomonadota > Gammaproteobacteria > Pseudomonadales > Pseudomonadaceae > Aquipseudomonas > Aquipseudomonas lactucae. The sequence continues at coordinate 53,116 of NZ_JAFHKI010000101.1, read as the reverse complement.
CGCTGCCGCTCGCCCAACCCCGGTAAGCCGTCCACATCACCCAGGCGCACCACAGCAAGGTCAGGACGAGAACTAGGGACAACCACAGCGTCGAACTGCTCTGCGGTGCGAAGCCGGCGGCGTTTTGGAACGCTGCGATCTGAGCGTCAGTCATGCTCATGGCGAGGACTCTGCAATCGGAGTGTCGAGGCGGTAGTCGCCGACCAGTTCACTGGGGTCGCGGGGTTGCGCACGGGAGGGGAACAGATAGCTCTGCACCCCTTGGCGGATGCGCTGAATGTCCTGGGTCAGTCGGGGGTAGTCGAATCGATATCGTTCGATTGGTTCAAGGGTACGGGCTGCCTCCGCTCGCGTCGCAAGGCGTTCGAGAGTGTCGAGTTGCTGCTGGACTAGGCTGAACTGTTCCAGTTCATGAGTCGATGCGGCATAGCCGCTGCCATGAGCGATGGCCAGTGAAAGGAATAACAAGCAGCGAAAGACGGTAGTCGACATGATACTGGTCCATGTGGAGATGGCGCCAGCATCAAGTTAGGGGTTGAATTACTCAGTATAAAACGCGAGATGGGATGTATCGCTTTTTTGGAGGCGAGCGGAAGAAACTTACCCACACATACACTAGCAATCGATTGGGCGAAAAAGAGAGCCCAGTCTAGCAATCCTTCCCCATGAGTAATGTGTTGCTCATAGGGCAATGAGTGGATTCACTTTTGCTTGAAACGCGTATGGGTGACGAAGAGTCAATCATCGCTTAGTATGGGGGCGTTCACTTCTCATTTCCCTAACCTGAAGGAAGTTTCACATGTCTCGTTTGGCTGAATTTCGCAAGCTTGAACAACAACTGGCCGAACAGCTCGCAGAGCTCGAGTCGATGAAAAGTGACTCCGGTCTGAAAAAAGAAATGGAATTTGAGAGCAAACTACGTGCGTTGCTTGGCGAGTACGGCTTCAGCTTGAAGAACATCATTGGCATCCTGGATCCAGAGGCTGGCCGTCGTACCTCGGCACCAATAGTTGCCTCCGTAAAGGCCATCCGTAAGGCTCGCGAAGTGAAGATTTACAAGAATCCAAACTCGGGTGAGGTGATCGAAACCAAGGGAGGAAATCATCGACAACTGAAAGAATGGAAAGTCGAGTTTGGCGCAGACGTTGTTGACTCGTGGCGTACTCAGTAAGATCAGTTTGATGACCAAGGGCCTGTAAGGGCCCTTTTTTATCGGTGCGAATGATAAAACCAGAGTGCAAGTCTTGACCCGGTCCTGCACCAGTTTAATTGCTGGTTAGATCCTTGAATTTCGCCAAAATCTTGGAAGCCTACATTTCATCTGATGCTCTAACCCATAATGGGAGTCGAAGACGACCTCTAGCAGTTTTATTTGCATTCGTATGGTGTGTCAGTTTTGGGTCGCAGGATAACTATCCTGGCATCGGGACATGTAAAGAATAACTGGTTTTTCCGAATCAGAGATACTTCTTGAATGTCGTTGCCGTGATTGCCGTAATGATGCCGAGCATCACAGCACAAGGGAAAAACACAGCCATGGGATTGAGCGAAAAGGGTAGGGACAAGTAGATAACCCAGGGCACGATCAGCAGTGGTATCACGGCTCGCTTAGCTCGATGGTAGACAAAGCTACTTTCTCGCCCTGCGCCAAATTTACGTAGGTCCCGGCGCATCAGTCCATCGACAAAACCAGTGAACATGGCCAGCAGAAACAGGGGGATGGCCAGGACCAGAATGGTAAGGCGCACCACGAAGGTAAAGGTGACATACACAGCCGTCAGCATGAAATCCTCAATGGTTACGTAGAACTGGTTGATCCACTCCCAGAAGCCATTGCCATGGTTAGGCCCCCGCGCCTGCTGGGCAAAATCTGCAAAGCCGGTCTTGACCAACAACCACTGATTGAGAAATTCCAGTATCTGGATGATCGTTCGCCCAGGCTGCTGGAGGATGAGTGAAGATTTGAAGTGTTGACTAAGCCAGCCCAGTTCATTGGTCAGCATGGCCTGGCTGTGCCGCCAGCCCTGATCGCCCCAAAAGAGCAATAAACCTGCAAACTCGATCAGGATCGAGAACAGCAACGAGGCGATCAGTACACCAATAATGCGTAAAACCAAGCCAATCACCGAGACGATTAATCCTGGGCGCTGGATTGGTTGTGGCGGCGTGTTCTGGGTGGAAGTCGCCATCGTTCACTCCATTGTGCGTTGCAGAGTCGATGCCATCACGATCCTTCTGGATAGTTTTCTGCTGAGTCAAAAACCTGCAGCAGGGGCGGGCTACCCGGCCTGATCCAGATCGAAGTTGGTAGTTGGGCCGCCACCGCTTGCGCTCCACCATTGCCCCGCCTGCGCGTTATAGGTCGCCCGCATTCGCTGGGTGAGCTCCTGCAGGTCCTTGGGCATGGCATCGTCGTTGGAGGGTTTTGGCAACGGCATGCGGACTTTCCAGAGCTGCCCACCGGTCTGGAAGGAGAACATTTGCCCCTTGGGTAAACTGACGATATGAGCCGGCTCGATCAAGGGCACGCTGGTGCTACTGACGCGGTCTTGCGAGGAGGATGTGAAGTCCGTGTTGGCCTCAGGATCGGAGGTGTCGGTGGCACCCGACACCAGGGTCTTGGTCAGCACGTTAACCTTGGGCAACTGTTGGGTGAGCAGTTCCGCAGTGGCGGTTTCGCGCACCCGCAGTATCTGCAGGGTGTTGAAGTTACCAATAACCTGGCCGGCCTTGGCTCGGTTGCCGATTCGCGCTTCGATATCGCTCAGGGTTTGGGTGTAGGCCGTCACCTGGATGCCGGCGCCACCGCCCTTGTTGATCAGCGGGATGAACTCATCGCCCATCAACTCATTGAACTCATCGGCGTGCAGGTTGATCGGCAACTTGTCACTATTGTTACCCGATTGGGGCAGACCATGGTCAATGCCATGTTTGTATATGTGGCCAGCGACCGAGACCAAATCGGCAAACATGGAGTTGCCCACAGCGGCGGCCACCTCGGCGTCGGTCAGCGCATCCAGGCCGACGTAGACGATCCCGCGTTTTCGGATGATCTGCATCCAGTCGAAGATCGGCCGTGGGTCGTCCAGATCGGTGTAGTCGGGGGCCAACAGTTGGGCTGTCTTGCCTGTGGTGAGTTTCTCCAGCAGCGGCAGTAGCGAGGCCACGATTTTGTCGAAGTAAGTACGGTCATAGCGTACCGCCGAACGCAGTCCATCCAACACTGGATCGAATACCCGTTTCACCGCCAGGTACTGCTCGATGGCCACGACACGCTTTTCGCGCCCGATCATATGTCGGGGAATGTTTTTCTCGGTGAGTTTGCCTTCAAGCTGGACGATCACTTCCCACGCCTTCGGGTCAGTTTTGGCGAAAAACTGCTGGGCGTATTCGATGAACAGTGCGTCGATGTTGACCACATGCCGTTGGATCTGCAGGTAGTCCGGGCGTCGACCCAACTCGATCAATGCGCGGGCGATGATGTTGACGAAACGCCAGGCAAACTCGCGAAAGGCCGCGGAGTTACCTTCGCCGCTGAGCTGCCCGGCGATGCGTGACGCCACTTCCGAGATACGCCCGAAGCGTCCCACCGCATTGTATCGAGCAGAGATCTCCGGCCAGCCTAGATGGAAAACATAAAACTCCTTATCCCGACCGGCCCGTTTGGCTTCGACATACATTCGTTTGAGCAATTCAGCATCGCCTTTCGGATCGAAGACGATGACCACCTCATGTTCGATGCGATGAATGTCCTGGGTGATGTACACCTCGGCGAGTCGCGTCTTGCCTACACGGGTAGTGCCGAGTACCAGGGTGTGTCCGACTCGTTCGCCCAGCGGCAGACTGACTTCCGTTTCATCGGGCTCGACCCCATGCAATAGTGGCGAGCCACCTACCGGGGGCAAAGGACGCAACGGATTGAAGGCACTGTCCCAGGCCGTGACACGGGCCAGTATCGAGAGTGGAAACGGTGCATGCTCCAGGCGCCGTTCGAGTCCACGGGCCAGACGGTAGCTGGTCGGTTGGTCGACATAGTGGGCGACCGCCGGATCCTGGGCCTCGACCAAGCGCTGGGTGTGTAGACGGCTCCAGCGAAAGCCACGACCCATGAACAACCACTTACGGCTAACCGGAATCTGCCGACTGGTCAGTTCGTAGCGGGGCAGCCGGCGGATATTGCGTCGATAGCGCAACACCTCCCTGGCTTGGCGCAGCCGGATCAGGCCGAACAGGGCATAGGCCAGCGCTGCAACCCGACCGATCTCGGGTGACAGGGCCACAGCCCAGGGCGAGTATACGCACAACACCGCGGCAGCGATGCAGATCGCTACGGTGTACAGCTCCACCGCTGGCCGGAGCTTGGACTCCATCGCATGCTCGGCCATGACCTGGACTCACTGTACCAGTGAGGTGGCAGTGATCAAGACGGGGTAGTGCTCAATCTGCAGGCGGGTGGCGATGTCGTTACCGTTGACCGGCAGGATGGTGATGCCCGGAGCAACTGCTCGAATCCGGGCCAGGGCTTCATTATCGACCACTTCGACGGCGAGGCCTGCCGCGCCCATTTCCTGCAGTTCAGGAGCGCGTTGACGCAGCCAAGTCAGCGACTGGGGATCGTCACCAACCAGGAAAAATGGCTGTAAGCCCGGCATGCTCAGAGCCCGTGACGTGATCTGGCCGGGGCTCAAGTGGGAGCTACGGACGGGCAGTATCCAGGTTTCATCGGCAAACGTGGACAGGTCCGCATGCACGGGCCGATCAGCCTGAACTCTGTTATTTATCGGCACGCCCATGGCTGGAGAATCGGGGTGTGTGAAGTCGCTAGGCTGATCTCCGGCTACGGTCAGTTCCGGCTGGGCGAAAGGTGCCAAGAGCAGGATGAAATAACAGGCAATGGTGATTCGCTTCATGGTGGTGTGCCCTGTTCAAAGGAAATCAGCAGTTGTTCGAGTCTCTGGGAAAAGCCAGCACGGTAGCGTGCTGCCGGCGCGCCTCCTGCCGGACGGTGATAGCGCCCGGCAGCCAAGACCCAATCACCGGTGGCGGCGTGATGCTCCTGCAACAGTGCGGCGGTTACGGCGAGATTTCGGTAGGGATCGAGGGCTTCGCAGGGAACGGAAAAACGTTGCCCGTGGTAACCCAGGTTGGTTTGTCCAAGACCGACATCGACCCGCTTGGCGTCATGCAGGGCGAGCGCCTGAAGCAAGGCGTGACAGGCGGCCTGGCGAGTGGCGAAGCGGTAAGGATTACCGGCGATGTTCAAGGTCCACGGCCAGGGCAGCAGTCGATCACGGACGCGGAGTCCACTCTCCTGCTGGGCAATCGCGAACAGCACCGTCGAAGGGATGCCGGCGTTATGCGCCGCCAGTTGATAGGCCGGAGGCGGAAGTTCGTCCGCCTGGGCGGCGAGCATCGTCAGCAGGAGCGCAAGACCACTCAGTCGAGGCGTTGCCATTGTCCGTTCACCTGTTGAAATGTGGCAGGCAATGGCCCCGGAGCACCCAGGCTGAACCAGCGACCACGGTCATGGTTCAGGGTGATCTGCCGGTGTTGAACCTTGGCCGGATCGATGTCCGCTTGCCGAGCCCAGCTACGGACGCGTTCATCCTGGCCTTGGCTGCCCACCAGGTAGATATCGAACGCCGTGTCGCTGCTTTGCAGACGCTGCGCTTCGTCGGTGCACGCCTGGCAGTGGTCCTCCACAAACAGGGCCTGGCGCGGCATGACTGATGAGCTGGCAGGGGGTGGGGACGCCATGCCCTGGATCGGCAGCAGCCCGGGAAATAGCTTGGTCCATGCCGCGGTGTAAGCGTTTTGGTAAGCCAACTCGCGCTCGGCGCGTTTGGCTTCCAGCGCTACCTGTAATTCGGCATAGCGCTGGCGCTCTTGGTCGGTCTGGGCTTCGACCCCGAGTGCGGTCAACGGATCGAGGTTCGGGCTCCAGAAACCGCGCGGGCTGGCTTGGATCTGTTCGAAACGCGTCCACTCCTGCTCCGTCAGACCCCAGCTTGCCGCCTGTTCAGAGTGAGAGCGCCCTAGGGGAGCGGACTGCGTGTCCTGTATTCGTGACGGTGTCGTCATGGGATTGCCCATCGCTGCTCCTGTGCTCAGTAGCGAAACGAGACAGACAACGGTGGGCAGTAGCGCTTTGTTCATGATCACTACTCAAGGGAGGTGCACGGTCTGATCTGGCTGAGCGGCCACCGCGAAGATGGCTGAGTTCGGCTCCAGTCTTTTCAGGCGCCAAGCCCCTTGCTGCTCACCGCTATGTAGCAGCCGGACATCCGTGAGCGAGCGACTGTCATGAGGCGCGACCGCCAGAAAGCGCTCACCACCGCGGGACTCGACACTCAATACTGAAAACGGTGGCGAGAGCGGGGTGGGTTCGGATCGAGTGTTCTTTTTCGGTTTGGTCGCAGAAGGCGTCGGCGATGGGGGTAATGGCTGGGTCTTGTGCTCCAGGAGCTGCTGCTCGACCTGTTCAAGGCGTGCGCGCAGCGCTGTCAGGTCTGCCTGGGTGGCGCGGGCTGCGAGACTATCGCGCAGTTCCTGTATCTCTTGCGCCCACTGATCCAACATCGGATCGAGGGTATTGACCTGTTGCTCACCAGTATCGACCGTCTGCTTAAGGTCTTTCAGCGCGTACTGCAGCTTCTCCTGGGCATCCTTGAGTGCGCTTGAATCATGTTGCAGGGTGTCCAGGGTTTGTAGGTGTTGGTTGTTCGTGCTCTGCAGTTCGGCCACGCGTTGATACTGGTTATACAAACCACCGCTCAGGCCGGCGACCGCCAAGCAAAGTAGCCCAATGATGAGGGTTTGAAACGTCGAGGCTCTCATGGGTGTGCCTCCAACAGATGGGGCGAGACGGGTGTGATCAGCGTGCCGCCGGCCTCCGTTTTCTGCTGTTCGAAGCAGACTGAACGGCTGACTTCGTCGGTCGTGAGTAGCCAGGCGGGGCCAGCGAGCACTTGGAGCGCGCGGCGCAAAGAGATCGGGCCGAGCCGGTAATGGGCCGCGGGCAGGGGCCGAGTAAACAGCACCCTCACCGACGGGGTAACGGGGCAGAGCGCATAGCCCGAGCGCTGCAATACGTACTGCATAGCCTCCTGCACTGAAGGGTTCAGGCTGGACAGGATGCTCACGTCAATGATTTGGGCAAGAAGATCGCGTTGTTCCGTGGTGGGCTCGGTGCTAACCAGCGTGTAGCGGCCATAACGAAGCTCTGCCGGATGGCTTTCTTCGGCTATGCCCTTCGAGTGCTCGGCCCGATTGGAGCCACTGTCTATCTCTGGATTGGTCGGCAAAGGGTCGGGGATTTGCGCGGTGCAGGCGCTCAACAAACCCAGCAGGCAGACAGGCGTGAAAAAACGCTTCATGGAAGAAACCTCATATCAGATTCAGTGCAGAACCTGACATGAGGTGAAGGAACGATTCAGTGAGAAAGTTGATTTGAGGTGGGTCGTGTTAACGCTGAACACGTTGCTATTCATCGAAAATGGCGAGCCCATCCAAGACGGCAGCGTCGGGGTCGAAGATCAACAATCGCACATCCGCCAATGCCGCCAGATGCAGTACGTTGACCAAGGCTTCCGGTGTGCCTGCGTCGAGTTGTTCTTGTCTCAAGCTCGAATAACGATTGCCCTCATTGTTCAACAAGTTATCGTCCGTCCATGGCGTGCCGATCAATTTGCAACCGATACCGCAGCAATCTGGAAGCGTAAAAAGCCCGAACAAAAGGCCGGTCTGCCGCAGAGCGAAGTTACTGACCCACTCTTTCAGATAAAGCATCGCTGCTTCGGGAAGATGTGCGGTGCTGATTTCCCAGGCTCGACTGTAGTGTCCCGTTTCGAAGCTCAAGCGATGGACCATGGCTTGTGCCTCTTCCAGGGAGTACAGATCACCGAGGTGATGCCGCTCGTTGAGCATTTCGCCTATCACAGCGTAGATTACTTGGCGTACTAGCCCAGTGGACTGGCAGCGTTCATCCAAATCATCCGAAATGGATTGGCTTTCGCTGATCAAGGCGAAATCGTCATTGAACAGGCAGGCGAACAGTTGCAGCTCATTGTCGGGCAGATGGGCTTGTGAGTCGTGCACGGGTCGAAAGCAGGGAGGGCAGTCGTTTTCGTAGGTGATCAGTAGCAGCCGTTCGATATGAAGGTTGTCGTAACCGCGAGCAAATGGGTTGGGGGCCGTCAGCACGGCTGCAGCTTGGTGCGTGGGGTTCATGAAGGTTCTCCAGAATGATAATGGACAAGGCGCCCGAAGACGCCTTTGAGGATTAAAGCCAGCCATGTTCGGCAAGAGAAAGTGGACGACCTTCACCCACGATGAAGTGATCCAGTAAGCGCACTTCGATCAAGGCCAAGGCCTCCTTCAGCCGTGCGGTCAAGACGCGATCCGCCTGGCTGGGTTCCGTACACCCTGAGGGGTGGTTGTGAACAAAAATGGCGGCCGCAGCGTTATGCGCTAGGGAACGCTTAACGACTTGGCGGGGGTAAACGCTGGCGCCATCAATGCTGCCGTGAAAGAGGACTTCGAACGCCAGCACCCGGTGTTTGGCATCGAGAAAAATCACACCGAAGACTTCATGCTCTTGTTGCGCAAGATGCAGTTTTAGGTATGCGGCCACGGTGTCGGGCGATGTCAGGTTAGGACCTCGGGCGAACAGCCGACGATCCAGAATATGCAGTGCTTCGTCGATCACCTGGTTTTCTTGGACGATACGATCAGCCTCGAAATCCGAAGTCTCGATCAGTGTGAGTTGGGTGCTCATGGTGGTACCTCCGAAGGCAACAATCAGGGGTACACACCCGAGGGGAGTGGTGTCCCCGAGGTGGATATAGAGTTGTGGGCGTTAGCAGGTGACGCGCTGTTTACAGCCGAGTGAATCGGTGGCGTTGACCGTGTAGGTATGAACCACAACTGTCGCAGGGCAATGGGGAAAAGGCTTTTATTCCCCAGCCGGTTTCGGGATCGAAGTCGGCACTGATGGGCATTAACCGAACCAGTCCACGATGGATACCGGCGATGCGTTTCTCGATTTCATCCGTCGTGTAGTAGAGCGATAACGTGCTGTAGTCCTCGTAAGCAGCCGCGAACAGGCAGTCGTCGCAAAGCCAGAAGGATTCCATGTTGGTTCTCCTGTGCTGATTGAAGAAAAGGCGCTCGAGGGAGCGCCTTGATGAGGAACATCGTGGACTGTTCAGGCGGACTGAACGGTACGGGAGGCGTCACGGCGAGCCGTGCGGGGAGTGGGTTGAGATTCAGGTTCGACCCGAGCCTCTGTTGGATGTTCGGTCTCCTCGGCTTCGGCATCAGCCGACGTTGTAGAGGGTTCATTGATCGGCGCTTGCTCAGCAGGTGCTGTTGCTTCCTGCCTGGCGGGCGCTTTGTACTCGAACGTGCCGTTGACCTTGATCCAGTCGATGAACAGCAAACGGCCTTTCAGGCTGGCGCCCGGTTGACCTTGTTTATCGCCTTTCTCGTAGAGAAACGGATCGATCCACAGATCGCCGATACGGAACGACAGCAAGACCTTTTTCTCGGCTTTGACGGCGTCCATGTAGAGACGAATCAAGCGTTCAGCTTCACCCCCAGCGACTTTGCAGTCGAAGCGGGTGTACTCGACCGCATCGGTGGCACCGTGCAGGGCTGCGATATCGCAGGCCATGAATGGCTGGCCGCGGCGGACTTGTACTTCACGAACACGGTTGAGGTAGCCGATACCGACGGTGTGCAGGTTGAAGTAGGTGGTCGCTTCTTGGGAATGGTTGGCGTGGGCCATGGTGGTTCTCCTGTTTCAAGGGAAAACGGTGACGCACAGTCCCTGACGGGGAAGTGAGTCCCCGTCAGGGTAGGTAAGGTGAAGTCGAGCAATGAACGACTCGCCACCGGCAAGCCGATGACGATCAGAACGATGCGTCTGGGGGAATAGCGGTGCAGCAGAGAAACGTCTGCGGTGGTGATTCGCAGGCATGAGGTAGTGGGCATTCATCACCGCTGAAGCGGTAACCGCGCGAGCTTCCGAACGCTGATCGCACTTGGGTAAACCACCACTAACGTGGCGTAGCCTTGAAGGTTCTGGCTACCTGGGCTGGGCTGTCGACGACAGCGAACCACGGCCTTTGTATAAGCCTGTCACAGGGGAGCGTCAAGACGCTGCCACCCTATTTTTTAAGGCCGGAATACGGTGGCAGTCACTGGAATTAAGAAAAGGAAAAAAAGAGACTGGTGCTAAATCGCTCATGTGATGGTCTCCGAAATAAAAACACCCTGCGAAAGCTTAGCCCTCGCAATGTGTGGGAGTTACCATCTCATTACCCGTTCGCCTATCCCCTATCTTAAGGGGGGAACGGTGCCCTGTCTTTCATGGGGCTTGTTCATCCGCCAAGATTTCGTCTCTCCGATTATGAAGGCCGACAAACCCGTTATCCACCCATGCCGATCGAGAATTAAGGGCTGCGGCATTTACTTACCCGTCATCGATTGTCCTTTAATCTCGCCACTATTGAATGGCGGTCACTTTCGTATTCCGTTGCAGCAGCGCATTGGGGCTTAACACCAATGTGTCGCCGTCCCCAAGCCCGGAAATGACCTCAACCATGTCCCCTAGGTTACGACCCAGTGTGACTATGCAGTACTCGACGGTGTTGTCCTTGCGTAGGCGCAAGGTATGCGCTCCGGCGCCGTCCTGAACAACGGTAGAGATTGGCACAAGCACCGCAGGTTGAGCAGGTATTGCCAGTTCGACTTCACCCGCCATGCCGGACGGGATTCGATTGCCTGGGTTTGGAAGCCTGAGTTCGATGCGCATGCCGCCGCTGCTTCCCGAAATGTTTTTTGCCATACGGGTGACGGTTGCTTTCATGGCGGGGCCGGAAAGTCCTTGGAACTGGACGGTCGCCGCTATCCCGGGGCGGATGTGCATCACTGCACTCTGCGGGGCGTCAACCACAACTCGCAGGGGGTTCAGGCTGCTCAGTTCAAAGAGCGGCAATGTGCTCGCTGCTTGATCGCCTATCACCCTATCGCCGTCATCTACGTTGCGGGCCGACACCACGCCAGCAAAGGGGGCTTTGACGATCTGGAAGCGTTGTTCCTCTTCCAGGCCTGCCAACTGCGCAGTGGCCGCAGCCCAGGAGGCTTGATCCACCGCATAGCTGGCCTGGCGCTGTTCGTAGACTTCACGCGCTATCGCCCCCGACGACACCAATGTCTGTGCCCGCTTCAGGTTGCTTGCTGATAGCTTTGCATTGGCCGCCGCCAGTTGCAGTTGGGCATTCGCCTGGCGAACATGTTGGTCAATTTCGGGCGCACTGACCTCGGCCAGCACTTGCCCCTTCGCCACCGTATCGCCTATATCCACCTGCCGTTTGGTGAGAATGCCGGTGGCTCGGGCAAAAATGAATGCGTGTTCGCCGGGGCGCGACGTCGCAGGCAGGACGAGCGTCTGCGTGTCCGGCGCGGCTCTTACCGTCACGGTTTTCACTTGAGGGCTTGCAGTTTCATCGGTTGCCGATGCTGATTTTGCATCGCAGCCGGCAAGGGAGAATGCGAGAAGCAACGTCGTCAACGAGATGAAACGCAAGCAAGAAGAAGTGCCGGTGCAAGGTGAGGTTGACATGGTGGATCCTGGGGTCAAGAAAGGCGTTCGGCAGTGAGCGAAGAAAGGTGTCGGGCTTTGCGTCGCCGACCTGACGCCGCAAGGATCGCCGGGACGACGAGCAAGGTCGCTGGTGTTCCCAGCAATAGCCCGCCAATCACGGCTCTGCCCAAAGGCGCGTTTTGCTCTGCGCCGTCACCCAGGCCCAATGCCATGGGAATGATGCCAAGCAGCATGGCGCACGCAGTCATCAGGACGGGCCTGAGGCGTACCGAGGCGGCCTCGAAGGCCGCGAGCTCAGGGTCATGACCGGTAATGATGAGATTCCTGGCGAAACTGGTGACCAGTACGCTGTTCGCCGTGGAGACGCCGATGACCATCATTGCGCCCATCAGCGCCGGAACAGAAAGCGGGGTGTGGGTAACCCATAGTGAAATCGCGGAGCCGGTGAGGGCAAAGGGTAGTCCGCACATGGCCACTAAAGGGTAGGTCCAGGATTGAAAGTTGACCACCAGGAGCAGGAACACCAATAGTGCGGCGAGCGCCAATCCATTAGTAAGCTCGGTATAGGCCGACTGCATGGCTTGTGCCTGTCCGCCTATTTCAATATGGTTCCCGGGTTTGAGCTGAGGACTCAATGTGTTGATCACATTCGTCAGCGCATGAAGCACGGTCCCTAAGTCGGTTTGACGGATATTGGCAATAACATTGAGGGTGGGGGCCAGCATCGTTTTGTCGATACTGGCTGGTACGGTGCGTCTTGCCACGCTGGCTATGGTGCGTAGTAGGACCTGTTCGCCATTGGTATAGGTGCGCACCGGTATGTTGAGCAGAGTGTCAATATTCTGAAGGTCATTTGGAAGTGCTTGCACTTGTACGACGTAGGCTAATGTCGTGGCCTGGTCTACCCAGTAAATGGGCGAGACGGTGCTTGCCGATCCCAGTACTGACAATATTGCCCGGCTGGCATCTTCCGAGCTGATGCCCAGCTGTGCCGCCCGGGTTCTGTCGATCTGGATGTAGTATTCCGGTAGATCAAGCACCTGCTGCAACGCGACATCCGTCGCACCAGGGACCGTCCTGAGCCTGGACTGGATCGCACGAGCAATCTTGAGGTTGCCTTGTGTATCGCGCCCAGTGATCTTTACTTCGAAAGCACCCAGTGCCGAGCCCGCCAGCGTGCGGCTGGTAGCATCGGCTGGGCGGTCAAACATCACGATATCCGGAAACTTCGACGCAATGTGCTGACGTATTTCGTCAAGATAACCTGCGCTGGGTGCGTGATGGGCTCGCAACTGGATCATCACCTCCGCCTCGAACGGGCCGACGACAGCGCTGTCGACAAAGCCTAGGTTGATGGGGTCGGGAATGCCGATTTGTTCGTAAAGAGTCTGCAATTCGTCCTGAGGGATAATCTTGCGAATTTCTCGCTGTACGGCTGCCAACCTTTGAGCGGTCTCCTCAATTCGGAGGCCGGCAGGAAAGCGCACTTGCAGGCGCAGTTGACCAGCGTCTATTTGCGGGAAGTACTCCTGCCCCAGGGAAGTTGCTGCGAGCACACCCAGCCCAAGCAGGAGCGCCAAGCTGATGAGAAGCTTCGTGCCGTTCTGGTGCAAGCTATTGAGCAGGCGACTCTGCCGATCCCTGATGTGGTCGATGACCTGCTCTACCCGATGGTTGGCAGCCAGTAGCAAGGGCGCCATACGGCCCTTCGGGGAAGCACGTGCTTCAAGGTCCTTCGGCAGCATCAATGAACACAGTACGGGGATCAGCGTTCGCGAGAGCATGAAAGATGCGAGCATGGCGAAGATTACCGCCAGGGCCAGAGGGGCGAATACCCAGGAGGAAAGGCCTGTCAGCAATAGGATCGGCGTGAGCACGATACAAATGCACAGCGTGGATACAAACTCTGGGAATACCACTTCTTTTGCGCTATCAAGAATGGCGGTGGGTACCGCCTTACCCATCGCGACGTGCCGGTTGGTGTTCTCTACGTCGACCACCGCGTTATCGACCAGTATGCCAATCGCAAGTGCCAGGCCGCCCAGCGTCATAATGTTGAAAGTATTGCCGAGCAGGTGCAGCGCCAGCGTCGAAGCCAGGAGCGCCAGTGGGATGTTGGCGAGCACAATCAGACTCGAACGCCACGAACCAATGAACATAAGCACGACCAGCGCTACCAGTACGCCGACCAATACGCCCTCGTGAACAACGGACTGAATGGCGTTGTTGACGAATATTGACTGGTCGAACACGGCTTCGATGCGCATTCCGGCAGGGGCCGAAGCAATCACCTCCGGCAAACGCGCCCGGACGGCCCTGACTATATCCACGGCGGACGCACCGCCCAGTTTAATCAGTGATACGGAAACGGCGCTGGCGCCATCCATTCGCGCAATACTGGTTTGCAGTGCTGCGCCATCGCGCACTGAAGCAACATCACGGACATAGATGACGTTAGTTCCATTCGACTTGATGGGGAGACTCATGAAACCCTTCACGTCGACAGGGCTGGCCTGCACAGTAACCTGCAACTCCTGCGGCCCTTCACGCAGGCTGCCCGACGGTAGCGTAGGAGCACCGTGTTCAATGGCGCTGGTGACTTGGTTTGCCGTGAGGTTATAGGTTTGCAGCGCCACAGGGTTGAGATCGATCATGACTTGGCGCGCGGCGCCACCATACGGAAGCGTCATGAGAACGCCGGGGATGGATTGAATCTGGGAGCGCAGTTGCAGCCGTGCGTAATCGTACAACTGAGCTTCGGTCATCGAGTCAGAAGACAGTACCAACTGCAACACGGGCGTACTGGAAACGTTGTTACGCACGATGAATGGTGGTGCAGTCCCTGCCGGCATGCGCCTGAGCATGGTCTGTGACACTGCTGTGATCTGCGTCAGCGCACGATCTATGGGCGCGCCGGGTTGCAGGTCCACGCGAATCATCCCGATCCCATTGATTGTTTGTGAGCCCACCTGTTTCAGGTCATCAACATTATTAAGAATTGAAATTTCTGACAGTGAAGTAATCTTCGCTGCCATTTCTGCCGCCGGTAGTCCGCTATACGTCCAGAGCACCCTGACCGACGGTATATCGATCCTGGGCAGGATATCGGTCGGCATGTGCCGTGCAGAGAGCCCGCCAAAAATCAACAGCATCAGCGCAATGACCGCGATGGTGTAGCGGCGGCTCAGTGCATATTGGACAATCCACATTTGCAGTGACTCATCTGTTTTTTAGAGGTGGGCATTGATGCCGCTCGCCCAGGCAGCGAATGAACCCTGGGCAAGCGGACCCTCAGTGAGGTTAAGTTTCAGAACTCGACGGGATAAGGCGCTAACGTGCCGTTGGCATATAAAGGTGGCAGGTCGGGCGTGCTGTTTTCCAGAACCAGGAGCATGGCGCGTTTGGGCGCAAAGCCTTTATGGCGAATATCGGCAGGCATCGCGCACACGTCCCCAGGGCGCATGGCGACTCGGCCTAAGGGCGCGCCTGTTTCTTTGTCCTGAAGCGTCCAGTGAATTTCATCGGTCAGTTGTATGAACCATTCCGGGCGGTCGTTACCGTGAGTTACCGGTAACACGTGCTCTTCGCTGGACATGCAAAAAAGACTGTTGCGCGTGGAGGAAACCGTCGACGGTATCCAGGTCACCTCGGAGCGAGCAATGTGATCGAACACATTGACTGCATGAAGGCTACCCTCGAAACCGGGTTCTGTTTTCACCTGTGGCCGATCAAACTCCAGATGCAGATCTTTAAACGACTCACTGATGGGCTGCCCGGAAGCGCTGGATCGGGCGACTGCATCGCCGGGCAGGCCGAGCATCCTTTTTGCTGGCTGGGTGAAACCTCGCGTCAGGGAAATCCGAGCTGGCCTGCCTTTGGGGCCGTGAGCCGAACCTGTCTCGCGCGGGACACACAATGGGTCATACCCTTCATTGATCCAGTCGTTCGCGATGCCTTGGAAGACCTCCAGGACCTGCTCCGTATCGAACGTTTCGTGATAAGCGATCCCGGCTTTTTTGTAGCTGGGATGATGGGTGCCCGCGAACACTTCAACTTTTCCATAATAATTAATGGTGCCGAATATATCGTCGAAGAAAATCCAGCCATAAAGAAACTCCCAGCCCAAGTCTCGTACCATGGCGCTTAGGAACAGTTCAACGTGCATATAGTGAACACCGCCCGGCCAGCGGATAATTGCAAAGTTGTTATCCCTGCTAAAGGAGAACTGTCCCAGGCTAAAGAGTTGATACTCCGTGTCGAGCGTTTCAAATGATTGAGGTGCTGCGGATAATGTCTGCGACATGATGAGCTCCGGTAAGGTGGCGAACGGTTAGCCACGTGCACAAATGTCGGCCCAACGCTCTTGCGTCAGGTCGCCTGATAGGGTCTGAATCAATGCAACGGCAGGTTGGTCACTTCCCAAACGGTAAGCGGTGTTGGCGGGTAGCAGGACAAGGTGTCCGCGGCGGGCCTGGACGTTTCCCATGCACGCTCCCGACGGCGGCGCTTCTAGTAAATGAGCGCCTTGCGACGCCGGCGCCGGCAACGTCTGAGGGGGAACAGTAAAAAAAGTGAGCGTGACATCACCATCATGATGAGGGCAAACTCATCATGGGCGGCGATGAACCAAGGGGAGTCATGTTGGATCTTTATCACTTCGGTGACGTATTCGATATTTTTGGTAACGGCAACGCGTTCGAAAAAATCTGAACGTTGCGCGACGTCAAAGATATTTGAGAATGCGTAGTGCTCAGGCTTGGCGGAAAATAAGTCCAATGATCCCTTTCTAAAGTGGGTCAATGAGCCTGTAACGGTATATGCAGACATAGCTATCCCTTCCCTGTATGAGCTAAAAAATACAATGCTGTTTTTAATAACTTTTTGCAGCGGATCGCTACAGTCCGAGCACACGAGAAAGTACGCTGCGTAAGTGCTCAGGCGAGTACAACGAGAGGTTGCCGTGCCAGGCGATATGAGCATCGGGCCTTACCAAAAGACACGCGTCTTCTCTATCATCAAGCAGCGCCGACCAATCGCCGTACAGGTCTTCCACATCGCGCCCTGGCCCTACCGTTACGCAGCGAACAGCTAGACCAAACACCTCATTGATTTGCCTGGCCTGCTCGACCCAGGCGCCACCTGCAATACCGGTAATTACCGTGAATTGGCCTTTGCCTACCAAATCCAGGGTGGACAGTTGACGGCCGTTTTTATTCACCCACGCGTGTGGCAGTCGACCGCCCGCGCGCAACGAGGGTTGATAGAACAATTCACTGTCCTGGGAAAATACAAAAGGCTCATCTGCATCTTCTACAATCGCATCGGATTGATAGCGAATGTTCAGCTCCACGCCTTGGGTCGCAAATTCGTAGGCTTTCAACTGGATGGCTTTCCTGAGGGCCTTCCTGCGTTGGGCGCCTTCTGGCGTGTCGTGTTCCAACGAGCGAATATTCTGGTTCATCTGCTCCGCGGACAGACCTGTCGTCAGGTCCAGCGCCTGGAAGAGCGCTGCGAAGTCCTCGACGCTTTTATTGGCCCGGCGAATGATCTGCCGCCCGACGGGAATGCGCTCGGTATCGTAGGTTTCAAGCAGTGAAGGTGACGCCGTTCCTGCAAGGACTAGCGATAGTTTCCAGGCCAGGTTGTAGGCGTCCTGAATCGAGGTATTGGAGCCCAGGCCATTCGTCGGTGGATGGCGATGCACCGCGTCGCCCAGGCAGAAGACCCGTCCCTGGCTGTAACGCGCCGCATACATCTCATTGACAGTCCAAAGGGAAATCGAAGAAATTTCGACCTCCACCGACGTGTCGCCCACAAACTGATGAACAATGGCAATCGCTTGCTCGTTCGTTAATTCAGGCGCTGGGCCGTTTATGTCATAGCCCCAGACAATCTGCCATTCGTTCCAAGGCCTGACCATCCGTAAAAGGCCCATGCCAATGCCCCCGATATCGGCCCCTGGTTGCAGCATCCACCACAGGTAACCGGGACGATGAGCCACATATTGACTCAGGTCTGCTCGCAGAATAATGCTGATACTGCCACTTTTGCCCATCTTGCCTTCCATGGGCAATTGGAGGTCCGCGGCGACTTTGCTATTAGCGCCGTCTGCCCCCAGCAGGTATTTACAGCGAATACTGTATTCGCTTCCGCTCAAGCGGTCGCTGACCTGGACAACTACACCGTCCGGATCCTGCTGATGGCTCAGGTATTGACTATCAAAGCGCACGTGGCTGCCTTGGGAAACTGCCCTGCCTAACAGGATGGGCTCAAGCAAGTGCTGGGGCAGGTCACATTGCTCGCAGGGACTGGCCAGCAGGTAGTCGCTTCGCCGCTTGGGGTCGTTGGCGCCGTAAGGCAAGCGACCAAGTTCCTTGCCGGTCAGACTGTTGCAGAAGACGACGTTACCCATGACCTCCAACGGTGCCGCTTTGGCAATCACGTCTTGATGCACCCCCAGGTCCCGAAGCACTTCCAGGGTACGGGTGTTGATGTAGTGAGCCCGAGGCGTATCGGCGAGCCATCGATACTTAGTGATGACCAGGTTGGCGATACCGGCATTGCTCAGGGCCAGTGCGGCGGTCGAACCGGCCGGCCCACTGCCGATAATGATGACATCTGTTTCAAGCATGAAGCGCACTCCTATGCAGTTGTTAAATCCAAAGTCCTTACGCTCATCTTGTTGGCTTGCGGTTTAATCCATGCGCTTCATTGCCGCGAACGACTACTTAGCGGCCTGTTTGGTGGGCAAAAACCCAAGAGGGGTCCATGGCCGATCGCAGCCAGGTATTTTCATTGGACATTGCCTGGACCGCAGACACCCGTTCTATCCTTTCTTCGTAATAGCGTGCGAAGGCTTGCTCATAGCGCTGCAGGCCAAACTCGCAAAGGTAACGTGACAGAACCGCAGCATCTTCAATGGCCATCGCCGCGCCTTGAGCCATATGTGGTCGCATCGGGTGACAGGCATCACCCAGCAGGGCGACGCGTTGCGCGTGCCAGGTATCGCATGGGGGGCGCTCAAACAGTGGCCATTTTTTCCAATCCGTGGCGGTGTCCAACAGCGCTCGAACGTGCGGATGGAAGCCGTGGAATTGCTCCAGTAACTCGTCACGGCTGCCCTCCTGCCAACCTCTGTCCGCAGGCCAATCAGGTTCGGGAAAACCGGCGACGAAGTAGTAATTCTTGCGGTCATTGTCCAGGTAGTAGGAGATGACAAATCGTTCCCCGTCCCACCATTTGGTAAGGTCGTCCAGTGGTGCGTGAGGCAACTTCGATGCATCAACGATTGCCCTGTAGGCTGCTTGACCAGCAAACGTGGGCGGGGTGGGATCAAAGAGTGCCGAACGAATCTTGGAAAATACGCCGTCAGCCGCGATGACAAGGCGGGCTCGCTGTTGTGATCCATCTGCAAAGCCGAGCTTGACGTCTTCGCTGCCCTGTTCGATGGAGTTCAGTTGTTTGGCGTAATGAATGCTATCTGGTGCGATGCGCGACACCAGCGCTTCGTGAAAATCCGACCTGCGGATGGTGATATAAGACGCGCCATATTGAACGCTCATATGGCTTGCCAGCGGCAGTTCGAACAGGACGTCCGCAGTGGCTCCGCAGCGGCTGGTAAAACTGGCGGGAGTGAAACCTTTCTCTACCAGTTGATTTTGCAGGTCCAGGTCGTGCAACACGTTCATCAAGTTCGGCGTTAGATGAATACCAGCACCTACAGGGCCGAATGAGGGCGCTTGCTCAAACACACAGGCGTTGAAACCCTTGGCTTGAAGCAGGGCGGTCATGGCCGCGCCCCCTAAACCGCAGCCAATAACGGCGATGTCCAATGGTTGATCCATGGTGCTTACTCCGTGATGAAATATAACAGCGCGGTGACCGGCAACGCGAAGCCCAGCCAAGAAGCCAATGACCAGCCGCCTTCGGCGAACGCCCAGCCACCCATTGCGGAGCCGGCTGCAGCCCCCATGAAAAAGGTGGTCATGTACAGGCCGTTGAGGCGCGCCCGAAACTCACTGCCCAGTGCGAATATCGTGCGCTGGCCCAGGGTCATGTTGGCCGACACCCCGAAGTCCAGAACGACAGCGGCAATCACCAGTAAAACCAGAGCGGTAGTGGAACCCTGCGGGGCAATATGGGTAATCAGAAAAGCGGCTGCGACGCAGATCATCGCCGCTGCGGTCGCAGATTTGGTCCGCCCCCGGTCCGCAACTCGGCCGGCAATAGGGGCTGCAATCGCGCCAGCGACACCTGCCAGGGCAAAAAGGCCGATCTCTCCCTGATTCAGGTGAAACACTGATGTCAAGAGCAGTGGCGTGGTTGTCCAGAACAGACTGAAGGCGCCGAACAGGCAAGCGTGATAAATAGCGCGACGGCGAAGCACGGGCGTGGTGCGCAATAGGTGCCACATCGAACCAATCAACGACGCATAACTCATTTTTGCCGCAGGTTCGCGTTTGGGCAGCACGACACTCAATAGCAGCGCGAGTAGCACCATACCGGCAGCGGCAAAGTAGAAGACGTTCGTCCAATCCGATAGTTGGGTAATGAAACTCGCAACAGGACGAGCGAGCATGATCCCCAGCATCAGCCCACTCATTACATTGCCAACCACCCGGCCTCTACTTTCTTCCGGCGCCATGTGCGCGGCATAAGGGACCAGCACTTGCACCGCTACCGTGCCAAGGCCTGTTACCAGGGCCGCCAGCAAAAAGGGCAGTGGTGAGTGTGAAAGGCCGGACACCAGCAGCCCTGATGCAGCAATGAGGATCAACGTGATGGTCAGCTTGCGATTCTCGAACAAGTCGCCCAAAGGGGCGACCAGCAGCAACCCTGCGCCATACCCCAGTTGCGTCAACGTGACGATCAGGCCGGTGCTGGATGCGGGCAGGCCAATAGCGCTGGCAATCGGCCCTGCCAGCGGCTGGGCGTAATAAATATTGGCCGCCAGTAAGCCGCAAGCGGTTGCCAGCAACAACGTCAGCCAAGTTGAAATACCAGGTTTTTCTAAACTGATGGAGGCTGAGCCGTTCATAGCGGATGCATTCCTTTTTGGAAGTTATCACTTCCTAATGTAGCAATAAAAAGACACCCCTGCTGCGCAGTTAGGTGTCGATGGCCAGGATTACCGCTTCGCTAGTACTGGTGTGAAGCGCTGATTTGGATAATAGGTAGTGAATGTTACCAAATCAAGCGGCATTTAGAAAAATGACTTGGCAATTTTTGTGGAGGGATTCAATAAGGGGCTCGAAAGCCCCGATGCTGACGCTCAGGCCAGTGTTTTCATGGCCAAACCGACGGTGGTTTCCATGTCGGAGAGGTCCGGAGAAGTTTTGCCTATCACGCGTAAACCTTGGATTAAACAGAGCATGAATTTGGCGGCTGCAGCACTGTTGACAGTGGCCGCAATCGACCCATCGCTGATGCCTACGTCAATCAGGCGCTGCAACAAAGCCTCACGATCACGCAGCGAGACCAGCGCCATTTCTGCAATTTCAGCGTCGAACGCCCCCAGCTCCACAGTGGTGCTGACGATGAGACAGCCATCACGACCGTCCTCGCCACTTGAAATGGCTGCATAGAAAAGCAAGGCTTGGCGAAGCATCTCACGACCGCACTTGCCGGTGCTGATCGCCTGTCGAAGCTGACTACCACGGGTGCTGGATTGTCGTTTCAACGCGCTCAGGAAGACTTCACGTTTGTCCTTGAAAGCTTTATACAAGCTTCCGCAGGTGAGGTTTGTGGCGTCGGAGATATCGACGATGGAGGTTCCGTGAAAGCCGCGCTGGCAGAACAGTTTGGCGGCGTTATCCAGAAACTCGTCCATGTCAAATTCACGTGGACGGCCTTGGCTCCGGGTAGTTTTGATGGTTTTCATCCAATGACTATAGGTAATAGATGTTCCCAAATCAATCTGCGAGGTATTGCCTACGGCCGATCTATCGCATTGATTATAAGGTGGTAGCCTATGATGATGGTGGTTGGCGTCAGGTGAGTTGCCGCTGATGCTTCTTCAAGCGGTAGGTGAATTGAGCACGGCTCAACCCTAGGAGTCTTGCCGCATCCGCCAGATTGCCTGCGTTCTGTTGCAAGGCTTCGTTGATCAGGCGAGATTTCAGACCTTCGATGGAAAAACCCTGGTCCAGTTCGCCAAGGTATACAGTAGTGCCGGGCGGCTCGCGGGCAGGCGCACAGTCTGGTGGTGGGCAAGCTGCCGCGGCCATCCACGCCGTAGGGGCCAGACGGCATCGGCTCGTTGTGAAACAGGTGCACCAGGTCAATGGGTTGGCCTTCGTCATTGGCGATCAGGCCGCGTTCGATCAGGTTTTGCAGTTCGCGCACATTGCCCGCGAAGTCGTAGCGCAGCAAAACTTTCAGGGCGCGCATGGTAACGCCCACCGGCGTTCGCACGTATTCCTGGCAGAAGCGCGTGAGGAACGCGTTGATCAACAGCGGGATGTCGTCCCGGCGTTCGCGCAGCGGGGCAGGGCGATGGGGTAGACATTCAGGCGGTAGAACAGGTCTTCGCGAAACGTACCGTCGGCAACGGATTTGCGTAGATCAAGGTTGGTGGCGGCCACTACTCGCACATCCACCTTGACCCCGCGTACGCCGCCAACCCTTTCGATTTCCCGTTACTGCAAGGCCCGTAGCAACTTGCTTTGCCCGCCCTGGCTCAGGCTGGTGATCTCATCCAGAAACAGTGTGCCGCCTTGGGCACGCTCAAAACGTCCAGGTCGTGAATGGGCCGCGCCGGTATACGCGCCGCGTTCGACGCCGAAAAGTTCAGCCTCAATCAGGTTGTCCGGGATGGCTGCGCAATTGAGGGCCACAAACGGGCTGTCACGCCTGGCGCGCGAACATCTCCTTGGCCTACTCAATCTCACCATCAACTCGAATCAGGCTTCGGCCTTTCTGCCCATCAAGATCAGCGATCCGAGTCAAACATTGGAGGTGAGTTTCTTGTCCACGCCGGTTTCTTCCAACATTGCTGAACGCTCCGACCTGACTGACCCTCGGCTTTACTGGAGGCTGATGAATGCCTGCGTACACTTTGAGTAACTGATCCTACTGGCGCTCAGGCTCATCATCGCAGCCATGTGAGCGATGGCGACGGTAAGGCTATCGGCGGGTCGCAGATCGTCTGCTGGTTTGCTGAAAGAGCCTGTGTCACCTGTACTCACGGACAAGGCGAATCTCGAGGGTACGCAGTGAATAGAGGTTCGAGGTGGAGGATGCCTCGGGCATGCGCTTTCAAGGCCAACGGTTCCAAGGTTCAAGCCAGGTGGCAGATCAGAAACGGCGCCAGTCTCAATTGCTAGCGCTGGATACAATGGCAGTTACGGCAAAAAATACAAAAAAGTGGGCCTGGCGGGGTGCCAGGCGAGGAAGAGAAGAACCACCTTTGGCGAACTTACGCAGTCGACAAACTCCTCGCAAAACGTGTTTTAACTGCATCTCGATTCGCCAACCGACCCTTATCGTGGCCTGGGTCGGAACATGCCGGCACGCATCCGCGCACAAAGGGTGCCCTGTGTTTCCCCGGTGGGCTCCGGGACTGAATGCGATCCGTAGCGGATGACCGCTGATGCCTGGTAGAGGCAACAGCGGTCATCCGCCACCACGATCAGGTCGAGCACAAAGCGGGAATGTAATTCCGCAGAAGAGAAGGCTCCGAACTCAGGGAGTCCGACCGAGCTACCCGGAGCGAATCGGCCTTGGGTCGCCGTTGGCGGTTAACCGCCGACACTGGCGTGGAGCATCGCCCCCGTCACAGACGAGCAGCGCGTGGCCGGCATCTACCGGCGTTCCGTCATGCTCGCCAGTGGGCGCTACGCGATGCTGGATGACGGCATGGGATTTAGTCTGGTGCCTTGGCAGCCAGCGACAGAGAAGAAGCTTGGGTAGCAAATGGCCGCGGCGGTGATGTGTCGTGGGAGATCAGGCGCAACGTAGCGCCTCTATCTGATAACAATGGAGGAAAGACATATCCTACGATTTAACCGCTGCCCCCTTCTTCGCTTCGTCGAGCAACCATTGAGCAAAAGCTTGTATTGGCTTTCTGCCCAATCCGATGGGCTCAGGAAGGATGAGGCAGAAGGTTTTGGAGATGGTTTTCCCCTCCGGCCACGGGGCGATCAGGCTTCCTGACGCAAGTTCGGCTTCAACGTACAGGCGCGGTACTAGCGCAACGCCGAGGCCGGCCAATGCGGCTTCTATCAACATTCCATGGAGATCAAAGCGTGCGCCAATTGCAGGATTGGTCAGCGGGCTTCCCGTCTCCTGGGCGTAGTGTTGCCAAGCTTCAGGGTTCTGTCGTCGGTGAAGGCGCGGTAATTCATCCAGTGCGGTTGTTCGATTGCGTCCTGTCAGAAGTTCAGGATGGCAAACCGGAACCAGCACTTCATGCAAAAGTTCGTGAGTCCGCATTCCCGTCCACGCTGGGTGCTCGAAATGGATGGCAGCATCGAATCCGCTCCCGGCCAGGACGAAGGGTTCCATGCGCTCGGCCAAATGCACAGTAATGTTCGGATGCTTCTGCTGGAATCGTCCCAAGCGAGGAATGAGCCATCGCATCGCGAACGTCGGGATAGTGGCAATGTCCAAGCTTGCGCCATCGTTCGGCTGCCCCATTAAGTACTGACTGTCCCGATCCAAGCGGTCAAGCGATTCGCGAACTTGGACCGCGTAACGCTCTCCGTTAGGAAGGAGTCGGACACGATTGCCGACCCGCTCGAACAGGGTGACCCCGAGGAAGGCTTCCAGCCTGCCAATCTGGCGACTGATAGCTCCTTCAGTCAAAGACAGTTCCTCTGCCGCGCGCGCGAAGCTGCCGTGGCGCGCAGCCACTTCGAATGCCATCAGTGCCGTGCTGCTGGGGATCTTCCTTCGCATGAGCGTTCCTAGCTTAAAACTGGTGATCGGTTTAGCTTGATTTTTTGTCACTGAAGCATACCGAAAAATCGTTTTATACGTCGATTTTCAGGTCATACCATGATGAAACATCAACAGTGAGGACCGAGCGCACAAGCGGTTCGGTAGCGTGATTCCATGATCTATACCGTCGAGTGCAGCTTTGCCGACCCAGCCAGCGAAGCAGAGTGGAATGATTTCTATAGCCTGGAAAAGCTACCCGCGCTTATTTCCGTGAGCGGGTTCCATACTTCGCAGCGCTTCAAGGCGTTTAGCGATGGCTGCCCTGTCTACCTGGCCATGCACTCGATCGACGGTCTGGCTGTGCTTGAGGGCGACGAGTATCGCCAAAAGGGCGGGGGCAACTTCGCACGCTGGCAGCAGCACATCACCGATTGGCACCGCAATCTTTACGGCGGCCTTGAGCGTGCGCCTGCCATCGGTGAAGGCGAGCATCTGATCGTGAGCGCAGTCGGTCCCGAGCCGCTCATCGAGATGGGGCTCACGCCTGAGCAGATGTGGGCCGTCGCATTGGAGAAGTGTCCTGAAAACAGGTGGCTGGCGAAGCTGGATAGCGCCATTAGTCTTGGTGTAGATACCCTTCCGAAGAACGTGCATCTCTATGCCCCGATGACCGTGCAATTGACGAGTGGCAGAGGCGCAGAGCCCCCAGACGCAGGTGCAGAACCGACATGCCTAACCTGACGATCTTCATCCAGGCGGACGAGATGCCACCCGACGCAAATCTGGCGGAACTCACCAAACGATGCACTCGACTTTGCACGGACGTCCTTCAGGCGGCGCTGGACAACGTGCATGTCATCTACGTCGCTGCCCGCCAGGGGCGTGGGCATCCTGCTTACGCGGAAATCAAGTACCGCCTCGAACCGTTTAGAACGCCATCGGTCATGGACGATTTCATGGCGCGACTGGATGAGGCAATAAAACGCCATGCGGGGCTAACGGCGCGCATTCGTTGCTTTGGCTATCCAGCCGATACCATCTACGCGCGGAACTGATGACCCGCAAGGAGGGCCGCAATGAACGACATGAAATTTCCGGGCCAGCAGATCGGCGAGTTTTCTATTACGGCCATCAGTGACGGATACCTTTGCGCAAGTCTAGATCTTCTCTCCAATATCGATCCTGCGCAGCGTCCAAGTTGCAGCAGGACGCAGGTGTAAGCGATCCATTCTCGATCCACATCAACTGTTACCTGGTGCGTGGAATGGGCCGCACGATCCTCATTGATGCGGGGGCTGGTGGTTTCAAGCAGTGGGGCGGCAAGCTAAAGGCGAATCTCGCGCGTGCTGGCGTGCAACCCGCTGACATTGACACCATTCTTCTGACCCATGCACATCCCGACCATGTTGGGGGGTTGCTTGACTCTTCAGGGGAAGCAGCCTTTCCCGATGCAGAGCTAGTCGTCCACCAGCGTGAGGTTTCTTTCTGGGAGGACGATGGCAATCTCAGTCGAGCGAGTGAACGTGCTCGTGGCAACTTCCTGTTTGCTCGGAAGGTGTTCGATCAGTATCGGGAGAAGACGCGCCTGTTTACTGATAGCGAAGTTCTCCCTGGCATTAGTGCGATGCCCCTTCCGGGGCATACCGCAGGACATTCCGGTTATCGTCTCGATTCCAATGGTCGTAGTCTGCTGGTTTGGGGGGATATCGTTCATTTCCCCCAAATTCAGATTGCTCGTCCCGACGTAACCATTGCATTCGACCAAGATCCGCTTCTTTCCGCCGAAACACGATCCAAACTATTGAATGTTGTTAGCTCGGATAAGATTCTTATCGCTGGTATGCACCTTGGCGAACTCGGTTTTGCACATGTCGAGCGGCTAGGCAAAACCTACAAAATTTCCTACGAAACTTAGCGGCTGTTCGAGATGCGTCGGCTGCGGCGAATGAGGTCATTGATCCCACGGCGCCTCCTGCCAGCGGTCGAACAGAAAATCGCTGAACGCCGTCAGCCGGCGCGGCACTGGTTCGCGCCGCGCCCGCACGATGCTGATCTTCGAGGGTGTGGCTTCCCATTCAGGCAACACGCGCACCAGCCTCCCGTCGCGTAGTTCCTCGTGAATGTCCCAGGTCTCGCGCAGCGAGATGCCCAGCCCGGCCACGCACCACGCATGTAGCACGTCGCCGTTGTCGCTGCACAGCGTACCGCTGACCGCGACAGGCGTCTCCCGGCGGCCCTTGCGCAGCGGCCAGGTGCTTTGCAGCAGGCCCGGATAGGCGAACACCAGGCAGTTGTGCCGTTCCAGTTCTTCCGGCTGCGCGGGACTGCCATGCGCTTTCAGGTAGGCGGGAGACGCTGCCAGAATGCGCCGGTTTTCGGCCACGCGCCGCGCCACCAGGCGCGAATCGGCCAACTCGCCCATGCGGATCGCCAGGTCGAGGTCGCCGCTATACAGATCCTGCACTTGATCGGACAGGCGCAGGTCGAAACCGACCCTGGGATGCAGGCGGCAGAAATCGTGGATAGCCGGGGCCACGAACTTGCGCCCGAACGGCGTGGGCGCGGTCAGGCGGATAGTGCCGCTCAGTTCCTGGCTGCCGCCGGTCGCCAGTTCCTGCACTTCTTCCAGCACAGCCAGGGCCACCCGTGCGCGCTCGGCGATGGCGCGGCCTTCGCTGGTGATGCGCAAGTTACGGGTGTTGCGCTCGAACAGCGTGGTGCCCAACGCTTGTTCCAGCCGGGCGATCTGCTTGCTGACCGTCTTAGGCGCGAGGTGCAGGTCGCGTGCGGCGGCGGAAAAACTGTGGCGCTCCACAACATGCACGAACACCGCTAGGTCATCAAGATTGCGCAGGGCCATTTGGGTCATTCCGGGGAAAGTGTTTGTCTATTTTGGTCATTTAAACGATATACCGGATTCACCAGAATGAGGATCCCAACTTCCCACGCTGCAACACGCATGCCTCCGTTGGAGGTGTCCGGTGGTGTGCTCGATTCGCTGCAGGAGCTTCTGATGACCCAACGTATTCTTTTCGTCCTGACCAGCCACGACCGAAAGGGGCCGGCCGGCGCCGCCGATGCCGCGCCCAGCGGTTTCTATCTGTCCGAGGTCACGCATCCGCATCGGGTGCTGGCAGACGCCGGTCATGCGGTCGATTTCGTCAGCGCCAAGGGCGGCAAGACGCACGTCGATGGACTCAGTCTGGACGATCCGATCAATGCCGCGTTCTGGAACGATGCGACGCTAAGAAGCGCCACCGAGAACACCATGGCACCCACGCAGGTCGATCCCGATGCCTACGCCGCGATCTTCTACGCCGGCGGCCACGCGACGATGTGGGAGTTCCCGGACAACGCCGAACTGGCGGCCATTGCGGCGTTCATCTACGAGCGTGGCGGCGTGGTCGCGGCGGTGTGCCACGGGCGGCCGGGCTGGTAAACCTCAAGTTGTCCGATGGCGGCTATCTGGTAACGGGTAAGGACGTGTCGGCCTTCACCAACGAGGAGGAGCGTGCGGTCGGCCTGTACGACACGGTGCCCTTCCTGCTGGCCGATGCTTTGCAGGAGCGTGGCGCCCGGCATGTGCCTGCGGCGAATTTCCAGGCGCAGGTAGTGGTGAGCGAGCGCCGGGTGATGGGGCAGAACCCGGCCTCGGCCAAGGGCGTCGCGGAAGCGATGCTGCCCCTATTAGCGGTGACAGCCGAGAAGCGAGCCTGAACCATGAATCCACGTATGCCTTTCGTCATCTACGTCTTCGCGCTTTGCGCGTTCGCCCTGGGCTTTACCGAGTTCGTCACCATCGGCCTGGTGTCCACTATTTCCGCTGATCTGCATGTCAGCGTCAGCCAGGTTGGCGCGGCGGTTACGGCCTATGCGCTGGGTGCGGTGATTGGTGCACCCGGCCTGACCGCGCTGGCAACCCGCTGGCCGCGCAAGCGGCTGCTGCTGGTGGCGATGGGGCTGTTCACGTTGGGCAACGCTGTAGTCAGTCTGTCCGATGCACTGACACCCATGCTGGTGGCCCGCTCCGCCTCCGGCCTGGGACATGGGGTATTTCTCGCCGTAGCATCCAGCGTGGCAACCCAATTGGCGGGCCGACATCGCGCCGGTGCGGCGGTGGCCGTGGTGTTCGGCGGCCTGACGCTGTCACTGGCGCTGGGCGTACCGCTCGGCACCTACCTGGGCAGCGTGTTGAGCTGGCAGGTCATCTTCATGGCAGTGGCCGCAAGTGGTGCCATTGGGTTCGTCGGCCTGCTGGCCCTGATGCCGACAGATCGCAACGATGCCTCGGCGCAGGCCAATGCGATGGATGGCCTGAAAGCTATGTTCAATCAGCGTCTGCTGGCCGGAGCCGGTATCACCGTGTTGGCGTATGCGGGATCTTTCGCGCTCTACACCTACATTTCGCCGATCCTGCTGCAAGTGACGAACGTGAGTGAAAGCATGGCGAGCCTTTTGATGCTGGGCTACGGCGTGATGGCCGCCATTGGCAATGTGTGGGGCGGGCGGCTGACCGACCGCAAGGGTGCCGACTTTGCGGTGATGACTGTGCTCGTCGGCCTGGCCGTCGTGCTGTTGGCGATATGGGCATCGGCACCGTCGTTGCCGTTGATGGTGTTGCTGACGGGCCTGCTGGGTGCGCTGACCTATGCGGCGGTGCCTGCCTTGCAGGCGCGGGTGATCGGGTTGTCGCACATCCACGCGCCGGAGGCACCGGCAGTGGCGGCTGGGCTGAACATCGCCGGCTTCAATGGCGGCATCGCGTTGGGTTCGCTGCTAGGCGGGGCCAGCCTGGAAGCGATGGGTCTGACCAGCACGGCCTGGGTCGGTGCGGTTGCCGTGGGCCTGGGGATCGTCTGGATGCTCTGGCAGATGCGGCGTCCCACGTTCCTGGGCGCAAGAACTCATAGATAGGTGAACGATGGATCTTCGGGATCTTCGCTGCTTCCTGGCCGGAGCCGAAGAATTCCACTCGCCCGTGCGGCGGAGAAACTGCACATTGAGCAATCGCCGCTGTCTCGGGCCATCAAAGAACTTGAAGAAGAACCGGGCGTGGTGCTATTTGCACGTACCACACGCAGCACACGCCTGACCCGTGCGGGCAAGCTTTTCTTTGGCCGTGTCTGCAGGGCATTGCCTGCTGGCCCACAAACGCATTGCTATGGAAGAACTGCTGCGCTATCCGCTGGTGCTCTGCTATCTGTAGGCGTGCTAAGGACATGCGCGACAGGTTGATCGTTTGCTACGCCGCGTGGACTTACAATCGATGTTAGCCAAGCGGGCGGGGCCGCAGCCCAAGACCGAGAGCATCAAGCTGATCTTCGTTTGTCGACTAGCCTAAAAGCCGACATCAAGCTCTAACTTGACCGCTACGCCGCGCCGCACGCACAGGTGTACGGTTAGATCCCACACATGCTACAGGCGTTCATCGCAGGCGACCGGGGAATCAGTAAGGCAGGAACGAGCAAGGCCACACCGCTTACGCCGAATTGACGGTGCGGACATTTCTACCACCCCCAAGATGAAAGCGCAGCCGACGGGCTGCGCTTTCGCTTTGATGGGTGACTTGCGACAAGGCCGGGCTATGATGACGCTGCGACTTTGCCCGCTACGCCGCTTCTGGGAATGCTACGGTGAAGCAACTATGCAGCACCTAGCTCGAAATGCGGCTAGAGCAGGCGGAGGAAGAGTTCTGGCTTACTCTATTGTCCCGTAAGAGCTTTTCACCGTCGGATGTCTGTACTACAGGCTTGGCAGCCAAAATTTTCATGACCGGAAATAGTGTCGGTCACTGAATTAAAAAAGTGAAGAGCGGGCCTGTCGGGGTGCCAGGCGAGGAATAGAAAAGCCACCTTAGGCGGTCTGACGCAGTCGACAAGCTCCTCGCAAAACTTGGTTTGACTGCGCCATGATTCGCCAACCGACCCTTGTCGTGGCCTGGGTCGGAACATGCTGGCACGCATCCGCGCACAAAGGGTGCCCAGTGTTTCCCCGGCGGGCTCCGGGACTGAATGCGATTGCCGTAGCGGATGACCGCTGATGCCTGGCAGAGGCAACAGCGGTCATCCGCCACATTGATCCGGTCGAGCACAAAGCGGGAATGAAATTCCGCAGAAGAGAAGGCTCCGAACTCTAACAGTCCGACCGAGCTACCCGGAGCGAATCGGTCTTGGGTCGCCGTAAGCGATGATCTTGAGGCACTACAGCAGAGGGGGTGGGAGGACGTCAAGCCAGTGTGCTAAGAGGTTATTTGCTACTGAGATGAGCGGCCAGCTGTTCGACGGTCGTCAGGATAAAGGCACGGTCGCTTTCTTGAAGGCCGCTCAGCAGGCCCGCAATCATCTGGCCCTGGTCGTTGGGGCGACTGCTCGACTCCGTCAGCAGTTCATCCATCCGGCAGTCGAAGATGTCCGCCAGTTGCATCAGCTTGACCACGGAAAGCTCGACCACACCTCGCTCAAGGCGCGAAATGGCTTCGCTGCCGATTCCCAGGCGTTCTGCCACTTCTTCCTGGGTCAGATTACGCTGGGTGCGGTGCTTCGCGATCATGCGTCCGATTTGGGCTTGGGTTGGATGTTTATGTGCCAAGTGATGAGTTCTCCAATTCAACCCGAATGGTTGAGCAAAGACCCATTGACATGAACATCCTTAACGGTTGAGTATCGACTTAAAGGGTTGTTATATTGACTGAAACAGCTGTTTGTCGCGACGTGACATCTATTCCTCCAGGAATCAGAGGCCGAAGTGACCAGCGAGACTGAACGGTCTGATAGGGCCAAAGGGAGGCAAGGTTGAGCATGGATGAGCCGCGCGAGAACGTCATGGACCTGATCTGGGATCGAACACTGGAGCTGTTCATCAAGATCCATGACTGCCCTGATAGCCCCGAACATCTCGACAGCCTTGTTCATTGGCTAAACGAAGATCCTGCTAACCTGAAAGCGTTCAATGAACTGGGGCAGATATGGATCGCGGCAGGCATCGCCTTGGCCCGTGAAATCGGACAACCGCTAGACGACTTGGAGAAGGATCAGGCGCCGTTGATGATGCACTGACAACACCCACGAGGTTCATGTGAGCGCCAATGGTGCCTCATGGACGACGTATACCTTTGCTGATCGGCACAGTGCCTTTGCAGTCCGGGTACTGGGAGCATGACCAGAACGGCCCTGATTTTCCCTTACGCCTGAGCATTGAGGCATTGCAATTGGGGCAAGCCGGCCCGGCTTCGACCGGTACCGACAAAGTGAGCGCTCCGCAGTTTGCGATCAGTTGCGTAATCCAGTGCGCCTGCTTGGCAACGAATGCATCCAAGGTCAGACGTCCCGCTTCGATTTCCTCCAGAGCTTGCTCCCAGATCGCTGTCATACCCGGATCCGCGACTGCTGCGGGTACCGCTTCGATCAGGGTATGGGCCGCTGCGGAGGCCGTTAAGGCACGTTTTTTCTTCAACAAGTAACCGCGATCAATCAACCCCTTGATAATGCCGGCTCGCGTGGCTTCGGTGCCGATACCGGTGGTGTCCCGAAGTTTCTGTTTCAGGCGCGGGTCGTTGACCAGCTTGGCGACGTTTTTCATCGCCTTGATCAGATCGCCCTCGGTGAGCGGTTTGGGCGCAGCGGTGCGCATGGACTTGAGTTTGACGTCGTCCACTGCGCACTGCATACCCTGTTGTAGGGCAGGCAATACCTGGGCCTTTTGACTGGGTTCATCGTCTTCGGCGTTGTCGGAGAGTAAGCCTTTCCAGCCTTGGACGAGGATCTGTTTGCCAACAGCAGTCAAACGCTCGGCGCCGCACTCCAGTTCGACCTCGGTTCGATCAAACTCGTGAGGCGGCAGGAATTGCGCGAGGTAGTGGCTACGAATCAGTTCGTAGACTTGGCGCTCTTGTTCAGACATCCGCCCAAGGTTCGCCGGCTCGGTGGTGGGGATGATGGCGTGGTGCGCGGTGATCTTGGCATCGTTCCATGCTCGTGAGCGCAATGATTGATCGACGCTTGCGAGCGCTGGGCGCAATGCGGGATCCATTCTGAGCAGGGCATCGAATACTGCGGCTACCTCGTTGAACATGCTCTCTGGCAAATAACGGCAATCGCTGCGCGGATAGCTGGTGGCTTTGTGGGTTTCATACAAGGCTTGGGCGATGTTCAGTGTTTCCTGAGCGCCGAGTCCCAACTTGCGTGAACAGACTTCTTGCAGTGTGCTCAGGTCGAAGGGCAGGGGTGGCGCTTTGCGCAAATGCTCAGTCTGCAGCGAGACTACGGTGGCGGTCTTGCTGCCAGAAAGCGCTTGGACGGTCTGACTGGCGAGCGCCTGCTGCAGGCAGCGACCGGCTTCGTCACGTCCTGAGCTGGGCGGTACCCACGACGCGATGAAGGGTTGCCCCATTGAAGACAGGTGCACATCCACCACCCAGTACGGCACAGAGACGAAGCTGGCAATCGCGCGGTCTCGTTCAACCACCAAGCGCAAAGTGGGCGTTTGGACGCGTCCAACCGACAGCACGCCGTCATAGCCCGCCCGCCGTCCTAGGAGGGTAAACAAACGACTGAGGTTCATACCAATCAGCCAATCGGCTCGGCTGCGGGCGAGGGCTGAGTGATAGAGCGGGAAGGTCTCCTGACTAGACTTCAGAGAGGACAGTGCTTTGCGAATTGACGCCTCGTTGAGTGCGGATAACCAGAGGCGCTCAACAGAACCACGATAGTTGCAGAGCTCTAGTAACTCGCGGGCAATCATTTCACCTTCGCGATCGGCGTCGGTGGCGATGACGACGGTGGTAGCTTCGCTGAGCAGGTGTTTGATGATTTTGAACTGCGCGACAGTCTTGGGTTTGACCTCAACCCTCCACTGCACGGGAATGATCGGTAGATGATCCAACGACCAGGTTTTGTACTGATCGCCGTAGGCTTCAGGTGGGGCCGTCTCCAGCAGGTGGCCGATACACCAGGTGACGGTTATCTCGGGTCCGATCAAGCAACCATCGCTACGTCGGCTGGCGCCGAGAACCTTAGCGATGTCACGAGCTTGGGAGGGTTTTTCGCAGAGAAAGAGACGCATAGAACTGCTCCGGGTTGAGTTCGGAGCAGCGTTGTTGGAAACAGCAGTGGCGAGCTATGAGAAACCTGAATGGCAGGTTCCTCATATTGGTCGGTGAGGGCAGTCTTGATTGGGGGCGAGGCTGCTACCTTGTAATCACGTGGAGGACAGTGCTTCACGAGCGGGGAGTAGTGGCGGGCCAGAAACTTCGCGCAAAGGCGCAATTTTTGTGCCTCAAGTCAGTCGTGCCGACGGAGGCTGCCCTCTGCGTTTTTTGGACTTCGACGCAGGCGAGCTGGCCAGGTCTGTAGCCTGTCCGATGGGGGCCGCAGACGAAGCTGATTCACCTGAGCGCTCCCGCATGACCACGTTCAGCACGCGATGAGGCAGGATGCCGACACGACGCGCCTCGATCTTGAAGGTGACCCGCGCATTGTCTTCACTGTCCTCCCACTCATCGCGCACGGTGCGGCCTTCTACCAATACGCGCATACCTTTCTGATACAGCGTGCTCCAGTGTTCAGCGTCGCGGTGCCAGAGCTCGACCGGCGCCCAATAGCCGCCTCGATCCTCATAGCTGCCCTCGCGCGGCACGGGGTTGTCGAAGTACACGTTCAGCCGCAGCAGACGCCGTGGCTCGTCATTACCTGATGGGAACTCCTGGAACTCTGGCGCACTACCGATGTTGCCTTCGCCGACGAAAAAAGTACTCATCGTGATATCTCCGCTGCTGGTGTGAATTGGCGCAGCAGCCGTTCGGCGCTGGCCATTTTGATCGCGCAGGTTGAAGCCTGACGGTAGAGCGAGTGCACCACGCTCATCTGCAAGTTCAGTGCGATACGCTCGCATTCGAAACGGTGCAATCCCTCGCGTACGGCTTGGGGCAAGGCTTTGTTGAAGACCTGGCGTTCCCAGACTGCAACACCCATTCGAGCAAAATCGCGGGTGCGCCAACGCAAAAAGTGCTGCCCGCACCGGTGTTCTGCAGCACCATTCGAATATCCAGCAGTGAGTAAGGGGGTTGTCCGGCCTGCTGCGCCACAGCCTCCATCAGGTGACATAATTGCGCCTCGATTTCCCTCGCCATCTGCGCCAGGAGTTCCAACTCCCCCTTACCCTTAAAAGGTTTTAAAAGGCCTTTTAGGGAGGCAGCGTGTTCGAGCTGTCGATAGGCATCCGGTGTGAGTGTTTCGAGGGGGATTAGCTGAGTCGAGATAATGGGCTTCATGCTTCGTCCTCCGGCTCATCTACTGTCGCAGATGGCTCTATCGCGTTCTCCGTCGACGCGTCAGTGTCATCTACCGCCCCAGCACCCCGACGAACAATAGGTGGCGCGAACTGGGAACGGCGATGCCCCTCAAGGATGTCCGTGGGGGGCAATCCAAACTTCTCCATGGCCGCCATGCGCGGGCATTACTTGCGGCCATGTCATCGCGTGTGACACCTGCAAGTCGATAGCGCTGCACCTGGCCAAACAAGCTGCGCAGCAAATGGGCACCGTCGTCGATCCAGGCTTCCATGTCTCTACGACCGATCAAGGCGGTGTGATGGGCCAACAGGGTGTGGCGCACCAGGGTGTCGTAGTCAGTTAGCAGGTAGACGGCGAGAAACCCCAGTTGGCTGCCGATGTACAAGGGCAAGGTGACCGGGTGGATATTGAGGTTGTCGCTCATGTCGATCTGCGTTGGCAGGTCCTGTCTGATCCGATCTAATTGTTGGGTCAGTTCCAGCATCCCAGCCTTAGCCTGCAGCAGTTTTTCTTCGAGTTGCACGATAGCCCAATCGGCATAAGGGTCGTCCTGCGCTGCGGCTTGTTTGATCAGATTGGTGACGCTGATGTAGCCGGCCATGCCCATGATCGAATGGACGCCTTCACGTGCGGTTCGACCTTGCCAGATACGGGCGGCGTGGTGGGTATGCAGTGTTAGGGTGATGCTGCTGCGCAATGAGCCCAGGTTGAGCTGATAGTGATCGGCCACGGTAGTGTCCTCGCATCGGCTTGGACGATAACGTTGCGACAAGTGAGGACTAAGGACAGCCAAAAAGCTGAATGCGGTTTGTTCGATTTGGTTTAAGAGGGTTAATCATTTAGACGCCAATGGATTTGATGCCAGTGGCATCAAATCTACTGACGTCCAGAACCTTTGCCGCGAAGTTGGCGTAGCTCATTTAGGCACGCTTGGGCGAGGGCGGATGCAGGTTCGCCCGGTTGTCGAGATGCGCGCGAGGGGGGCGGTGTGGACGGAGTCGGTACTGCAATGGGGGACGACTCTGCCTGACCTGCCCAAGGACGAAAGTCGCCTTTCAGTGCGCGCTGGATCAGGCCCATCAGATACGCCGCTGGCTTGCGGATTCCACCGACCGCACAGCGTGCCCCCGCTTCGTTGAGCACCGCCTGCCGATCCGCGGGTTTGAGCTTGTTCAGCGCCACGCCGACGGCCTGACGATCGCTTGGGCTCAGTTGCAGCGGAGTGGGCCAGAGCAGGTTATCCACCGCCGGGGTCGCGCGCGGTACTGTACAAATACTTTCTTTTAATACAGTACAGGCGGCGTTCGATTCCGAACGGTGCGGGAAACACTGGCGTTCAGGCCCGGTTCGGAATCCGAACGAGGGCCTGCACGTTCCGAACGCGGTGATCGCCACCCAGTTCGGAATCGTGTAATGCTTTATCGATCGCCTGACCCAATCCTTGTTGTGTCCAATGGTCGCTCCAACTGTCGAGTCGGGTCGGCAACCGATCCTGATCGATATCGGTGTCTTGGCGGATTTCTTCCAAAACATGCTGAGCGACAATTCGCACAGCCTTAGTCGCATGAGAGAGGGCATGTCCGACCAGCGCCAGGTAATCCTGATCCAGTTCCATGGCTTCGGCGGGGGTTAACGGCTCATCGTGCAGAACGTACAGAGAACCTTGAAGGCGTCCACTGAGCTGATCGCGTCCGCGACTTACCAAACTGAGCCAGCGCGTCAACCTGAGCATCGTCAACACCCGAGCAATAGTTTCACGGGAGGCTGACGCGCCGTAGGGCACGCTTGAAAGGTAAGGCTGCAAATCCTCATAGCGCGGTGTGACCACGCCCTGGCCTTGCAGCATGAGTCGAAATACCTGCCAGGCATTGCGTTCCAATGGCGTCAGCCGACTATCCAATAGCAGCCGACGTGGCACGACTTCGTGAGATTGGCCACTGAACAAAAAGCCCGCCTGCAGGGCCTGGTTGGAGGGATGTTCAGTGGTGGGGCGTACGGGCCAGCGTTCACTCAACTGCTGGGTGCATTGCTGCAGGACACGCTGCCAGCGATTGGAAGGGGCAGTGTTCATGTGCCGTTGCTGTACTGGTCGATCTGCTGCCACACGATGGTCAAGCTGATCTGTTGCTCTTCAGCCAGCATCATCATGGCGTCGAGCTGATCCTCGGTACTGTCTTGAGCGCGCAGCTGACACCATCGCTGCCAGAGCGCATGTTCCTGGGCTTCGGTCAAATGTTGAGGGCGGCCCTTACGGGTTTCTATCTTGAGCAGACGCCGGCGCAGGGCGGTTTCCGAATGCGCCAAGCCGAAGCATTGATACATGATGGTGCTGCTGGCGCCGAGCTTGAGCGCTCGATTGATCAAGCGCTCGTTCTGCTCGTCGCGCTCGGCTTGTTCGATCAACCGGTGCAGCACCGGCGAGTCGATCTTGACCTCTACCCAGGGTACGGTGGCATGGGCCAGGCGTGACAGGGTGGTGGGCGGTAAGGATTGCAACAAATAGATGTCGTCTTCACCCAATCCGAGTGCCTTGCAGCGCTGCAGGTTACCTTGGCGCAGTTCATGTAGCACCTGGGTCAGCATGGCCTGGTTGAGCACATTGAAGGAAAGGTTCATGGCAGCTCCTTCGGTGACTCATCTTCAGGGGGAAGCGTTAGGTCGATCAGGCGACGGGCCAGGCGGATCAGCCGATACAGTTTGATGAGCAGGCTGTCTGGCAATCGCTCCAGTCCCACATCCAGGGCGGGACGATCTGTCAGCGGAAGTTGATAGATCCCCAACAACAACTGGCCGAACAGCGCTGACGGCAGTTGCTTACGATCTTCCCAGTTCACGTCGTCTTGAGCGCGCAGCAGGGCCAGGAGCAGTAGGTGAACGCCGGTCGCGCGAGGCACTGCAAGATCAACTCGCTCGATGTTCAGGGCGAAGCCCAAGCCATGCTGCTGGTCGATGATGCTCTCGGGATGTCCGGCATAGGCCGCCATTTCCCGCGCCAGTGTGGCAATGGCGGATCGCAGTTGTTCGGGGCTGTCCAGTGCTGTAGCGATGGTCCAGATGTCGTCGATCGCATAGGTGTCGACCGAAGATGCTGCGTCGGTGGCGTCTCGCGATCGATCTGTTCGCGAATCTGTTGCACGCGAGACGGAGGGCTGACTGCTGATATGGCATTCGTTTGGGGCGGTGTGAGCAGTTCCTCTTGCGCTGTTTCAGTCTGGGATTTGGTCTCAGTTGATTTGGGATGAGGATCGGAGGAAAGAAGTCCTGCCGAGGCTTCATCAATGCTCGGCAAATGAATATTCTCCGAGGGCTCGGTGAGGGCAACGCCAGGCGTCGAGATGACCCGTTGGGTGTCGCTCAGCTCAAGGGCCAACATACGGTAGGACTGTCCGAGTAAGTGGCTCATGCGTTCGAGCAGTTCATCTTGGATTTGCTCAAGATCGAATGACTCGGGTTCTGCATCGAAATAGCCCAGGGTCTCGAGCCAGAAATCGACGAACGCAACGGGGGCGGTTGGATATCGGTTCCAGGTTCGTTCTGCCTGGCTGCGTAGGCCGATCAGGCGTTCGATCTGGGGCTTACCCAATCCGGCATACAGCGTTTGTGGAATCGCGGGCAGTAAATGTTCGAGAGTGTCCAGCATCCGGCTGATGTGCGGCTGCGAAATCGGATAGCCTCCAGCGGCAAGATGTCGTGCCAGTTCCCGTTGTGAGAACACAGTCCCCTCTGCTTCGAGCATGGTTTTGAGTTTGGCTACCGCCAGAGCCCGCTCGATGAAAGTGAGTTGGCCGTGCAGATCGCTTTCAGCCAGATGGCCGAGTAGGGCGGTGATTTCATTGGTCCAAGGTCGGAACAGGCAATGAATGCGAAAGAAGCGCTCGTCGCGAGTTTCCTGCCACAGCTCGCCGAGAATCGCCAAGCGCGTATTACCGCCGTTGCGGATGATGAAATAGGTTTCACCCGGCCGTCGGGTAATCGGTGGCGGTTGATCCAGCCCCCGTTCACGGATCGAAGCCTTGATATCGTCGTATAGCGGATTACGGATGAAGCGCGGGTTGTGTTCGTAGGGCCGCATTTCCTCCAGCGTGACCAACATAGGCGTGTCAGTAAGTGGATCGGACAGCCGCTCCAACTCCTGCGCTCGAGGGAAGTGGTCCTGGTGCAGCTTGTCGGTGATCTGCTCCTGACTGAGCTTTTTCATCGGAACAACCTCAGTTAACGCCGGTTACGCAAATGGTCACCGACCTCGAACTTGACGACCTCGGTAGTGCCCGAACCTTCGAAATGTCGGGATAGTTCTGCAAGGAACCACCCCATGGCCGAGCGCCCGCCCTGCAGGCGAAAGACTACGGTGCAATACTCATCGCAAGGCGGGTGGAGTTGTTGGATAGCAGGTGGGGCGATGATGGTGGGTTGATCCAACATCAAGAAGACTCCTAGCCAAGCA
Source organism: Pseudomonas lactucae (assembly GCF_016937615.1). Lineage (GTDB taxonomy): Bacteria > Pseudomonadota > Gammaproteobacteria > Pseudomonadales > Pseudomonadaceae > Aquipseudomonas > Aquipseudomonas lactucae. Next base: position 13,897 of record NZ_JAFHKI010000101.1, on the reverse strand, counting down.
CCGTTGGCATCAAGATTGGTAAAAATGACTTGGTGAAAAGTGCCTGCTTGGCGATTTATTTCATTTAGCCTCCAACCGCCTGCTTACCGTAGAGATCGCTTCGCGCCATTCCGGAAACAACTCGATGGCCAGTGCTTGCATGGTTTCCAGCGCCGTTGGCGAGCATCGCTTACGTGACTGGCGTGTGTCGACTCGGTGGACCGGTAGGCCTAGGGAAGCGGCATTGAGGTACGCCACTCGATCCGGCACTACGGTGTCTAGGACCGAAATGTTGGCAGTCTCGGCGAAAGATTCGCGCAGGCTGCGGATGATCATTCGTGTGTCCACCCTAATGGCATTCACCTGGTTTAGTAGCAGTCGCAACGGTGGTGTTGTAATGCCTAGGTGACGGAACGCTTCTAGCTCACTCAGCAGATTCAAGGTGCCGCGTCGCAGTTCGCGGGCTGCGAGCATTTCCGGCGTAATGGGGGAGATGGCGAGATCGGATGCGAGCACGGCCATTTCCAGCAGTACGCTGCGCGCACCTTGAGTGTCGATGAGCAAGAGGTCATAGCGGGAGCTGAAATTGTCGAGCACATTGCGCAGCCGCAATCGCCCGTCAGGGGCGTGCAGCAGAAGTTGACTCAGCCGACCTTGATCGTCGTTGGAGAGGATCAGGTCGAGGCCGGCAACCGCAGTGTTAGAAACTATCTGCACAGGGTTTGTCAGTTTGAGCGCGATAAGCTCGTACGCGCCTGCGGTAGCCTCATGGCTCAACTTGTAATAGCTGGAAAGGGTGGGTTGGCTATCAAGATCCAGCAGCAGAACACGCAGTCCAGCATCCGCGATAAGACCTCCGAGGTTGGCGGTTACTGTGGTCTTACCTACACCACCTTTGGTGGAAACTACCGATACCACACGCATGGCATCAGCCCTGCTGCGCCAAGCGTTCGGTGACCCACTGCTCGATTTCCAGCGAGTCCCAACCGACTGCGCGAAGTCCAATGCGCTTGGCCTGAGGAAACTTTCCTTCCTTCATCAGATTGTAAATGTGCGCACGTTTGAAGCCGGTTTTCCGTTCTACCTCATCGCGGCGCATGATGTGGCGTTCGACCGGCGTTTGAGTGGCTTCAACGAAAGATGAGGACTGATTGGTCATGGTAGTCACTCCTAGCGCCAGATGGCATTGGGTGGGAAGTGACTTGGATTCAATGCCAGAAAAAGACGTGAGTCATTGCAATGCAAGCGACGTCATTGCACTGCAATGCTCAGCTTTTGGCCTTGGCAAGGCTACGTCTGCCGGCTGCAAACTTTTCATCAAGTGAGCGTTTGCTCAGTCCGGCGACGCCACCATAGTGCGCAGTTATAGAGTCGACAACAGCGGCCTGACTATCGAAGATAGAGTGCTTTCTTCCTGCCTGTGACGAACCCAGTATGGTGTTGACTAAGGCTCCGATTACGTTCAGAAAACCTGCTTTGCTGTGGTCGCTAAGCTGTTGTCTGTTCTCAGCGTGCTGGCGTAGGCTTTCGCGCTCCAGCCCGGCCGCCTTTAGCTCGTCGATCAGAAATTGAAGTTTGGTTTCTGTTGCTTTCAACTGTACCTGGAGGGCATCACGGTCTGCCTGTAAAACCAAATAGGTGCTGTAATGAATAGTTTCCTTGTCAGTTGCGGTTTGGTTAAAAAGAAACGACGGTCGCTGATCTGGGTGGTAGTGCAGCATCCACCGCTTTAGGTCCGAATGTCTTATGGTCAGTAGCGTTAGATCGACTGGGGTGCTGTGAGTAACGGTAATACCTAAAGCTCCGTACGGCATCTCATGATTTCTAATGGCATCCAAGATCTTACCTAAGCTTGCATGCAAGCATGGCCAGTGAGGAAAGCTATTGATGAGACGATCCGGATCTTCCCAGGCTGACTCGAGAATCTGCGCCTCATGAGCAATCAGGTCGCACCAGCGTATCGCCGCTTCAATGGGCTTGTAGAAGAGCTTTTCGACGACACCAGATCCATTATTTTTGTACATAGCGGCAGCTTCTATGCAAGGGCAGACCCGCTAGGTTCTGTCTAAACGTCTAATGCTATGACCTAGGCTTCCGTGCGGTTGCTGTCCTGTACTTCATTTGTAGGCGTCGAATTAGAGCGCTCAGCTCAATAGGAGCCTAAACATCGCCTCTCTGGCTATATGGTGCGACGATGTTGTCTTGGTGTGCTTAATTCCAGACGCATCGCCTTCGGGGCACTGGGGTTACATTGACGCCCTGCGATGACTGTGAAAATACCTGGAATCGAGCAGGTTTTGTTTGGTTTTGTGGGGTTCTATCAGTCCTCATTATGCTCATCCGAATGTCGATAGAAATTACAAATGTGTAGAAGCAGGGCCGTAATCCGACCCAGCTCATCTCAGATTCCGAGAAAAAATACAACGACTGGCGTTGAATGCACCTGGTACGCACAAAAACAGCTTTAAGTCAGGTTATCGCGGTCGGTTTGGTTTTGCAAGCCGTGCCCATACCAGGTGACCAGATCACAGTACCGGTCCGATTCGACTGCGTTGGGCCAGGGCATCGTAGTGGGACTGCAAGCATCGTCGCCTGCGTCGTCTGACATCAGGGAGGAAGGGCAGGGAATTAGCGATAGTGAATTGGCGCAGCAGCGGCGTGGATGGCGTGGGGGGGGAATTTTGCGACACAGAGTCATCATAAAATGACAGGTTAAAGAGCAATTTGAATTCAGGGAAAATAGTAAGCTTTAAATATGTACGTGAATTATTGGATTAATTTTATGTGTGGCGTAGTTGGAGTTTGGCTCAAGGGCATTCATATGAGTGCTGTAAACGGGGTAACAGAATGCTGAATTTCTAGCATTGGAAAAGACCTTGTCATCAATGCAGCAATAGGTTGGGTGGGCGTCTCAGGAAAAATATACATGAATTTGTATGTGTGTTATGGATCGCTAGATAATAAGATATCCGCTTGGATTTATTAGTGTTAAGTGTGTCTGGGTAGTGTATTAATAGATTTCGCTGGGCGTATTTTCAATATTATCGTATGTGAGGGGTGCTTGTATTCAATATTGCGTATGGAGTTAAGGGTGGTATGCTCAAGATGTTGAGTGTTTCATGTTATCTATTATGGTTACTGGCTGGCTTGGTTTGTAAGTTTATGTTTGTATGTGGGGGTGAATTAAAGGCTTCCGCTTTTTATTTTTTTAGTGCTTGGTCGGACATGCCGATACTCTGGAGAGGGTATTGATTTTTGTGTGATGGTTTTAGGTGTTCTAGGCGTATATCGAAGCATAATGGTGTCGAGTGAGTATTTGAACGTGTTTGCCTTATTACAGTTGTCGACATTTTTATTGGTCTGATTTTGATTTGAAGCTAACGTCCTAAATTGATTTTTGGTGAAGAATTAAAAGCGTTCTATAAACTTTTAATTATTAAATAGTTGCCGATCAATAGGGTTCGCCACTCCCCATAGCCTTGCGTTTAGGAAGTTTATTGATGCGTTTTGCACCCTATATCCTCGGCAGGAGCTGGCTGTTACCGATCAGGTTTGCTCCGCGCGGTGAGCCGCCCGCCGCGCGCTCCTAACCCCGGATTCCATGTGCACACCATCAAAATCATTGCCCGCGAACGAGATGCCGTGTAGAGATTCGGCGTGGCGTTTGAAGTCCAGAATCCTCCTATGAGCACCAGGTGCATAACGAGCCATGCCCCATTGATGTCTCACAACTTGAGCCTCATCGACCCAGTTTGATATGTTAGGGAAGAATGCTTCCATATCTCGAAGGGCGTGGCTAATGATCGTATTGTCTGGTTGAGTAATTAATAGCGCAGAGCTTGGATAGCATGACTATGCAGAAATTATTGCCTTACCGCTTGGTACCATATAGGGTGTTTTCTTGCTATGATTTATAGCCATATTAAATGTGACATCGCGATAAGGGTGTCCCATGTACACATATGCAGGCGATGAAACTGGTCTGTCTAGGAAAAAATATACCAGCACAATAGGGGTGTTAGTAAACTCCGTTAGGAATTTAGCTGAGGTTTCTAGTTCTGAAGGTAAAATTCGAGCGGAAACATTAATAGGCACGCGGCTATAACATGGTCGCATTTTATGGTCTCGCCGCTATCAAGAAGAACACCATCAACCTTGCGTCCGGATGATAATATCTTAAGTACCGGACTCTCGTATCGGACCTCCAACTTGGAGGCCAATCGCTCCGCTAGGGTTACTATCCCCGTTCGCAGGCCAAATACTTTGGTAGTAAGTTCCAATTTGGTGGAATTAAGCATGTGATAGAGATTGGTGAATTCAAGAGCAGTGTTGGTCATTGCGTGCATCATTGGATGTAAAATATAATCACGAAAATCACTGCCTGCCCAATTGAGCGCTTCCTCTACTGAGATGTTGTCATAAGCGGGCAAATCGCGAACAATTTCAAATTGAGGATAGCGCCTTGCGAGGGCTAAATAGCGAGCTACAAACCAAGAGAGGTCACGAACTCCTCGTCCATTCATCAGGCTAGTTATACCTAGATTGCCATTAGGGATACGGCTAGCCCCGTTACGATCCAGGTAGGAAACCTTTCCATCCAATGGCATAAGATCTCCGCGTAGCCCTGCGTGCTCTACCAAGCCGAGCATCTCTGTGTAATTTGAATGAATGCCTTGAGCTCCAGCCTCTACCGAGTCTCCATGACGTGTAAGTCTTTGGATTCGGCCCCCTGGACGATCAGATGCCTCAAGAATGGTCACTTTTTGGCCTCGCAAGCTCAACGCCGTCGCAGCCGCGAGACCAGTGATCCCCCTCCAATTACGATCACGTGTTTACTCACTTTGTATCCCCCCACCGCCAAAGCAGTGTCAAACGCCCATAAGATTTTTGTTAAAGTTGACTTAAGTCGGATTATGCACGAAGCTGATTTCGGGTGCTACAGGCAATTTTGAGACCGTGCCCCTGGGGCCTTTGGCTAAATTTCTAAGAATGGAGCAGGGTGATGCCTAACACCGAATCGCAATTCTCTAGCGTGCTATTCACGGGTCGGTCCGGTTTAGAGCTGTTCTATCGAGACTACACATCGCGAGAAGCGGGAACGCCCGTGCTCTGCTTGCACGGATTTATGCGTAATTCTCGGGATTTCGAAGACCTTGCGCCGCGCTTGGCTGCGGGCCGGCGAGTCATCGCTCCCGACCTGCGCGGACGAGGAAACTCTGCCCGCATGACGAATGCAGAGGATTATCACTTCGACTTATTGATTGAGGATATGTGGCAGCTTCTTGATCATTTGAACATTGAGCGCGTGGTGATTATCGGGACAACATTAGGTGGCTTGATGGCCATCGAAATGGCAGGCAAGAGACCAGAGCGCGTCGCGGGGATCGTGGTGAATGATATCGGGGGGCGAATACCGTTACCGGCACTTAAGCGAATGGCTGGCCATGCTGAAAGTGCGGATTATTCATTTGAGGAGGCGGTTGCGCGAGTTCAAGACCACAACGAGGCGATCTATCCGGGATTTGATAAAGATGATTGGGTACGTTTGATGCTCCGTGCCTATCGTGAAATTGCGCCTGGTCGATACGCTCGTGATTTCGATTTGCTCACGATGCGTGAATCAGCACGTATGCAGGCAGAGCGGCCCGAGTTCTGGCATGAGTTTTCCAAAGCAAGCGCTGTGCCGGTAGCACTCATTAGAGGGGAGCTATCAGATCTGCTAACGGATGAAATCGCGCAGCGGATGATTGAATTGAACTCTGATGCAGTCCTTACCGTTGTTGCCGACAGAGGGCATCCGCCATTGTTAAACGAGCCTCAATCGTTGGCTGCGATAGACGCGCTTTTAGAGCGAGTCGACTAGCCGGTCAGAGCTAATTAGCAAGATCATTTTCAGATCACTTTACTAGGCGAGAGAGAGTTCATGACACCTGCCGAAATTCAGCTGCGTCATTGGGATGCGATCGTGATAGGCACGGGAATTGGAGGAGCTACCCTCGGGCAAAGCCTGGCGCAGGCTGGCATGAGCGTGCTTTTCTGTGAGAAAGGAGCGAGCCATCTGACGGCTCCTGATGCACTCGTTGGCAAGTGGGCGGAGACGTTTTTCGAAGGCGAGCATTCTAACAATTCGTACACTAGTTATCTTAAGCGAGCAGGTCGCTTATCTTCCCCCATACTTGAAGTAACGGGAGGGGGCTCAAAATCGGTTTTACCTATTCTGGGTGAGGGGACGGGTGGATCGAGTGTGCTTTATGGGATGGTCATGGAGCGGTTTTTTCCAGTCGACTTCGAGCCATCTGTTTACGCCAATGGTGCCTCGGGCGCGCAGACTCCTGATAAGTGGCCTATAGCATCTGGAGAACTTGAGCCGTATTACGCGAAAGCGGAGGCTCTCTATAATGTTAAAGCAACCTTAGATCCCCTGCGGCCTGGCAAAGAAAGCCGTTCGATTCTGCCTCCGCCGCCATATAGCCCAGCGAATGGGGAGCTGTACGAATACCTCTCATCGCAGGGTTGTCATCCTTATCATCTCCCCATGGCATGCGAGTATAGACCTAGTTGTCGCGAATGCATCGGCTTTATCTGCGATAAGCGCTGTAAGGGCGATAGTGTAAATATTTGTCTTGTACCTGCATTAAAGGAGAATAGTGCCGTTCTCGCTGACAATTGTGAAGTTCTCAAGCTGCAGACTGAAGCTGCTCGTGTAACGTCTTTTCTTTGTCTGTGGAATGGTAAGCTTGTAACGCTTAGGGGGACTACCATCATATTGGCTGCTGGAGCCCTTGGCACTCCAGCTATACTGTTACGCTCAGCCTCCAAAAAGTGGCCGCGTGGGCTCGCTAACGGGTCGGATCAGGTTGGCCGAAATTTGATGCGTCATTTTCTCGATTACTACATTGTTAAGATGCGTATGCCGCCGCGCGAAAAAGATCTAATCAAACAATTGGCGTGGAATGATTTATATGTCAGTGACGGTATCAAGTTAGGTACCGTACAGTCGAATGGCAATCTTCCGCCGGTGAGTGTAATCGCACATACTGTAAAAGAGGATCTGACGCGTAGCTCTAGGTTGCTAGGCCTGCTTGCATCCAGGATGTCTTCGATTATTGAATGGGGAGTGAAAGCATCGCTGCGAGATACAATGGTCTTTGCAGGGATCATGGAGGACTTTCCATATGCTGATAATCGGGTGACTTTGAGCGCGGATGGGCAAATCAGAATTGAATATTCAATTCATAAGGAAGATAGAGATCGGCTCGCCCTATTTCGTAGAAAAGTAAAATCTGTATTCAAAGGGTATCGCACACGTTTGAATCCGGCTGCGGAAAAAAATAGTATTTTAGGTCATGCATGTGGAACTTGTCGTTTTGGTGATTTACCTCACAATAGTGTACTTGACAGAAACAACAAAGCGCATGAGTTAGATAACTTGTATGTTGTCGATAGTTCTTTTTTTCCTACCAGTTCGGGTACTAATCCATCGCTTACGATTGCTGCGAACGCCCTAAGGGTGGCTGATTTAATAATTAACGCGTCTTACATTGGTGGGAGGGCAGCCGATAAAGTTAATCGTTGAGGTGGGGGTGAGGGATCTTACAAGTATAAGGGAGCGATAGAGTTAAAAGGCCTGTTTGAGTGCTATAAGGTATTGATCAGGGGAGCTTATAAATGAAAATAAATATAAGATCGATAGGGAGCATTCGTGCTAATTCTTTGTCAAAAAAGGAAGCCGACAAGAGTAATGATGTGGCCGATCGGATGTGTTGCGTCTTAGCTTCAATAATTGGGGTCGGCGGCTGGATTGTTGTCTGGATGTTAATCGTTTGGTATGGTGATTATCGAATTTTGTAATATTAGCGATATATTTTGTAATGTTATATTTTTGGCTGATTGACGTAATAGGTTGATCAGCCTTTTTTTGCGCTGCGCTCTATAGGGTTGGCATCTAGCTAGCGCATGGTTGTTGATGAAAGTCATACGCTAGCTGATTGTCTTTAAGCGCCGACTCATCACAATTGGAGAAATAACTAATAGCAGAAGTACAACGGCGCCGTAGTAATAGGTGGCGATGGTTAATCCTGCATAATGGACTAATATGCCGACTAAAATTGACGGAACGATAAGAGAGAGCTGACTCGCAACCCAGTAAGCCGATATTAAACTTGCTCGCTCAAATGGTAACGCTAGCGGTAAAAGCTCTTTGGTCATGCTGATAATGCACGCGCCTACTCCAAATCCAGCAATGATTGTTGAAGTATAATATATGTAGGTTTTGCTGGAGTAGACACCGCCTAATATGCCTGCAACGCCGATCACTAATAAAATTATCCCCAGTCGATTAGTGTAATCTGATCGCTTGCGCCGAAGTAGTACTACGGACATTGCACCGCTGAAACTCAGTAAACTGACTACGATACCTCCAACGCTCGTTGAGGTGGTTGAGATTGAGGCTTTTACCAAGGAGGGTACCAGGGACAGGAAAAACCCATTTAACGACCACACTGCTATGTTCATCGGCATGATAGCCAAGAACGTGGCCTTAGCGGACGCTGGAATGGCTAGTGACGGGCGCAATGCTTTGAAAGTCAAAGGGCGCTTAGAGATTGATTCATTAAGCATATGGACTCCCACTAACTGGAATGCAAGGCCTATTGCAATCAGCGCATATATCAGTTGAAGCGGCATCGGTCCAAAGTCGACGCTTAGGCTTGAGAGAGCGACGCCAGCGCCCGTTGCCAGGAGCGGAATTACGCTCGTTGCAATTGTCGCTCTGTCACTATTGATATCTAACAAGAAGGCGCCCAGCACGGCTGTAGCCATCCCGGTTGCGCAACCTTGGATGAATCGAGCGAATAAGAGGTGCGTGAGGCTGTCTGCTTGTAAAAATATAATCATTGATACCAATTCAAGAATAATTGCCCCTGCTACGACGGGCTTGCGACCCAAATAATCCGACAGTGAGCCTACTGTAAAGAGCGCAGAAAGCATGCCAATAGCATACATAGAGAATATTAACGTCAGGGCAATCGAGGAGAACCCCCATTGCTGTTGATAAATTAGATATAACGGAGTAGGGGCGCTGGAGGCCATAAAGAATGTCCACAGCACAAGCGACAGAAAGGCGAACGATAGGTTTTCATAAGATTTTACATGAGAGAGGTGCATTTTCTATTTAACCTAGGCAAGGGGGGCACGCGTTAATAACCGGGAGCACCTGACGATTAAGAAGGAGGGACCAAAATCAACAGCAAGGTTCCTAAGAGGTAGTACGGGCTCATTACATGAATGCTGGGTCCGGCTTCGTAATCAGCGGGAGGCAACTGCGGGCCTGCGGCGAACCGGATTTGATTTGCGCTCATTTAAAAACTGGGTGTCGATCCTCGGTTGATTCCAGTGGCGAATAGCTGAGCCGAGGTAGTGGTTGCTACGTAGGCGATATGATCCTGAGCGTGCCAGCTCATTTTTTACGCCGTAACCTGTCATTAGTCAGGTTAAAGATACCGGTTTGGTACAACGCTCGCAACATGCGCCGCTTCGCTTTCTCCAGTTTGTTATCATTATATGACCTTGTACGTGAATCCATCAGATTTTCCCGCACGGTTTCTGAACGGGTCTTGATCTATATATTGACTTATGTCAGATTTTTGCTTCAACCTATAGTGCCGTTTAATCCGCATGCCATCCTTACAAATCTGGCCTCTAGGAAGAGGTAGAGGGCCCTTAAGATCCGCAACCATATGTTTTTTCGAGAAATTTTCTAGGTCGCTAGCATTTTAGAGATGCGGGCAGAGAGGAGAGCGCCGGGATGTCTATAACAAAAACCGATAGTACTGCTCGTGACTGTATTCACGTGGGGCTCGGTCAGCAGGTCGTCCCCTTACGAATGATTTTTTTGAAAGCTCCAATCGCCGCCTGCTGTTCTTGGAGGCTGTCGCTTGAAGTCCCTTTGTGCAACGACAATAGGTCCGTTCTTGATCTTGCTCTGAGGCGGCATGGGGTTGATGACCATAGCGTCGATGATGCTTCGATCATGGCGCCCCTACCCCTGGAAAGCCCGCTGCCCCAATCATGACGATTGCTGCTAGGTCGGCAAGAATCTTCTCTGCCTGTAGTGCTTTTTGAAATGGGCCACACACAATCAATACCTTAGGGTGAATAACGATGAGCGGTACTCTAGATACGCTGGATTCTGTGGATCTCGCGCTGCGGAACAAGCAAACAGTAATGTGGATTAATCCAGGGCGGGGGGCTAGTGGAAAGCCTGGAAAAGCTTGGGGCTCTGAACTTATTGGTGAGGCCGACATCTTCAAGGCTTCGGAGCGATTTAAAAAATTCGCTCCAGTTTTGACCACCCTTTTTCCTGAGCTGGAACAGTCCAACGGCATTATTGAATCTCCGCTCCTTAAAGTACCTAAGCTTCAGGACGCGTTAGGCCTGAGCTCGGATAGCGGAAGGTTATTCGTAAAAGCAGACCACGGACTGCCGATTGCAGGATCTATCAAGGCTCGCGGTGGAATACACGAGGTATTGGAGTTCGCCGAAAAAATCGCGTTGGGGCGTGGAGTGATCACCGAAGGTGATCCGAAAAACGTACTCAGCCTCGCCGGGAAGGAGCTATTGAATCAGTATAGTGTTGCAGTTGGATCTACTGGCAATCTGGGCTTGAGTATAGGTGTTATCGCATCTGCTCTCGGTTTTGAAGCCATCGTTCACATGTCGGCGGACGCAAAAGAGTGGAAGAAGACGCGGCTTCGGGATCGCGGAGTAAACGTAGTAGAGCATGAGGGAGATTATGCTGCCGCCGTTGCCGCAGGGCGTACGGAGGCAGAGCAGGACTTGTATTGCCATTTCGTCGACGATGAAAGTTCATTTTCTCTCTTTGTTGGTTACAGCGTTGCCGCTTTGGCGTTGCAAAAGCAGTTAGCTGAGCAGCAAGTTATCGTGGATGAGCATCATCCACTATTCGTCTACATCCCTTGTGGCGTGGGTGGCGCACCCGGAGGGATTGCGTTCGGGTTGGCGCATCTCTTTGGATCATATGTTCATTGTTTCTTTGCCGAGCCTACGGAAGCACCATGCTTCTTGGTTGCGATGAAAGATGATAGTGGAGGCCATCCGAGCGTCTATGACATCGGGCTTAGTAATCACACAGAGGCAGACGGGCTGGCAGTTCCCCGGGCATCTGAACGCGCGGTGGAGGTGATGCGACCAGTGCTTTCAGGAGTATTTACGATTGATGACGATATGCTGTTTAAGCACGTCCACACTGCTTGGCAAGCGGAGTCAATCAAGGTCGAGCCATCTGCCACTGCAGCCTTCGACGGTCCACTCTGGGTAACCGAGTCTCTTGCTGGAAGAGCATACACCGCCGCCAATGGGCTCGAGCCATATCTGGCGAATGCAACCCATATCATATGGACGACTGGGGGGCTGTTCGTACCCTCTGGCGAATATGACAAGTTCTATGCCCGAGGTGAGTCATTGAAGGGGTGAGGTGCCCGCGGTTCACCGTCGACGAACTTGCCAAGCCGCGGTCCGTACCGTGACCGTTCGAGGTCGCTTTCTTTACAGGTATTAGATTATAGCGATCACGCCAGTTTAAAAGCCGACAGATGCCGGCTTTTAAACTGGCGCAGGGCCTATACCTTTAACGGCCTAAGTTTGATGATCTTAATCAGCTTCGTCGGGTGAACAGCAACACATACAGCACCGGAATCAACCCCAGTGTCACCAATGTGCCGAGCGCCAGGCCGCCCACCATAGTGATCGCCATGCCTTTCCATAGGGGGCCGGCAAACAGCATCAATGGGATCAGCCCGAGGATGCAGGTCAGTTTGGTCATGACGATTGGGCGCAGGCGTTTGACGGCGGCATTCACCACGGCCTCGTGCACCGACAGGCCATCGCGCAGTTCTGCCTCGATACGTTCCAGCAGCAACACTGCGTTGTTGACGATAATCCCCGCCAGGGACAACAAACCGAACGTGGCCATGAAGCCGAACGGATAGCCGGTGATCAGCAGCGCGACCGCAACGCCGATCAATACGAAAGGGATGGCGGAGACCACGATCAGCAGCTTGCGGAACGAGTTGAATTGCCAGACGAACAGCAGCAGCATCGCAACCAGCGCGTGTGGCAGGTATTGCAACAGCGCCTGGTTGGCGTCCGCTGAGTCTTCGATTTCGCCGCCCAGTTCGATGCGGTATCCCGGCGGCAAGGCCAGTGCAGCCACCTGTGGCGCCAGCTGTTCGACGATCGAGGTGGCCGTCAGCGACGGGTTGTGCCCGACCACCGTGATAGTCCGTTCCTGATTGCGCCGTATCAGTGTGGAGGGCTCACTGGACGCGACGATATGGGCAAAGGCTGCCAGCGGCAGGGGCGTCGAGCCATCGACCGGGTAAACCAGTATGCCGTTTAGATCGGGGGAGGCACTGATCGCCGTTGCGGGCTCGCGCACTACCATTGGTACGCGGGTTTCGTTGTCCTGCAATGACGAAATCTGGATTCCGCCAAAGTGCAGCTGTAGCGCCTGAGCGATGGCTTGGGTGTCTACACCGGCGCGGCGGGCGCTTTGTTGGTCAACCTCAACGGTGTAGCGGGTCAAGCGTATGTTCCAGTCATCGCGCACATCTAATGTGCCTGGCAAGTTACGCAGGGCTGATTCAAGTTTGCCTGCCACCGTTCGCAATACACTTTCGTCCGGACCGGTCACCCGGTAGATCGCGATCCCGGCTTCTGTGGTGCCCATGGAAAAGCGTTTGGGTTCGCCGCGCAGTTCGGGATGTTGTTCGAGCAGGTAGCGGCGCGTGTCAGCGATGACCTTATCAATATCTGTACCGGGTTTAACGCTGACGGTGCAGTAAGCCGTCTCTGGGGCTGGCAAGGGTGGATTGAGACCCAGCACGATCCGTGGTCCGCCATCGGCGACGTAGCCGATGCTGTCGATGACCTGAGGTTCCTTGCTCAACCAGCGGCTGATCTCTCGCACACTTTGCAAGGTCTTGCGCGAACCGCTGCCGGGTTCCAGGGTGATGGGTATCTGAAATTGCAGCCGGTCCGACTGAGGCAGAAAGTCATATGGCACGCGCATCAACTCGAAGATCGCGGCGGCCAGTAACCCCAGCATCGCCAGCAAAAACAACACTTTGTGCTGCAGTACGCGGCGGATGACCGCCCGGTAGCCTCGGTAAAAACCGCTGTCATAACTGTCCTCTGCCGTGTCCTGGGGAACGGCCTTGGCGAAATACAGGCACAGCAGCGGCGTGACGGTGATGCTCAACAACCACGAGCCGAGCAGCGTCAGCGCCAGCACGACAGCCAATGAACGCAGGTATTCATTGGTGCTGGTCTGACCGAGAAAGAACGGCGAGAACGCCAGCACGATCACCAGCGACGAGGTCAACAATGGAATCGCCAGCGTGCGTCCGGCGTCCTCGCAGGCCTGGCGCCGATCCTCACCGGCGTGCAGCCGACGTTCAATGTCCTCGGCGATCACGATGCCGTTGTCCACCAGCAGGCCGAGCGCGAGGATGATTGCGGCGATCGACACGGTTTGCAGCTCGACCCCGAGCATGCGCATGGCGATCAAGGTACCGAGGATGGTCAGCGGCACAATCGCGCCCACCACCAGCCCGGTGTGCCAGCCCAGGAACAGCATGACCACGGCCATGACGATGACCACCGTCTCGATCATCACATGCTTCATCTTGGCCATCTGCTGATCGACCACATCCGCCTGGAACGTCACCATATGGGCGCTGAAGCCCAGCGGCAGCTGCTGTTCCAGCTGGGCCAAACGCTTGCGCAAGGCCACGCCGAATTGATGAACGTTCTGTCCTGGCGCCATGGACACTGCCAGCACCACGGCGTCCTGGCCTTGATACACCGCAGCGGTCTGGGGCGGGTCGGCCGCCATCAC
>NZ_JAFHKI010000100.1 GCF_016937615.1 Pseudomonas lactucae | reverse complement strand
GCCTCGGCCTCCAGCACGCGGATGCGCAGGGCATTCTCCTGGAACACGCGTACCGCGCGGGTCATGATGCCAATCTCGTCGCCGCGTTCGACGCCGGCGATCCCGGTGCGCAGGTCGCCGGCCGCAAGCCGGCGCATGACCGAGGCCAGGGCCACGATGGGCTGCGCGACAAATCGCGAGGTGCTCCAGGCGATGGCGCCGGCCAGCAGGATGGCGACAGTGAACGCAATGACCGTCGCAAGCATGCCGCGGTCATTGTGGACCAAGGCATCGGAGCGCGCCTGACCCGCGAAGCGCGCCACCAACAGGCCGGCACTGCGAGCCTCGTTGCGAACCTGGTCGCGCGCGTCGCTCAAGGCATTGCTTGCCTGGCGGAACCTGGCGAATGCCGCTCGGTAGCCGGCAATCTGATCCTTGACCGTCAGCGGCGTCGCATTGGCTTGCGTCCCCACGGACGAAGGGAGCACACGCGCAAGACGCGAGAGTTCGTCCAGCAGGGTGCCGACAGCGTCGGCGATCTCGGCCGACGGTGACAGGCGAAACGATAAGGTCTGCGCCTCCAGAGTGGCCACGCGTTCGGCGAAACGCTTGGATAACGCCGCGGCATTGTGCAGCAATCCGGTGGCGGCCTGAATGTCGCTTGCGTCATGGGCAACCTGCCCATCCACATCCCCCAACTGTGCTTCGAGACGCTCGGCTATATCCCCGACAGCGGCGAGCTGCCGCAACGCCTCGTCCCCGCGCAGCTTGGGCGCCTCGCCAAGGTGCTCCACCGCCAGGCCGGCCGCAGTGATCGCCACGGCCAACTGGTCCAGGGTCTCTCTTGCATCCGCCGCTCCCATCACCTCGCGCAATTGTTCGACCACCGGCTGAAGTGCCGCACAGGCGTTGCGCGCTGCAGTGGCGGCCGTTCCATCACCGCTCAGCAGCATCCTGGCCACATTGGCGGTGATGATCCGTTCGCCGTTGCGCAGCACATCCAGCATGCGATGGGCACTTTCGATGTTGCTCACCCGAGCCTGGTGTTCAGCCGCGCGGGTGTCGAGGTCCTTGAGCCCATCGGCAATGCCTTGTTCGATGAGGATCGTCGCCTCTCGCATCCGGCCATGGTGGGTGGTCATGTTCTCCGTTTCACCATCCATGGTCAGGGTCGCCGCGCGCAGGGCCGTGATCGCCGACGCAAGCCGTTCCAGGCTGCCTTTGAGCGATTGCGCCTCTGCCACCGGAATGGCGGTCAGGCCGGCGATAGCCGTCGCCACCATGCCTTCGGCCTGGGACAGGCTTTCCTGGTCGCGGGTGGCAATGAAGTTCTCCACCCGCCCGGTGGCGCCGTTGACCGACGCCAGGATTTCCGCGGAATGACTGGCCGAATCCACCGCGCGCACCATGCCGCGCAGCCCGTAGAGGTTCACGAGCGACACCGCCAGCATCAGGAACACCAGTGCGGCGACCGCCAGGCCGATCTTGACGGCAATGGGCCGGTCCCTGGCGGTTTTGAATGTCAGCATGGCCCTTGCTCCCCAACCGCCACTACTGTTTCCTGATCTCCGGCACAGGCGCCGGCGCCGCCGTATGATTGTTGGCCGCGTCGATCATCGCCACAACGGAAGCCTGGCTGTAGAAAGGATTGGCGGCGCCGCCCACCGGCATGGTGGCAAGCCAGGTGTCCAGGTCTTTGGCATCGATGCGCACCAGCGGCACTTCAACGAACTTCGGGACCTGTTTGCCCGCCAGAATCTGTTGGGCCACCCAAAACCCCACTTGGGAGACGCTTGGCGAAGCGGAAACGGAAACGGTCTCGTAGCCATTGGCCTCGCGTTCCTGTTTCCACAGGGCGAGCTCATCCTGACGATTGCCCATCACGATGATCGGCAATGGGCGTCCCGCCGCTTTGAACGCCATGGCCGCGCCATAACCGTCGCCCCCTTGGGTCGCAACGGCATCGATGACGGGCAACGACGGCAGCGCCAGCGACACCTCCTTGCGTGCGACGGCCCCCGTCCAGTTGCCGTATACGGTCTTGGCGAACCTAAGGCCCGGATAGTCGCTGGCGGCCTTGCGAATGCCGTCGCTGATGTTTTTATCGGTGGCATCACCCGCAATGCCGCGAATCTCCAGCAGCGTTCCATTGCCTTTGAGGCGCTCGGCGATATAGTCGATTTCCACGCGGCCCATGGCGGACCAGTTGTAGTCCACGGTATAGACGCAGCCTTCGGTGACCTTGCTGGCCATGACCACCACCACGATGCCGGCGTTGCAGGCATCGCGGATCACCCCGTCGAGGGCCGTGTCGGACGCGGCCAGGACAACGATGGCATCGACGCCCTTGACGATCATGTCCTGGATATGAGCCGCCTGTTCCGACGCCGAGTTATTGGCACTGACCACCGGAGCCTCGCGGATCAAGCCCTGCTGTTGCGCTTGCTGCGCAATTTCCTGCCAGTTGCGCACCATCACCTTGCGAAAATCGCTGCCCGCGTAGGAGTTACTGAAGGCAATGCTATAGCTCGCGGCAGGGCCGCCGGCGATACTGCCGTCGGCAGCCTGGGCGCGATTGGCGGCCACCATCACCAGCCCGCTCAGGCAGGCGGCGAAGCACCACAGGCTCGGCCTGCACTTGCCCACAACCTGTCGATGAAGCCATTGCGGCACTGCCGGACAATATTGAGATCCAGACATGTACGACTCCTTTCCTTGGCGGGCGACGATTGAAACCACGACATGGCTTGCATTTGGCGATGAGCATAGTCTCAATGTGCCAGCTTCGCGCGCGGTCATGGCGGATTTCAGTCGACTGTCACCTGTGGCGAGGGGGCTAGCTCCCGCGACGGCTCGGGATACGCCCTGAGCCGTTGGCTGTATCAGCCGATGAGAAGCGTGCCGCTGACGATCACGACGCACGCCAGAATCCGGCGGACGGTGAGTGTCTCGCCGAGGAACAGATAGCCGATCAACACCGCAAACAGCACGCTGGTTTCGCGCAAGGCCGATACCGCACCCAACGGCGCTTCGTTCATGGCGTAGATGACCACGCCATAGGCGAGCAAAGAGACCAGCCCACCCACCACGGCGGAGACTGTTCCAGGCCGCACGCAGAACAGGCTGCGGGCGTCGCGCAGGCCGATGTAGACCACCGGCATCAGCACACCCCACAAGGCGCACATCCACACCGTGTAGGCAAGCGGTGCACCGGAGAGCCTGGCGCCGATACCATCGACGACACTGTACGCTGCGATGAAGACGCCCGTGCCCAGCGCGTAAGGCAGGCTGGGAACCGACAGGCTGCGCCCCCTGAAGGCCAGCGAAATAATCCCGCCCGACACCAGCGCAATACCGAGCAACTCGCCCGGGGCGATGCTTTCCCCGGCAAAAGCCGCAGCCCCGAGGGTGATCAGCACCGGCGACGATCCACGCGAAATCGGATAGATCTGCCCCAGGTCGCCGACCCGGTAGCTGCGCACCAGGAACAGGTTGTAGCCGACATGCAACAACCCCGACAGCAGCGCATAGCCCCAGCTTTCAGGCGCAGGGCGCACCATGAACGTGGCGGCGAGGACACAGCTGACGGCGATGGCGACGCACATCACCGTCATCGACCATAACCGGTCGGTACCACCGCGCAGCAGCGCATTCCAACTGGCGTGCAGCAGCGCGGCAAACAGGACGAGAACCACGAGATGGATAGGCATACGCCACTTTAGGCAACCCCGGGCCCGGACGACAGCGAAGTCTCTTCATTGCAGCATGAGCGAATGCTCATGGATCACTGATCTGCTTGTTGGACTTTCAGCGCCTCGCCGACCAACCATCGACGAAAGCTTGCGATGTGCGGCTGCGACTCGATGCCCTTGGGGCACACGAAATAGTAGGCAAGCGGCGACCGGAACTGCACATCGAACAGCCGCACCAGACGGCCATCGCTGATTTCGTTCTCGACATGTCCGCTGCGCACCAACGCCACGCCCTGGCCGAGCAAGGCGGCCTCAACCGTCATGTTGGTATCGCCAAACCTGACGCTTTCCCTGAGCGGCGAAAATGCCAGGCCGACCGCTTCAAACCACACCTCCCATTTCGGCGCCAGCTCGGCGCATCCCGGATCAGCAGCGGTAAACGCAACAACTCGGTGGGGCTGCCCGGTGTTCCAACGCGCTGCAGCAGCTCGGGACTGGCCACGGGAAACACCTGCTCGCCAAACAGGAACTCCGAGTACAGCCCTGGGTAGTTGCCTTTGCCGAGTCGGATCGCGACATCGGCCTGAGCGTCGGAGAAGTGGATGACTGCGTCCGTGGTATCCAGCGAGACCAGCAGCTCGGGGTGCTGGCGAGAAAGACTCGGCAAGCGTGGCAGCAGCCATTTCAGCGCGAAGGAATAGGTGGTGCTGACGCTGAGTCGAACCCGGCCTTTTTGCTCGCGCAAGTCGCACAAGGTCGCCTCCAGGCTCATGAAGAACTCTCGTACGATGGGCGCCAGCGTAGCCCCCGCTGCCGTGAGACGTAACGCCCTGCCCCGTTCGAACAACGGCAACCCCCACAGTGCCTCGAGATGTCTGAGCTGGTGACTGACCGCGCTCTGCGTCACATGCAGCTCCTGCGCCGCAGCGGTAAAGGTCGGGTGCCGCGTGGCGACTTCAAAAGCGCGCAACGTGGCGGTGGGTGGCAGGTCTCTCATAGGTGGGGCGTCCAGCGAGTGGTCGGGAAAAGCGCAGCATGAAGATTGGCTCATGTTAGAGCCAAATTCATTGGCGATCACCTTCGTCGGCTGGAACTCAGGGAGTTGGCATGAAGAAGCCTGTCCCTCTGAGGCGCAAGGGAACACACAGTGTTCGCGTATGCCTCTAGCAACCACGCCAGGTCCTGGTAACAGACCGCCAAATGATGCGCTCCGAGTCTTTTCATCGACCTTGCCGTACGGCGTGCCTGCACAGCGCCGATTGCCGGATCATAAGCATAACGAGCAATGCGCCGGGCACCGGTTTGTGCGCACTGGGCGACGGGTGATCCCGGATCAACGCGGCTCGCTTTACGCTGTAGCCGGCTCAATTGCTTGCTCAGTTGCAACGACAGGTAGCCCGCCTGGTCAGCGTGCGGGTTATCCGCGCCAAGCGCACTCTTCAGCGCGACGATCCGGTGTTGTTGCGTTGCTTGCCACTTAAGGTGATCGACAGTGCTCGCCTGGCGAAGTAGCCGGCGTGTGTGCTGGTGGAGTGAATCTTTCAACGCCCGAACGTGTTTAGCTGGATCTTTCGGCAATATCTGAAATGCCAGCAGGCAGATAAGCATGGCAACGATCCAGGCCAGCGCCTGATTGGCGAAGCCGGCGAAATCGTAGAGGGCGGTATCGCCAGTGCTTACCAAGGTGTTGAACCCGATCAGGTAGGCAATTGCTTGCAGACCGTAGCGCGGTTGGCTGGTGGCATGGATCCCGAACGACCAGAACGCCGCCAGTACCAGGAATAACAGAGGGAAACCGTTGATCTGAGGCATCACCAGGAACTTGCACAGCACCGCCGCCAAGATGGCATAGAGCGTGCCCCGTATGAAGCCGGCGATACCCTGGTCAGGCGCTGGGGCCGTCGCCAACAGTGTGCAGCATGGGCCCACGACCGCCAGCAGCGTGGGCCCTTGATCCCAACCGCTGACGTACCAGAGTGTGCCGGTGGCCAGCGTGGCGAGCAGTGCCCTGACGCCGTTTCGCGCGGCATCGACGTAGTTGCGGTGATACCCCACGGCACGCACGCGCTTGGGGCGAGGCTGATCAAGACTGGAGAAACTCAACAAGGCCTCACTCAGGTCCGTCAGTTGTTCCTCCAGGCGTTCGCTGAACACGTGCGAAGGCGCGGATGAGTCAGCAAGTTCACGCGCCCTGCGACACAGTTGCTTCACCGTATCGGCCGCGACGAGAAAGTCGCCGCGTGTGTCGGACATCCGCTCGCTCAACTGTCGCAACGCGGTGCTTATTTGAGCCAGCGACGTGGGATCGAAGCTGGGGTATGGCTCGTCCAGGCGCATGTCGAGTACAACGGATTGCAGATGCGCCAGACCTGCCTGAATCGCCAATTGCCGGGAGCGAATCAGCGCCGACTCCCCGCGTGCGAGTCCCAGTTGGTCGTCCACCTTGCCGATATCCATCGCGAGCGCATGACGTTGCCTCGCCAGCCCCACAGGCTGCTCGCCGCAGAGTTGTGCAGCGAGCAGTCCCACGCTGCGGGCATAGACATCGACAAGCGAACGTCGAACTTTATGCGCCATCGTTCTGGCGCTGAACAGCGTGACGACCAGGCTCAAGCTCAACACGCCAAGCGCCACCGCCGTGCCCCGCGTGATGAGGTGGTCGAACGCCTGCTCAGGCGCGACGATGGCTGGCCCCAACGCCAGGCACACCGTATAACCCGCCACCACTGCCGCCGTGGCCTGATAATGGCGCAACACGGTCATTGCACCGACACACAGGCCCAGCCACACGCCGATACCCAGGATGAACAACAGCATCTGTTGCGCGAACAGCCCTGTCAGCAAGAACGCCGCCCCCAGGCCGATCAAAGTACCCAGCATCCGGTAGACGCCCTTGCCGCGAACCGCTCCCTGGATCGGCTGCACCAACAGCAACACGGTGGATGCGCCCGAAAACGGAGCGTCCAGGTGCAGTTGGAAGCCGAGCCACAGCGCCAGACCCGCCGCCACGATACAACGCACTACGTAGGCGAAGGTCGCGGCTGTCCAGGGTCGGGGAATCGCCGCGAAAAGGCGTGTCGCCAGCCTCGTCATCACATGAACGCCTGCAGCCATTGGGTGAGCCGCCAGCGCGGCGCGGCGTTCGGCTGCGTCACTTCGACACTGGCGGTCATGCCCGCCGCCAACGCCACCCCGTCCGGCACCTTGTCCAACTCGATGCGCACAGGTACACGCTGTGCCAACCGAATCCAACTGAAAGTCGGGCTCACCTGAGGCAGACCGCTGTCATTGCGCAATTCATTGGTGTCGGCGATCCCCCGGCCCATGCTTGCCACATGCCCTTGCAGCAGCGGGGCAAACCCCATCAGCTTGATCGAGACCGGTGCACCGATGCGCACCTGCGCCAGCTTGGTCTCCTCAAAATAACCCGTGATCCAGAAACTGTGCGCATCGACCACGAACAGGTTGGTGGTGCCCGCCTGCGCGTAGTCACCGGGCTGCAGGCGCAGTTGAGTGACATAGCCGTCCACCGGCGCACGCACCGTCGTGCGATCCAGATCCAGTTGCGCCTGGGCCAACTGGCTGGCTGCCGCGTCCAGGCGCGCCTGGGCCACCGCCAGGTCGCGCGCTGCGTTGTCAATTTCCTCCTGGGCGATGGCGCCGGCCAACAGGGTTCGCCGCCTGAATTGCGCACGGCGTTGCTCGAACACACTGCGCACCTCGGCGAACTCGGCGGCGCGCTGCTGCACGGCCAGTCGATAGGCGCGTGCATCGATGCGATACAGCAAATCGCCCTTTGCCACCCACTGGTTGTCAGTGGCCGATAACTGATCGATCTGGCCGGAAACTTGCGGCGCAATACGGATGACCTGCACGCTCACCCGTGCGTCCCGCGTCCAGGGCGCCAGGACATACGCTCGCCACAGTTGCAGGCAGAACACCAGGGCCAGCGCCCCCAGCGCCAGGGTGGCGACAGGTTTGAGGCGTTTGACGATAGACATGCCCGCAGCCTCCCTCAGCAATTGACAACCATCGCCGACACGACGATGAGCGACACAAAAAACCGCGCCAGCGCCGGGTGCCACGCGCCGTCCAGCCAGCAGCGTGCCAGGCGCTCGATGACGATGTAGACCAAGGCCGATACGCCCAGGTAGATCAACAAGGGGGGAAAGTAGAGGTTGGCAATGGCGATTTCACTGAGCATGGCAAGTACCGGGTTCGGAGGGTTCGAGCATTCGCCCGCATCCTCAAGGGGGGCTTGTTGACGATGCTAAGGAATTACCCGTGCTGCCGATATTGAGTACACTGCCAAAATATAATCAAATCCAGACAACCCTCGATGGCACCCCCATGGCCGAACTCCAGCACTTACCCGTCGATCAGTTCGAGTACGACAACCTGTCGCAACCTGCCGTAGCGCTGAAGCTCGCCCCCCAGCGCAACGACAGCGAGTCCGCTGTACACACGCACCGCAAAGGGCAACTGGTCGTGGCTTACTGCGGCGGCATCGTGTGTACGGGAGAAGATGGGGTGTGGATGGTGCCGTCAGGGTTCGGCGTGTGGATCCCAGGGGGCGTCGCCCATAGCAACCGGGTCACGGCCAATGGGCAAGTGTGTTTTTTGTTCGTCGAACCCGGCGCCGCGACACTGCCGGATCGCTGCTGCACGCTGGCGCTGTCGCCACTGATCCTCGAGCTCATCCTCCACCTGAGCGGCCAGGCCCAGGATTACCCCGCGAATTCGCGCACTGCGCGGTTGACCAACGTGCTGCTGGAAGAACTTGAACTGGCCCCCACGGAACAACTTTACCTGCCGTTGCCCGTAGCAACCCCGCTGCGCACCATCGCCCGGGCTTTGGCACAAGCCCCTTCCAACCGCGCCACCATGGCGAGCTGGGCACGGCATGTGGCCATGAGTGAACGTTCGCTGGCCCGCCTGATAAAAGGCGAAACCGGCCTGACCTTCGGCCAGTGGCGCAAGCAATGGCAGATCATTGTCGCGTTGCAAAGCCTGGCCGAGGGGCAGTCGGTGCAGCGAACCGCCGAGACGCTCGGCTATGAGTCAGTCAGCTCGTTCATCAGCATGTTTCGCAAGACACTGGGCACCTCGCCCGCGCGCTACCTGCGCGAAACCGCACGACGCCAGCCTTGATTTAGCTACAATCCCAGAGGTTTTTCGCCAAGGTAGCGCTGCATGGATATCGCATTATTTCGCGGGCGTTTTACGCGCTTGAACAAACGCCTGCGCCAGGAAGCACAGAATCATCCCGAGACGTGGTCACAGATGCTGGTGTTGAGTGCCATCGATCAAATGGACGGCATGGCAACGCCGTCGAAAATCGCCGAAGCAGAAAACATCCGCTCGTCCAACCTCGCCGCCCTGTTGAAGGATCTCGAAACGCGCGACTTGATCACCCGAACACCGGACACCGAGGATCGCCGGCGCACCTGGATCGGCCTGTCCGACCAAGGCCGCCACGTATTGCAGGCAAGCCGCAAGCGCCGAGATGAGTGGCTGGCTGAAGCCGTCGACGCCTGCCTGACAGCCACTGAACGCAAGCAGTTGGAGGCCGCCGGGCTGCTGATGGACAAGCTCAGCCAGTATGGTCGCTACGAAGAGCGCTGAACGCGGCCGGCCTCGGCCAGTTGTTCGCACATTCGGGCGGCCGTGGCGTGGGTACGCTCGAACTGCAACGGCGTTGCGGTGATGTGACCGGCGAGATTTTCCGCGGTTTCCGTGCCGGGCTCATCAGGCCGTGAGTGGCGCTGCAATTGAAGCCAATGGTATTCCAGGCCGCGTGGGTCGTTCTCCGAGCGCACCGACACCCCGTCCAAACGCCCCCTGCCTTGGCGGGTTATTTTCAGCGGACGTACGGCACCCGGCGCGCAACTCGGAAAATTGACATTCAGGCAAACGCCCTGCGGCCAGTCCAGCGCCATCAGTAGCTCAACCGTGTTCGCGCCGTGGTTGAGGGCGTTTTCCCAAGGCACGGCGGCGCGGTCGGTAAACGCCTGGCTCAGTGCGATAGACGGGATACCGAACAGCAACCCGGTCATCGCCGCGCCGACGGTGCCCGAGAACACCGTTTCGGTGCCCAGGTTCGCGCCACGATTGACGCCGGATAAAATCAGATCCGGCTTGTCGTGGTTGAGCAGATGCCCCAGCGCCACGGCAATGCAATCGCCCGGCGTGCCGGTCACCGCAAACCGGCGGGTGCCGTGGT
This sequence comes from Pseudomonas lactucae, assembly GCF_016937615.1. Classification (GTDB taxonomy): domain Bacteria; phylum Pseudomonadota; class Gammaproteobacteria; order Pseudomonadales; family Pseudomonadaceae; genus Aquipseudomonas; species Aquipseudomonas lactucae. Next base: position 6,351 of record NZ_JAFHKI010000100.1, on the reverse strand, counting down.
AGCTCAGCCGCAGAGGAGCGTGCAGGCTCAATGAATGAGAGGTACCGCTTTGATCAAGCAAGGGCGCGACGACCCAGACTTCATCCGCCAGTTGGCAGGCAATCCGCTCCAGCACCTTGAGCCCGGGCGCATCGATGCCGTCGTCATTGGTCAGAAGAATTCGCTCGAATCGATGATCACCGTTCGCCATGGCCGTTTCCCGTCAATGCAGACGCTCGGATAAGCGCCGTCGACGGCATAATTACCTATATTTAAATAGTTATCCAGCCATAGATATAAACCCGAAAACTACAGCGGAAACTCCGCCCGGATCAAGGTGCCCCCCTCGGCGCGGTTACTGGCGGCAATGGCTCCGCCATGGGCCTGGCAGATCGCACGGGCGATGGACAAGCCCAGCCCGCTGCCGCCCGAATAACGCGCCCTGGAACGCTCCGCCCGCCAGAAGCGGTCAAATACGCTATCCAGGTGCTGTGCCTCGATCCCTGGACCACGGTCACCGATTTCAATCACCACCCGGTCTTCGACCCGAAGCGCCATCACGCTCAATTCGCCACCCCCCGCCGCGTAACGCAACAGGTTGTCCACCAGGATATTGATCACCTGGCCCAGGCGATCACGATCGGCATGCAGGCGAACCCCATCGGCAATACTGACTTGCGTACGCACGCCGGCCTCATCCAGTTGCGGCTGGAACCAGGCCAGCCGTTCGGCGATCAGGACCGCCAGGGGAAAATCGCTGCGCTCCAGCACCAGCCGGCCGCCCGGGCCATCGACAGCAGGTGCAGGTCATCCACCAGTTTGCGCAGTTGATCGAGCTGACGCTTGACCATGCCCAACTGTGCAGCATCGCTGGGGAACACCTCATCGAGCATGCCCTGCACCCGGCCCATGGCGGCGTTCAATGGCGTGCGCAATTCGTGGGCGATGACCGCGCTGGACTCGCGTACATCGCGCTCGTAGCGTTCCAGTTGCGTGGTCATGCTGTTGAAGTCGCTGATCAGGCGCTGCAGCTCATCGGGGGCGGCGCGGTGAACCGGCAGGCGTGTCAGGAAATCACCGCCGGCCACCCGCCGCGCACCCTGGGCAATCGCCGAGAACTGGCTGGACAAAGGCCGCGAAAACCACAAACCGCAGAGGATGATGATCGGGATAGCAGCCAGCACCAGGCAAGCCAGAATCAGCCAGTCACGGTTGGCCATGTCCGGCTGGAAGAACTCCACCGGATAGTATTCGGCAACCAGTTGGCGCAGGCGTTTTTCGTTGAGCTGCGGCTCGGCGCGCAACTGCAGCAACTCCTCGCGCGCGCCGGCGGCAGGTGCTGCAAAAAGTAGCGGTCCGACAACCTGAAGTTGATCCACATGCAGAGGGCGATCACCACCACCGCGCCAATCGCCAATAGGCTCATGCGCATGCCGACCCAGCGCCACAAGGGTTTGTCGTTGATCCGTGATTTCTCAAGCATGCGGCTTACCTGAACCGATAGCCAATGGAGCGCACCGTGACCAGTACCCCGGCGATGCCATGGGTTTCGAGCTTGCGCCGCAGGTTGTGCACGTGGGTGTCGACGACACGGGCCAGGGCGTCGCTTTCCGGCAGGCAGATCTCCAGCAGCTCATCACGGGTGAAGGCCTTGGAGGGTGTCTTCAGCAAGGTGACCAACAGTTTGAACTCCGTCGGCGTCAGGTCCAGCAATTGCAATGGCGCATCGCGGTGTTCAATGGCCGCCGTAAAGGCGACGAGGTCCACTTGCAGGTTTTCATGACGCAGCAACTGCTCCACCGGTTGGCTGCCCGTGGTACGTCGCAACACTGCGTGCACCCGCGCCACCACCTCGCGCGGGCTGTAGGGCTTGACCACATAGTCGTCGGCGCCATAGCGCAAGGCGCCGAGTTTTTCCGGCTCGTCACCCATGGCCGTGACCATGATCACGGGCGTGTCGCTGCTGCGCCGCACGGCGGACAACACCTCGGTGCCACTCAAGCGCGGCAGCATCACGTCCAGCAGGATCAGATCGGGTCGCCAACTTTTGTGCAGGTCCAGACCGCGCTGGCCGTCTTCGGCCAGGGCCACCTCAAAACCATCCCGGCGCAGATAGGCTTCGAGAATGTTGGCGCTGTCGGCGTCGTCTTCGACGATGAGGATACGTTTTCCTGACACAAAGAAGCCTCTTGATGAAACCTTGATAATTCACGAACGGTTTATTGAAAGTCCGCGAGCAGTATTGCCCTACGCCCGACTTTCGCGAACCGATCCTATGCCGACCACCGCCCCGCTGTCCAAGCCTATCCAGCTGCCCGAACGCCTCGGCGCGGTTTTGCTGCTGGTCGGCATGCTGACCGGCTGTTCGCTGGCGCCTGCGTACCAGGCCCCCGCGCTGCCGGTGCCGCAGACCCTGCAAGGCGAACCTGTAACGGGCGCGCCTCCTCCACGACCAATGAGGTAGAGGCACTGTCCGAGGAAGAGAAACAGCTGCTGACCGGCCTGGACTCATCGGCGCAGTTGCAGCAGTGGGTTGAGCGCGCCCTGAGCTACAACCGCGACTTGCGCCTGGCGCTGCTGCGTGTCGAACAAGCCCGCGCCCAGTACGGCATTTCCCGCGCCGACCGCTTGCCCACCGTGGCCCTGGGGCTGCAACGCAACCGCCAGCATTTGCATGACAAGGCGCCGACGAACGTTATGGGCAGGACATCGCGGTGGCCTCCGTGGGCATCTCGGATTTCGAGCTGGATTTTTTCGGCCGTGTGCGCAACTTGTCCGAAGCGGCGCAGCATGACTACCTGGCCACGCGCTACGGCGCCCTCGCCGCGCGCAAGGCGCTGATCGTTGAAGTGGCGCGTCTGTATTTGCAGGAGCGCTTGCAGGCAGGCGTACAGGCCGACACGCAGTCCATGCTCGACAACCAGAACCAGTTGCTGAGCGTTTTCGTCGGCCAGCAAACGCAGGGTCTCATCGCCCAGGACATGGTCGACAGCCAGCGCATGGAAGTGCGGCGTGCCACCCAGCAATGGCAGGACGCAAGCGCCGATCACGCCAGTGCACGGCAGGCGTTGGCGTGGGTCAGCGGCTATCAGGCCACAGCTTCGACCGCTACCGTCACAGACCCGACGATTGACTTGGACACCCCGCCCTGGCTGATCGAACTCTCGTCCCAGCGGCTGTTGCAGCGCTTTGATGTGCGCCAGTGCGAACAAGCGCTGCGCGCCGCGAACGCCAACATCGGCGCCGCGCGCGCGGCGTTCTTCCCCTCGATCACCTTGAGCACCGGCGCGGGCATTGCCAGCCCGCGCTTGAACACCTTGTTTTCATCCGGCAGCGGCGCCTGGCTGTTCACCCCGCAACTGAACCTGCCGCTGTTCGACGGTGGCCGTAACCAGGCCAATCTGGACCTGGCCACCGCGCGCCAGCAGTCCGCCGTCGCCCAATACGAAAAGACCGTGCAGGACGCCTTCCGCGAAATCGCCGACCTGTTGAATCAGCGCCAGCAAGCGTTGGCCAACGCCACCACACAGATCGATCTGGCGGCGTTGACCGCACTGAAAGCCAAGCGTGTCGAGCAACAGATTGCCGCCGGTGCGGCGGCACGTTCGGAGCACCCGGCGGCGGCGATTCGCCTGACTGAATCGGCTATCGAATTACGCAAGGCCACCTACCAATTGTTGTTCAACCGCCTGGCGCTGTATCGCGCGCTGTCCGGCGCACCGCTATTTTCCTCCGCTGAAAGGGTTTCACCATGAACTTGACCACTCCCCCTACCCGTACCGTGCTGTGGGGCGCCGCCTTGATGGCCTGCACCCTCGCGACCCCGGCACAGGCGGCCGACGCCAGCCCGGCAGCCGACAAGACCACCGCCACCCTGGGCCTTGGCATGGGTGTCACGCCGCGCTACATGGGTGCCGACCGTTACCGCGCGCTCGTGCTGCCGATGTTCAGCATCCAGCATGGCGTGCTGTTCGCCGACACCACCCGTGGCGTGGGCCTGCAATTTCAATCCGACAGCGGCTTTGGCGCCAGCGCGGCGATCAACTATGACCTGGGCCGCAAGGAGAAGGACAGCACCAGCCGCCCGGGCGACCGCGAGTTGAACGGCATGGGCGATGTCAACGGCGCCACCGTCGCCGACTTCACCCTCAGCCAGCAACTGCTTGACTGGCTGTCGGTCAGCGGCGAAGCCGAACTGCGCATGGCCGGCGAACACCGTGGCAACCGCTACCGCTTCGGCCTGGAAGGCGTCCTGTTTCACACAGACAGCGACACCCTGGCCCTGGACCTCGACGCGCACGCCGGCGATGGCCGCTACAACCAGACGTTCTTTGGTGTCACTCAGGAGCAGAGCCAGCGCTCGCTCTACGGAAGATACAGTGCCGATGCCGGGATCTACGCCTACTCCGCCGCCTTGAACTGGCAGCACAGCCTGGACGCGCACTGGTCGACGCTGGCCAGCCTGACGCTGACCCAGTACGCCGACCAGGCGCGTAACAGCCCGCTGATCCGACGTGAAAGCGCCGGCCTGGGCATGTTCGCCATCAACTACACCTTCTGATAACGAGGCGCCAGGCATGCAGGGTTTTGCTCAGTTGTTCCGTCCTTGGGGCCGTCCCCTGCTGCTCGGCGTTGCCTGCCTGTTGGTGGCGGCCTGTTCGCGCGAGGAACCGGTGCCGGAACCGGCCGTAAGGTCGGTGAAAGTCACCACCGTGCACGCCGCAGAGGCCGACGTTGCGCCGTTGACCGGTGTGGTACGCCAACGCCAGCGCGCCGCCTTGGCCTTCGAAGGCGCGGGCCGATTGATGGCGTTGAACGTCGACGTCGGCGATAGCGTGAAACAAGGCCAGGTGCTGGCAAGCCTGGACACGGCAGCCGTGCGGTTGCGCCTGAAACAGGCGCAGGCGGCCCTGTTCGCCAGCGTGGCGCAAACCGGCGAGCGCAAGCGCAACAAGCTGCGCCAGCAACAGTTGTATGCCCAGGGCAGCGTCGCGGCCAGCGCCGTGGAGCAAGCCGAGGCCGCGTGGCAGGCCGCCGTTGCACAGCAGGCCGCCGATGAAGCGGCGCTGGACCTGGTACGCCGCGATCAACGCCTGGGCCAACTGATCGCGCCGTTTGATGGCCGCGTCGTGGCCAGGCCCGCGCAGTTGTACAGCGAGTTGTCGCCCGGCCAAGTCGTGATGGAACTGGAGGCCGGCGGCGCGTTGCAGGTCATCGTGCAAATCCCGGTGGAACAGGCCGCCGGCCTCAAGCCTGGCGACCATGCCGTCGCCAACGACCCGGCAGCACCCGGCTCAAGCCTGCCGCTGATACTCGAAGGCGTGTCGACGCGTGCACAGAACGGCCTGCTGCAAAGCGCGCGTTTTCGTCTGAACGCCCGTGACCTCGCGCTCCCCAGCGGGGTAAACCTCAACGTGCGACTGGCGGCCCCCGCCGCGCTCGCGCTATCGATTCCGACCCAGGCGTTGCGTCTGGGTGGCAACGCCAGCCAGGTGCAGGTGTTCGTCTATGACCCGGCCCAGGGCAAGGTCGCCCTGCGTGAGATCAGGATCGGCCTGATCGACCAGGGCCGTGTCGCCATCGACAACGGCCTCAAGGACGGCGAGCAAGTGGTCGTCACCGGCGTCGCGTTCCTCACCGACGGCCAGCCCGTCAACCTGCTCTCGCCCTCCAGCCGTTTGAGCACACCCGAATGATCAACCTGACCCGTCACGCCCTGGGCGCGAGCCGCCTGACGTTATTCACCGCCTTGCTGATCCTGCTCGCAGGCGTGGCTACATTTCTGAGCTTCCCGACCCAGGAAGAGCCCTCGGTGACGATCCGCGATGCACTGGTGAGTATCCAATTCCCCGGCCTGCCCAGCGAACGCGCCGAAGAGTTGCTGGCCCGGCCTACCGAAGAAAAACTGCGCGAGCTGTCGCAGATCAAAAACATCGTGACCACCGTCCACCCCGGCAGCGTGATCATCCAGGTGACGGCCCGCGATGAGATCAAGGACCTGGGCGTGCTGTGGCAACAGGTGCGCAATAAAGTCGCCGAGGCCGGCGCCAGCTTTCCAGCGGGCACCCAGGGGCCGTTTGTCGACGACAATTTCGGACGCGTCGCTGTCGCGTCCATCGCGATTACCGCGCCCGGCTACAGCATGAGCGAGATGCGCGGACCGCTCAAACGCCTGCGCGACCAGTTGGGCGGGTTACCGGGCATCGGCCAAGTGACGCTGCACGGTGTGCAAGACCAGCAGTTGTCGATCGACTTCAACCCGCAGCGCCTGGCGGGGCTGGGCTTGTCTCCCCAGCAGCTGTTCCAGCAATTGCAGCAACAGAACGTGCTGGCGCCCGGCGGCATCGCCGATATTGGCGGGCAGATCACCAC
>NZ_JAFHKI010000010.1 GCF_016937615.1 Pseudomonas lactucae | reverse complement strand
CCCTCCCACATTTTTGACCGAGTCGGGTCAGGTATGGATGCGTACCCAGATACTCACCAGGATCGTCGCCGCCATCAGCCATGCTACCGCTGCTACGGCTAAAGAGGCCTCCAACCGCATCCGATCCACCATCACGTACAACGTCGCCAGGTACACAAAGTACGGAATGATCGACCACATCCCGAACAGGATGGTGGTCTTCAAATCGTCCAGCGAACGGCCCTTGCCGACGATGTAATGGGCGATCAGCGCAAAGGTCGGGAACAGCGGCACCAACCCCGCGATGTAGTAGTTTCTGGTCTTGGCCAGCGCGGCCAGGATCAGTACCACCGCCGCGCCAAGGGCGGCCTTCAGGAACAGATCCATCAGTGACTCAACCCGTATTTCTTGACCTTGTCGAACAGCGTGGTCTTGGCCATCCCCAGCTCCTGGCTGGCCTGGGTCAGGTTGCCACCGCTGCGTTGCAGGGCGTCGCTGAGCAGGTTGCGCTCAAACGCTTCCACCGCCTCGGTGAAGGCCACGCCCTGGTTGCCGCTGCCGGCGCCGCTTTTCTTGAAGGCGGGCAGGCCGAGGGCGAAGCGTTCGGCGACGTTGCGCAGCTCGCGCACGTTGCCCGGCCAGTCGTGGCTCATCAGGCTCGACAAGGTCTGGTTGTCCAGCTCCGGCACGGCGCGGTCGAAGCGTAGCGATGACTGCTGCAGGAAATGCTCGAACAGCTGCAGGATGTCTTCGCGGCGCTCGCGCAGCGGTGGCAGTTCCAGGGTGACCACGTTGAGGCGATAGTACAGGTCGCTGCGGAATTGGCTGGCACGGCTCAGCTCGTCGAGGTCGGACTTGGTGGCGGCGATCACCCGGCAATCCACTGCCACGCTCTGGTTCGAACCCAGGCGTTCCAACGTACGCTCCTGCAACACCCGCAGCAGTTTGATCTGCAGGTTGATCGGCATGCTTTCCACTTCATCAAGGAACAGCGTGCCTTCGTGGGCGTGTTCGATCTTGCCGATACGCCGCTTGCCGGCGCCGGTGAAGGCGTTGGCCTCGTGGCCGAAAATCTCGCTTTCGAAGAGGTTCTCCGGCAGGCCGCCGCAGTTCAGCGCGACGAACTGGTGGGCGTGGCGCCGGCTGAAATCATGCAAGCAACGGGCGACCAGTTCCTTGCCGGTGCCGGTTTCGCCTTCGATCAGCACGTTGGCCGAGGTGTCGGCGACGTTGGCGATCAGCTCGCGCAGGTTCTGCATGGCCGGGGAGCGGCCGATGATGCGGCCTTCCAGGGAGTCGCGCTCGGCCAGCTGGCGGCGCAGCGACCAGACTTCCCGCGCCAGCCCGCGTTGTTCCAGGGCGCGGCGGGCGACGTCCACCAGGCGTTCGGGGGAAAAGGGTTTCTCCATGAAATCGTAGGCGCCGTTGCGCATGGCGCCGACGGCCATGGAGATATCGCCATGCCCGGTGATCAGTACCACCGGCAGGCTTTTATCCAGGGCCTTGAGTCGGGTGAGCAGCTCCAGGCCGTCGATGCCCGGCAGGCGGATGTCGCTGATCACAATGCCCGCGAAGTTTTCGCCGACGCGCGTCAACGCCTCTTCGGCGCTGCCCACGCCCACGCTGGGGATGTCTTCCAGCGCCAGGGCTTGCTGGCAGCCGAGCAGCACATGGGGGTCGTCTTCGACGATCAGCACGGTGAGGTCTTGGGGATCAATATTCATGTCGACTCAGCTGGTTGAGTGCCCGCCAACGGCAGGCTCAGGACAAAGGCAGTACCACCACCGGCCGGGTGTTCCACGGCGAGGTTGCCGCCGGTCGCCGCCGCGAGGCTGGCGGACAGCGTGAGGCCCAGCCCCAGGCCTTGCTCGCCGGGTTTGGTGGTAAAAAACGGTTCGAACAGATGTTTGCGCGTCTCGGCGTCGATGCCATGCCCATTGTCGCGTACCTGCAGGCGGTATTTGCCTTCGCCGCTGCTGCCTTCCAGCCACAGCTCGGGAGCCGGTTGCGCCTGCATGGCGTCGAGGGCGTTGCCGATCAGGTTGACCAGGATCTGCTCCAGGCGCGTCTGGTCAATCTGCACGTCAGCGTTGGCAAAGTCGCGGTGCACGGTCAATGGCAGGCTGTCCAGGCGGGCACCGAGTACCTGGAACGCGGCGTCCACCGCTTTGGCGAGGCTGGCCTCGCCCTGGTCATCACCGCGTCGGGCAAAGGAACGCAGGCTGGCGGTAATGCGGCCCATGCGGTCGATCAGTTCGTTGATGGTCTTGAGGTTGGCGCTGGCGGTGTCCAGGGCGCCGCGCTCAAGGAAGCGCACGGTGTTGCCGGACAAGGTGCGCAGCGCCGCCAACGGCTGGTTCAGTTCATGGGCGATGCTGGTGGACATCTGGCCGATAGCGGCGAGTTTGCCGGCCTGCACCAGTTCATCCTGGGCACGGCGCAGCGTCTCTTCGGCCTGGCGCCGTTCGCGAATCTGGCCCTTGAGCCGTTCGTTGCTGGCGCGCAGGTCGGCGGTGCGTTCGGCAATCCGTCGCTCCAGCTGGCTGTTGGCTTCCTGCAAGGCTTCCCGTGCGGCGAGACGGGTGGCGATGACCTTGCGCCGCTCGTTCCAGGCGATCAGCAAAAACGCCACCAGACCAAACGCCACGGCCACCAGGATGCCCTGGTTGATCGCAGCGCGGCGCAGGTCGTTGAGCGGGGTGAGCAGGGTGAAATTCCACGGCGTGTCATTGAGCGGGCGGGTTTGCGCCAGGTAGCTGACGGCGTGCTCGTCGTTGACCACTTCGCTGTTGGCCGGGAAGGTCAGTTTCTCGGTGCCTTCGTTGAGCCGTTCGCGGGCCAGGGGTTCCAGTTCGTTGAGTGTGGCCCAGTAATATTGCAGGCTGTGGGCCAGTCGCTCCTTGGTCTCGTTGCTCAATGGCCGCACGGCCTTGAGGCGCCGAGCCGGGTCGCTGGAGAGGATGATGATGCCGTTCTCGTCGCTGACGAAGGCTTCCAGGCGCGCGCGCTGCCAGCGTTCTTCGAGGGCTTCGAGGCGCACCTTGACCACGGCGACGCCGATGATCTTGCCGTGTTCTTCCAGGCCATGGGCCAGGTAATAGCCAGGTTCGCCATTGGTGCTGCCGATGCCATAGAAGCGTCCGGGCTGGCCGCGTACGGCGTTCTGGAAATAGGCGCGAAAGGACAGGTCTTCACCCTGGTAACTGTCGGCATCGCGCCAGTTACTGGTAGCCAGTACCCGACCGGTGGTGTCCATCACGTAGATGGCCCGGCTGCGACTGCGTCGGTTCAGGCCTTCGAGGTAATCGTTGACGGTCTTGCGGGTTTCCTGGTTTGGATCGGCCAACAGCTTCGAGACGCTGGACTCCAGCTCCAGCAGGCTGGGCAGGTAGGTGTATTTGCTCAGTTCGCTTTCGACCGTGCGGGCATGCAACTCCAACTGGCGTTCGCCCGTGTCGCTAAGGGTGCGGATACCGTAGTACTCGCTGATCCAGAAGCCGATATAACCCAGGCCGATCATCAGTGCGATGGTCAACGGCGGCAGGAACAGTTGGCGAATCAGACGAGGTTTCACGGCAAGTGATGGCGGTGCGGCGCGAAATTGGTTGGGGTCGCATTTCATCACAGATGCCTTGGGTCAACCAGAGCTGCCGGCCTGTGCGATCCAATGTGGGAGGGAGCAAGCCCCCTCCCACATTGGCTCGGTTTCCACAGTAGGAGCTGCGTAGTACTTAGTGCTGCAGGATTTTCTCAAGGAAGTGCTGCGCGCGTTCGGAGCGGGCGCTGATGTCGCCGAAGAACTCTTCTTTCGGGCAGTCTTCGATGATCTTGCCGGCGTCCATGAAGATCACGCGGTCGGCCACTTTGCGGGCAAAGCCCATTTCGTGGGTCACGCACATCATGGTCATGCCTTCCTGGGCCAGTTGCACCATCACGTCCAGTACTTCGTTGACCATTTCCGGGTCCAGGGCCGAGGTCGGTTCGTCGAACAGCATGACGATCGGGTCCATGGCCAGGGCGCGGGCAATGGCCACGCGTTGTTGCTGGCCGCCGGAGAGTTGGCCGGGGTGCTTGTGGGCGTGCGCCGAGAGGCCCACGCGTTCCAGCAGTTGCAGGCCTTTCTGGGTGGCTTCTTCCTTGCTGCGGCCCAGCACCTTGATCTGCGCGATGGTCAGGTTTTCAGTGATGGTCAGGTGCGGGAACAGCTCGAAGTGCTGGAATACCATGCCCACGCGCGAACGCAGTTTCGGCAGGTTGGTCTTCGGGTCGGCGATGGAGGTGCCGTCGACCACGATGTCGCCCTTCTGGAACGGTTCCAGCGCGTTGACGCACTTGATCAGGGTGGACTTGCCCGAGCCCGACGGCCCGCACACCACGATCACTTCGCCTTTTTTGACATCAGTGCTGCAATCGGTCAGCACCTGGAAGTCGCCATACCACTTGTTGATGTTCTTGATAGAGATCATACGGCAAACCTTTTTTGCAGACGCTTGACCAGCAGCGAGGCGGAAAAGCTGATGATGAAGTAGACGACACCGGCAAAGATCAGGAACTCATTGGAGCGGCCGATGATGTCGCCGTTGGAGCGGGCGGAGTTGAGAAAGTCCACCAGGCCCACGGTGTAGACCAGCGAGGTGTCCTGGAACAGGATGATGCTCTGTTGCAGCAGCAACGGGGTCATCTTGCGGAACGCCTGGGGCAGGATGATCAGACGCATGGTCTGGCCATAGGTCATGCCCATCGCCTGTGCTGCGCCCATCTGGCCCTTGGGGATCGACTGCACGCCGGCCCGCACGATTTCGCAGAAGTACGCGGCTTCGAACATCATGAAGGCCACGACGCAGGAGGTGAACGCACCGATCGGGGTGTCTTCGCCGGTGATCCAGCGCAGCACGAACGGCACCGCCAGGTAGAACCAGGTGATCACCAGCAGCAGCGGGATCGAGCGGAAGTAGTTCACGTAGGCGCCGGCCACGCGCGACAGTAGTTTGCTGGACGACAGGCGCATCAGCGCGAGGATCGTGCCGAGGATGATGCCGCCGACCACGCCCATGACCATCAGCTGCAAGGTCATGACCATGCCGTTCCACAGGCCCGGGATAGCGGGGATGATGCCGCTGAAATCGAAGTCCATTATTTACCCCCCACGGAGATCAGGCCGGGCACTGCGACTTTCTTCTCGACCACGCGCATCAGCAGCATCAGGCTCATGTTCAGGGTGAAGTAGATCAGCGTGGCCAGGGTGAAGGCTTCAAACAGGTTGGCCGAGAACTCGGCGGTCTGCTTGGTTTGCGCCAGCAGTTCCATCAAGCCGATCAAGGACGCCACGGAGGAGTTCTTGAACACGTTGAGGAATTCCGAGGTGAGCGGCGGAATGATGATGCGGTAGGCCTGGGGCAGCAGCACGTTCCAGTAAATCTGCGGCAGCTTGAAGCCCATGGCGCGCGCCGCGGATTCCTGGCCACGTGGCAGCGCCTGGATACCGGTACGCACTTGTTCGCACACACGAGCGGCGGTGAACAGGCCCAGGCACACGACAACGCTCAGGTAGGCCGAGGTGGTCGGGTTCAGGTCTTGTTTGTACCAGTCCTGCAGGTTCTGCGGCAGCAGGTCGGGTATCAGGAAATACCAGATGAACAGCTGAACCAGCAGCGGCACGTTACGAAACAGTTCCACGTAGCAGGTCGCGATGCCCGATACGATACGGTTTGGCACGGTGCGCATGACCCCCAGAATGGAGCCCAGCAGCAAGGCGATAATCCATGCCACGACAGCGATGGCGATGGTCCAGCCCAGGCCGCGATGTACCAGTCGAGATAAGTCTCGCTGCCCACGCCGGTGGACTTGAAGAACACGCCCCAGTCCCAGTTGTAATTCATTAGGGTCTCCCCTCGAGATCGATCGATGTACAAGCACCCGCTTGGGGAACATCCATTCCCGCCTGACGGAGAACGTCAGGCACACACGATCGGCTCGAAAACCGCCAGGTCGAGTGTTCCAAGTTATAGCCAGCAGGTAGTAACAGACGCCTGGGGGAGGGTGAGCTCCCCCAGGAGGTAAGGTTAGTCAGGAATCAGATTTTTACTTCCGGAGCCGGCTTGTCGGTCGGGTTCTTGATCAGTTCCTTGACCTTGTCGCTCATCGGGAAGTTCAGGTTCAGGCCTTTCGGTGGGATCGGGCTTTCGAACCATTTGCTGTAGATCTTGTTGATCTCGCCGGATTTGTACAGGGCGACGATGGCGTCATCCACAGCTTTCTTGAAGTCCGGATCGCCTTTGCGAACCATGCAAGCGTAGGCTTCGAAGGACTGCGGAGTACCGGTGATGACCCAGTCGTCCGGCTTCTTGGCCTTGGCTTCTTCGCCGGCCAGCAGGGCGTCGTCCATCATGAACGCAACGGCACGGCCGCTTTCGAGCATCTGGAAGGATTCGCCGTGGTCTTTGGCGGAGATGACGTTCATGCCCATCTGCTTGTCGGCGTTCATCGCCTTGATGATGCGCTCGGACGTGGTGCCGGCGGTGGTCACGACGTTTTTGCCTTTCAGGTCGGCGAAGTCAGCGTAGCTTGGCTTGCCATCCTTGTCTTTCTTGACCAGCAGACGAGTGCCGATTTCGAAGATGTTGGTGGTGAAGTCAACTTGCTGGGCGCGTTCGGCGTTGTTGGTGGTGGAGCCGCATTCCAGGTCCGCGGTACCGTTCTGGATCAGCGGAATACGCGTTTGCGAGGTCACCAGGTTGTACTTGACCTTCAGGTCGGGCTTGTTCAGGTCTTTTTTCAGTTGCTCGACGACAGCCACTTGAATGTCGTGGGAATAGCCAACCGGTTTGCCCGAACCATCCGCGATGTAGGAAAACGGAATGGAGCTGTCGCGGTGAGCGAGGGTGATGGTGCCGGAGTCATTGATTTTCTTCAGTGTGCCGGTGAGTTCGGCGGCAAAGACTGGCGTGCTGATCAAAGCGGCAGCGATAGCTGCGCCCAGGATATGGGGAACGATGCGCATCAATACTTCCTCGACATTTGTTTTTTTTATGAAGCCGGCTGAGCGGCTCTCTTGTACAGCGAATGCCATGACGGCTCCTGAGGCGTCCTCAGGCAATCGTCGAAGAGTGTAGAGCATGAGTCGTGCCAGGCCAGTGATAAAAGGTTAAACATATGATTTATATGAAAATTAACTTTATATGACGAGCAATAATCAACCTGATGGTCCGGCAAACCGAATAGGCTGAGGCATCGCGTTCGGAAAACCGAATGATCGGCCGGGCATAAAAAAGCCCCTGGGCCTCACGGCGCAGGGGCTTTTGCAGGACGAATCTGTCAGGCCGCCTGGGTTTTGCTGCGGTTTTGTTCAACCTTGGACAGGTACCGCTGCAGGTTGTCCTGTTCCTGCGGGGTGGTGAACAGGCCTAGCTTGGTCCGCCGCCACAGCACATCCTCGGATTGGCTGACCCATTCTTCGGCGCACAGGTAGTCGACTTCGCGGGTGTACAGACCGCCACCCAGATGGTCGCCCAGGTCGGCGAGCGACTGCACGCCTTCGAGCAGGCGCCAGGTACGGCTGCCGTAGGTGGTGGACCAGCGGCGTGCGATCTCGCTCGGCAGCCAGTCGAATTTGCTGCGAATGGCGTCGGCCAGGGCCTCTGGCGTGGTCATGTCTTCGCCGCCCGGCAGGCTGGCCTTGGCGGTCCAGCTCGGGCGCATCTGGGTGAAATACGGTGCCAGTTGCGCCATTGCCGACTCGGCGAGCTTGCGGTAGGTCGTCAGCTTGCCGCCGAACACCGACAGGATCGGCGCCTCACCCGTGCCTCCGGACAGCGACAGCGTGTAGTCACGGGTGATCGCCGAGGGGTTGTCCGACTCGTCGTTGCACAGTGGGCGTACGCCGGAATAGGTGTGGACGATGTCGTCGCGGCTCAGCTGCTTCTTGAAGTGCGCATTGACTACGTTGAGCATGTAGTCGGTTTCACCTTCGGTAATCGCAACTGCAGCCGGGTCGCCGGTGTATTCGCGGTCGGTGGTGCCGATGATGGTCAGGTGGTTCAGGTACGGAATGGTGAACACGATGCGCTGGTCTTCGTTCTGCAGAATGTGCGCGTGGGCGCCTTCGTACAGCTTCGGCACGATCAGGTGGCTGCCCTGGATCAGGCGGATGCCGTAGGGCGAGTCCAGCTTGAGGTCGTCCTTGATGAACTTGGCGACCCACGGGCCGGCCGCGTTTACCAGCGCGCGGGCACGGATCGAAAACAGGCTGCCGTCGGTGCGTTCCATGTTCATTTCCCACAGGCCATTGCTGCGGTGTGCGCTGATGCAGCGGGTCTGCGTGTGGATGTGCGCGCCTTTTTCGCGGGCCGCCATGGCATTGAGTACCACCAGGCGGGCGTCATCGACCCAGCAATCGGAGTATTCGAAGCCTTTGGTGATTTCGCTTTTCAGCGGGCTGTCGGCACCGAACTTGAGGCTTTTGGAGCCGGCAAGCTTTTCGCGCTTGCCCAGGTGGTCGTACAGGAACAGCCCCGCGCGAATCATCCACGCCGGACGCAGGTGCGGGCGGTGCGGCAATACAAAACGCATCTGCTTGACGATGTGCGGGGCCTTGGCCAGCAACACTTCACGTTCGGCCAGCGCTTCGCGCACCAGGCGGAATTCGTAATGTTCCAGGTAGCGCAGGCCGCCGTGGATCAGCTTGCTGCTGGCGGAGGAAGTGTGGCTGGCCAGGTCGTCCTTTTCGCAAAGGAATACCGACAAACCGCGCCCGGCTGCGTCTGCTGCAATGCCGACGCCATTGATCCCGCCGCCGATAACGGCGACGTCATAGACTTCGGCAAGCGGTGGAGCAGGCAAGGTAGAAGGGTTCATCGGCTGGCCTCGCGATTTATTTCGTATTGGAATTCGAACATTAATGTTCATTTGCGAAAATGGTAGCTGATAAACGCGGGCGCAGCCACTCGAATTCGATTGAAAAAACTCATCGAAGGACGGGAAAAGGAAGAATTGTGAACATGGGCCTGGGGAAGGCTTGAGAAAAAGGCGCTGTATAAATCGCCATCGGGGGCAAGCCCC
>NZ_JAFHKI010000001.1 GCF_016937615.1 Pseudomonas lactucae | reverse complement strand
CCACATTTGGAGCAGTGTCAGACCTTGAACTGACGCAGCAACCCGTCGAGCTGTTCACTCAACCCACGCAACTGCGCACTGGCCAGGCTCGACTGTTCCGCCGCTACCGCCGTGCTGTGGGACAGCCCCGCCGCCTCGGTAACGTTCTGGTTGATGTCTTCCACCACATGGGCTTGCTGCAGGGTGGCGCTGGCAATCGACGCGTTCAGGCCGTTGAGGTTACGCAAGGCCTGGCCGATGGCCGTCAGGCTCGCACCCGCCTGGCCGGCTTGTTCGATGGTCAGTTGCGAAGCGCTGTGGCTGTCGCTGATCACCTTGACCGCCGCTTCCGAGTGACCCTGCAGGCGCTCGATCATCAGCTGGATTTCGGCGGTGGATTTTTGCGTGCGCTGGGCCAGCAGCCGCACTTCGTCGGCGACCACGGCAAACCCGCGACCTTGCTCGCCGGCCCGCGCGGCTTCGATGGCGGCGTTGAGCGCCAACAGGTTGGTCTGGTCGGCGATGGAACGGATCACTTCCAGCACGCCTCCGATCTGCGTGCTTTCGCTGGACAGGGTGCGGATCACTTCCACGGCCTGGCTGATGGTGTTGGACAACTGGTCGATCTGCTGCAGGCTGCCGTCGATATTGACCTGGCCTTGCTGGGCCTGTGCTTCGGCTTCGCGCATTTCGCTGGCGGCGTGTTCGGCGTTCTTGGCCACATCCTGCACGCCGTAGGTGACTTCGTTGATCGCGGTGGCCACCAACTCCATCTGCTGCGACTGTTGCTGACTGCGGTCATGGGCCTGGCTGGCGTTGTTGCCCAGCTCCGTGGAGGACTCGCCCAGGGCGTTGGCGCAGGCCTGCAACTGGCTGACCACCTGGCGCAGCTTGGCCGTGAAGCTGTTGAAGTGCTGGGACAACTGGGTCACTTCGTCGCGGCCGTGGGTGTCGAGACTGCGGGTCAGGTCGCTTTCGCCGCTGGCGATGTTGCCCATGGCATTCACCGCTGCCTGCAGCGGTTGCACGATGCTGCGGGCAATCAGCGCCACCAGCAAACCCATCGCCAGCGCAATGCCCAGCACGATGAATGACGCTTTCCATACCTGGGCGCTGAACTCGGCCTGTACATCGTCGACGTAGACGCCAGAGCCGATGATCCAGCCCCAGGGTTCAAACAGTTGGATATACGAGGTCTTGGCCACTGGTGCTTCGGCACCCGGCTTGGGCCAACGGTAGTTGACGATGCCGGCGCCCTTGGCCTTGGCCAGGCTGGCGAACTCATTGAAGATCGCAAAGCCGTCCGGATCGCGGATCGCCGAAAGGTTCTGGCCATCGAGCTTGGGGTTGGTCGGATGCATGATCATCACGGGCGTGAGGTCGTTGATCCAGAAGTAATCGTCATGGTCGTAACGCAGCCCACGCACAGCGCTCAGGGCTTGTTTTTGCGCGGCGTCGCGGGTCATCACGCCGGTGGTTTCGAGGCCGTGATAAAACGTCAGGATGCCGCTGGCGGTCTGCACCACGTGTTGGGTCTGTTGTCTTTTGGCCTGGTAAAGGTCGTCATGAATCTGCTTGAGCATCAGCAAACCCAAGGCCATCAGCATGAGCACGGCGACTATCAGGATCAACCAAAGGCGGCGGCTGATCGACATATTGCGCAAACTGTTCATCGTCCTGTCACTCCGGGCTTTTTATAATTATGGGCGTCGCATCGACTTTTACGCCTTGTCTGATAGGCTTTCGGCCTGAAATCGTAAAACCTGAGTACTGTCTGATTTTCACAGCATTTTTGCAGGCCGGTGTTGACCATCATCAACATTGGGCCTTCAGCGCGCGCGTCGTCAGTGAACCATTAAAAAAGACTAGTGAGGCATGCCACCGCGCATGACCTTTGGGGGAAGCATGGATTTTTGGACCGCCATTCAGGCATTGATTCTTGGTGTAGTGGAGGGGCTGACGGAGTTCCTGCCGATTTCCAGCACCGGCCACCAGATCATTGTCGCCGACTTGATTGGCTTCGGTGGTGAGCGCTTCGAAGCGTTCAATATCATTATCCAGTTGGGGGCCATTCTGGCCGTCGTCTGGGAGTTTCGCCGCAAGATCCTGGACGTGGTCGTCGGTTTGCCGACTCAGCGCAATGCCCAGCGTTTCACCGTGAACCTGATCATCGCCGTGCTACCGGCAGTGGTGCTGGGGGTGATTTTCGCGAACGCGATCAAGCATTACCTGTTCAACCCGATCACGGTGGCGTCCGCCTTGGTGGTGGGTGGGGTGATCATGTTGTGGGCTGAGCGGCGCGAACATACCGTACATGCTGAAACGGTCGATGACATCACTTGGAAAGATGCCCTCAAGGTCGGCTTTGCCCAGTGCCTGGCAATGATCCCCGGTACCTCGCGCTCCGGTGCCACCATCATCGGCGGCCTGCTGTTCGGCCTGTCGCGCAAGACGGCCACCGAGTTCTCGTTTTTCCTGGCCATGCCGACCATGGTCGGCGCGGCGCTGTACTCGGGCTACAAGTACCGCGACCTGTTCCAGCCGGCGGACCTGCCGGTGTTTGCCATCGGGTTTGTCACCTCGTTCATTTTCGCGATGATCGCGGTCAAGGGCCTGCTCAAGTTCATCGCCAGCCATAGCTACGCGGCGTTTGCCTGGTACCGCATCGGCTTTGGCCTGCTGATCCTGGCGACCTGGCAGTTCGGTTGGATCGACTGGGCGGCGGCCAAGGCATGAGCATCCAGCACCCACGCTTGAAGGCGGCGCTCTTTGTGCTGTTGTGCGCGGCGCCGCTGTTGGGGTCGGTGCTGGTGTGGCAACGCGGCGAAACCGTGGTCCCACTGGCGGCCTATGGCGTGGTCAGCGTGATCGCGTTTTTCCTGTACTGGAGTGACAAACGCAAGGCGCAGACCGACAGCTGGCGCACCCCGGAAAACATCCTCCACGCGGTGGAACTGGCGGGCGGTTGGCCGGGGGCGTTGATTGCCCAGCAGGTGTTTCGTCACAAGACACGCAAGGTCTCTTACCAAGTGCTGTTCTGGGTGATTGTGTTGCTGCACCAAGTGTTCTGGCTGGATCAGTTGTTCCTGGGCGGCACCTTGTTGTCAGTCCTCTAGCCGCAAGCCGATCTGCGTGCGCTTGGGCAGTTTGCTAACCACCAGTTGGTGGGAGCGCCGCAACAGGCCACGCAACTCCTCGGCGCCCAGCGGGTAGGGCGTGTTCATGATGATCCACTGCGCACGCGCCAGGTACGGCGCGGGGTGGATGCCGGGACGGTCCACGTGGCCCAGGAAAAGGTCCTTGTCGACCTTGAACGCCAACGAGTCGCCGCGCAGGTTCTGCAGGGCGAACATCTTGTTGCCGGCAATCGAAAACACCCGCACACCACCCCATTTGTAGTCTTCCCGCGCGCCGGGCAGGCTCAGGCAGAACGTGGCGACGTGTTCTTCGGTCATCTTCATAACAGGCGGTCTCCGCAGCTTTTAAAGCCTTCTTCCAGGTAATCGATCCAGGCGCGAATGGCCGGCAGTACGCCACGTCGATGCGGGTACACCGCCTGCAGCCAGCCGCCCGGCAATGACCATTGTGGCAGCAGTTGCACCAGGCGGCCGCTGGCCAGTTCTTCTTCGCAATACATCATCGGCAGCACGGTGAAGCCCAGGCCCATGATGGCGCAGGCCTTGCGCACATTGAAGTCGTCAACGCCCAGACGTGCTTCCATCACCAGGTCCTGGGGGTTGCCCTGGGGATCGAGAATGCGTTGATGCACCATGCGATCCGCTTCCAGCGCGCCGAGTATCGGCAACTGCTTGAGGTCGTCGAGGGTGCCGACCTGTCGTCCGTTTAAAAAATTAGGGCTGGCAACCAGCACGGTCTGGGCCGGGCGCAGACGCTTGGTGACCAGCAACGGGTCTTCGTCGCCCAGATCGCGCACGCGCAGGGCCACGTCGATACCTTCGGCGACCAGGTCGACACGGCGATTGACCAGGGTCATCTCCAGTTGCACCTGGGGGTAGGCGGCAAGAAACCCGGCGACCACGTCGGGCATCATGTTTTGCGCCAAACCCACCGGGCAAGTGACCCGCAACCGCCCACGCGGCTCACTGGACATACTGGCCACGGCCTCATCGGCCATCTCGGCTTCCAACAGCATGGCCTGGCAATGACGCAGGTAACGTTCGCCCACGGCGGTAAGGGTCAACTGGCGGGTGGTGCGTTGCAGCAAGCGTGCGCCCAGGCGTTCTTCCAGCTCGGCAATGCGCCGCGACAGTCGCGACTTGGGGATGCCCAGCAGCCGTCCGGCGGCCGCGAAACCGCCGGCTTCGACGACTTTGGCGAAATAGTAGAGATCGTTCAGGTCTTGCATGTTGCTGCCTATTGTCCTGTCAGTAGGACAAACTATCGCATTTCAGGCGGCTTATCGACTATTGGATTGATGCGTAGCATCAACGCCATCAGATCGCCCTTGTCGATCCCACCTCGGAGATCCACCATGAAACTCTTGCACATCGATTCCAGCATCCTCGGCGACAACTCGGCTTCCCGTCAGCTCAGCGCTGGCGTAGTGAAAGCCTGGCAAGCCGCTGAACCGGGTGTGGAAGTCACTTACCGCGACCTGGCCAGCGACGCCATCAATCATTTTTCCGGCGCGACCCTGGGCGCCTTGGGCACCGCTGCCGAATTGCGTGATGCGGCACAGAAGCACGAAGCTGAACTGAGCGCCTCGTCGCTGGCCGAGTTCCTTGCCGCCGATGCCATCGTCGTCGGTGCGCCGATGTACAACTTCACCATCCCGACGCAACTCAAAGCCTGGATCGACCGCATTGCCGTCGCCGGCCAGACCTTCCGCTACACCGAAGCCGGTCCGGAAGGGCTGTGCGGCAACAAGAAAGTCATCATCGTGTCCACCTCCGGCGGCCTGCATGCGGGTCAAGCGTCCGGCGCTGCCCACGTCGACTACTTGAAGCTGCTGTTCGGCTTCCTTGGCATCACCAACATCGAAGTGGTTCGCGCCGAAGGCCTGGCCTATGGTGATGAAGTGCGCAACAAAGCCATGAGCGACGCCAACGTACGTATCAACGAAGAATTGTTCGCCGCGGCGTAAGACTTGTGTAAATTTCGCCTCTACTCGGTTTCAATCTGAGGTCGGGCGCCTAAACTCTGTATTCTGCTCGTCTGAACGCGAACGGAGTACGGAGTTTTTTCGTTTGTACGCTGTCTTTTCTGATGTGGCCCAGGTTGTGCAAGCATGGGTTCAATACCCTGGACTTTTCATTCGACATGTCGGTTCTCACGCAGCAAAGGTGGACGTCCCATGATGCGTCTTTGTGCTGTTATGGTTCTCTCCCTGCTCGGCAGCCTGATTTCAGTGCACGCCGCGCCTGCGCCGCACCCCCATTGGAGTGTGGGCTTTCATCGCATGAGCTTTCTCGACCCGCTGGACTTGCAGCCGATGAAAGCCGTCGCGTTCTATCCTTCCACCGACACCGAGCGCTCCACGCAGTTGGGCGCCTATCGCGTCGCCGCCACTGAAGACTCCAAAATCGCCATCGGCCGTTTCCCGATGCTGATGCTGTCCCATGGCAACACTGGTACGCCACTGGCGTTGCATGACCTGGCCACGTCGTTGGCGCGCAAGGGCTTTGTGGTGGTGGCGGTGCTGCATCCCGGCGACAACTATAAAGACCACAGCCGATTAGGCACGCTGAGCAACCTGTACGGCCGGCGATCCAGATTTCCGAAGCCATCACCGCGACGCTGGCGGACCCGATGCTGTCGCCCTTCGTTGACGTCGATCAGGTGGGCGTTATCGGCTATTCCGCCGGTGGCGAAACCGCGCTGATCCTGGCGGGCGCCAAGCCGGATTTCGAGCGCCTGCGCCGCTATTGCCAGGAGCGCCCGGA
The DNA here is from genome assembly GCF_016937615.1 of Pseudomonas lactucae. GTDB lineage: Bacteria > Pseudomonadota > Gammaproteobacteria > Pseudomonadales > Pseudomonadaceae > Aquipseudomonas > Aquipseudomonas lactucae. The sequence continues at coordinate 46,574 of NZ_JAFHKI010000001.1, read as the reverse complement.
AGACCGTGATGCCTGCACCACCAAAGGCGAGCTGGTGATGGACCGCGATGACTTGCAGCCGCAATCGGACCCGCGTATCCATGCACTGATGTTGATGGCGCCCCTGAGCCTGATGTTCGGTCGCCATACCCTGGCCGACGTGCATGTGCCAGTGCTGCTCTACAGCGGCGACGGCGACAAACTGGTCGCAGTGGACAAAAACGCTGCGGCCCTGGCGCGCAAACTGCCACAGCCACCGGATTTCAAACTGCTGGCCGGGGCCGGGCACTTCGTGTTCATGGCCCCGTGTGACAGTGATCAACTGGCGGCGATGCCGGCCATTTGCACCGATGCCGATGGGGTCGACCGCGAAGGCATTCACCGTGACCTTATTTTCGAGGCCGGGCAGTTTTTTGCGCATACCCTCAGCGAACCTTCGCGCGCCGGCCTGCAAACGGCTGATCAATAGGCGCGGCGCATAAGCAGTAAGGTCAGGCCCAAGGCTGTGGCCGATAGCAGTGCCGCGCAAAAGAAGATCCAGCCATAGCCCAGGTTCAGCGCAATAAAGCCCATCAACGGCCCGGCAATCGCCAGGGCCAGGTCGAAGAACACCGCATAGGCACTCAAGCCCGCGCCCCGGCTGCTGTTGGGCACCTGCTTGATCGCTTCCACGCCCAGGGCCGGGTAGACCAGCGATAAACCGAAGCCGGTCAGCCCGGCGCCGATCAACGCCACGCTGGTGGTGGGCGCCAGCCAGAGCAGCGCCAGGCCCAGGGTTTCGATGACCATGCAGGCAATTGCTGCGCGAAACCCGCCAAAACGGCTGATCGCCGAGATAAACACCAGCCGCGACAGGATAAAACACGCGCCAAATACCGTAAGGCAGTACGCTGCGCCGGCCCAGCCGCGATTGAGGTAATACAGGGTGATGAAGGTGGTGAGGGTGCCGTACCCGATTGACGCCAGGCACAGGCTGGCGCCAAACGGGGCGATACGCCCGAACACCGCCCGGAATGGCAGGCGCTCACCGCGTATCACCGGCACCGACGGCTTGTTGCGGATCAGCACCAGGCCCAACGCGGCCAATACCGTCAGCGCAATCCCCAGGCTGTTGTAGCCATAGTCGGCCACCATCACCACACCCAGCGGCGCACCCACGGCGATGGCGCCATACGAGGCGATGCCGTTCCAGGAAATCGAACGCGCCGTATGCTCGGCGCGACCTGGCCCATGCACCAACTGATGGTGCCCACGCCGATCAAGCCCTGGGCCACGCCCAGCAGCAGCCGGGCGACGATCAGAATGCCCAGGCTCAAGCCGGGCACGCTGTGCAGCAATGTCGCGAAAAACGTCAGTACGCCACTGACCAGAATGCCCGCCAGCCCCAGCACGATCGCGCGCTTGGTGCCGACGTTATCCGACACGCGCCCGGCCATGGGCCGGCTGAGCAGCGTGGCCAGGTACTGCGAACCAATGGTCACCCCGGCGACCACCGCGCTGAAACCCAGTTGCTCGTGCACATAGCCAGGGATGACCGCAATCGGCAGGCCGATGCAGATAAAGGCGATAAAGGTGTAGAAGACGATGGAGACGATCTGCAGGGTGATCGACAGGGAAGAGGGGGCGGCGTTGGACATGGACATTCGTTCGCTGGCGGGCGGTGAGGGCATCATGGCAAGGGCTTGGGGGAAAAGGAAGCAGCCTAACTATTAATCATAGCGCTCAACCGGACGCAAAAAGCCCCGTCACAGTGGACAGGGCTCTATCTTGCTGCTTGTAGCTAACAACTGATCGCTGTTCTTAAAACACCACACCCTGGCTGCGCAGGTAGTCGTCATAGGTGCCGCTGAAGTCGATCACGCCGTTGGCGCTCAACTCGATGATGCGGGTGGCCAGGGACGATACGAACTCACGGTCGTGGCTGACGAAAATCAGCGTGCCTGGGTAGTTCTCCAGCGCCAGGTTCAGCGCTTCGATCGATTCCATGTCCAAGTGGTTGGTCGGTTCGTCCATGATCAGGACGTTCGGCTTTTGCAGGATCAGCTTGCCGAACAGCATGCGACCTTGCTCACCACCGGAGATTACCTTCACCGACTTCTGGATCTCGTCGTTGGAGAACAGCATGCGACCCAGGGTGCCGCGGATCATTTGCTCGCCTTGGGTCCATTGGCCCATCCAGTCGAACAGCGTGACGTCGTCTTCGAAGTCGTGGGCGTGGTCCTGGGCGTAGTAGCCCAGTTCCGCGGCATCGGTCCACTTGATGCTGCCCGCGTCCGGCGTCAGTTCGTTGACCAGGGTGCGCAGCAGGGTGGTTTTGCCGATACCGTTCGGGCCGATGATCGCCACGCGCTCGCCCGCTTCAACCTGGAAGCTGAAGTCTTTGAACAGCGGCTTGCCGTCGAAGCCTTTGGCCATGCGCTCGACGATGACCGCCTGGCGGTGCAGTTTCTTGTTCTGTTCGAAACGGATGAACGGGCTCACGCGGCTCGACGGCTTGACCTCGGCCAGCTGGATCTTGTCGATCGCTTTGGCGCGGGAAGTGGCCTGCTTGGCTTTCGAGGCGTTGGCCGAGAAGCGGCTGACGAAGGATTGCAGCTCGGAGATCTGCGCCTTCTTCTTGGCGTTGTCCGACAGCAGTTGCTCGCGGGACTGGGTCGCCACGGTCATGTACTCGTCGTAGTTGCCCGGGAACAGGCGCAGCTCGCCGTAGTCCAGGTCAGCCATGTGGGTGCACACGCTGTTCAGGAAGTGACGGTCGTGAGAGATGATGATCATCAGGCTGGAGCGCTGGGTCAGAATGTTTTCCAGCCAGCGGATGGTATTGATGTCCAAGTGGTTGGTCGGTTCGTCGAGCAACAGCACTTCAGGATCGGAGAACAGCGCCTGGGCCAGCAAGACCCGCAGTTTCCAGCCGGGGGACACTTCGCTCATCGGGCCGAAGTGCTGTTCCAGGGGGATGCCCAGGCCCAGCAGCAGCTCACCGGCGCGGGACTCGGCGGTGTAGCCGTCCATCTCGGCGAATTCGGTTTCCAGCTCGGCCACGGCCATGCCGTCTTCCTCGCTCATTTCCGGCAGCGAGTAGATACGGTCGCGCTCGGCCTTGACCCTCCACAGCTCCTCGTGGCCCATGATCACCGTATCGAGCACGGTGAATTCTTCATAGGCGAACTGGTCCTGGCGCAGTTTACCCAGGCGCACGTTCGGCTCGAGCATGACCTGGCCGCCGGACGGCTCGAGGTCGCTGCCAAGGATTTTCATGAAGGTCGACTTGCCGCAACCGTTGGCACCGATCAGACCATACCGGTTGCCGGCGCCGAACTTGACCGAGACGTTCTCGAAGAGCGGCTTGGCGCCGAACTGCATGGTGATGTTAGCTGTGGAGATCAATTACTTTACCTATCAATGGGTTGCGAGCATGGCGGCAGGCGCCGTCAGGCATGCATCAACAGCGACATCAAGGCGCGAAACCCGGTCGCTGAGCAAAAAATGGGGGATGTGTGTTGGAATTTGGCGCGCATTGTCGCATATCTCAGGCGACAGTTGTATGGCACGCGAAAGAGGGGCGTTCCAACGTTTCCGGCATCGCCAGCCATAACAGCGCCAGCGCCACCGCCGCCACGCCGGCCAGGGTCAGGAACGCTGCGTCGTAGCCGGCCTGTTGCACCACGAAACCGGCGAGGCTGTTGCTCAAGGCCGCGCCCAGGCCAAACACCGTGGACAGTGCGCCGAGGCTCACGTTGAAGCGCCCGGTGCCCTGGGTCAGGTCCTTGACGATCACCGGGAACAGCGCGCCGAAGACGCCCGCGCCGATGCCATCGAGCATTTGCACCGCCACCAGCCAGTAAGGGTCGTTGGACAGGGTGTACAGCACGCCCCGTAACGGCAGGATCATGAAGCCGACCAGCAACAACGGCTTGCGCCCCCATACATCGGCCTTGGCGCCCACCAGCCAGGCCACCGGCACCATCACCAGTTGCGCGGCAACGATGCACGCCGAGGTCAGCGGCGTGGCCATGTGCAGGTTGATCTGCGACAGCTTCTGACTGACCAGCGGCAACATCGCAGCGTTGGCCAGGTGGAACAGCGCGCAGCAGACCGCGAACAACAGCAACGGCCGGTTGGCCAGCAACACCTTGATGCCGGACGGCTGCTCATGATCGCTGTGATGAGCGGGATCGAAGCCTTGCGCCACCTCATGATCAATGGCGTTGGCCGACACGCAACTGACCGCGATGACACTGGCCACCGCCATAAAGGCCATCAGGTAAAACACCACCACCGGACCGAACAGGTACGCCAGGCCCCCGGCCAGCATGGCAGCCACGGCATTGCCGGCATGGTTGAACGTTTCGTTGCGTCCGGTACGACGGGTAAACGCGCGGGGCCCGGTGATGCCCAGGGAGATGGCGGATATCGCCGGGGCGAAGGCTGAGGCGGCGACGGCGCTGGCCGCCTGGGTCAATGCCACCCAGCCGAACGAACTGACAAAGGGCAGCATCAGGCACGCGGCAGTGACCAACAGCGCGGCCACCACAATCACCGCGCGTTTGCTGCGGGTGCGATCAATCAGTGCGCCCGCCGGGCCCTGGCTGATCAAACCGGCGATGCCGGCGAGCGTCATGACCACGCCGATGCTTGCGGGGTCCCATCGGTGCACCGCGAGCAGGTAGATCGCCAGATAGGGGCCGAGGCCGTCGCGAACATCCGCCAGGAAGAAATTCAGGCTGTCCAGCGACAGGGTGGTGCGCAGGTCGGAGTGGTGGGCCACGGCGATGTCTTCGGGAGGGGCGTTCAACGGCTGAGCGCTCACTGCGTAAATGACCTGCACGATTTGACATTAGTTTCACGCGCAGCAGGGTATTTTGTTCGACGAACAGGTGGCTTATGTTCCTTACTCGGTTTAGTGATTATCTGGAGACGCAAATGGACATGCCCTCAGCTCAAGAAGCAATTGCCTGCAACAAGGACGCCTGGAACCAGTCCGCCAGCCTGCATAGAACCACCGAGACCTGGACCGCGCTGCAGAGGGCGGTCGACAATTCCGAGTTTTCCTGCCTCGACGGCACCCTGACCGGCGTGCTGCAGGATATCGGCGTGGCTGGCAAGGACGTGATTCAACTGTGCTGCAACAACGGACGTGAAAGCCTGTCACTGTTTGGCCTCGGTGCGAGGTCGGTGGTGGGGGTGGACCAGTCCCGGGCGTTTCTCGAGCAGGCCCGCGAGTTGGCCGCACGCTCGCCCCACGATCCTGAATTTATCGAAAGCGATATCCATCACCTGCCACCGCGCCTGCACGAGCGCTTTGACATTGCCCTGGTGACCATCGGCGTACTCGGCTGGATGCCGGATGTGGCGCTGTTCATGCAGCATGTCGCCAGCACCTTGAAACCCGGCGGGGCACTGGTGATGTATGAAACCCATCCGTTCCTCGAGGTGTTCGACCCGAAGGCCGCAAACCCGTTGCAGCCTTCCAGTTCCTACTTTCAGCGCGAGCCTTTTGTCTTGCGCGAAGCCATTGTCTACGAAGGCCAGGCCGAGACCGCCGGGCCGACATCCTATTGGTTCGTACACACCCTTGGGGACATTCTCAACGCGGCGATAGGCGCCGACCTGCAGATCAGCGAGTTGCAGGAGTATGCGCATTCCAATCGTGAAGAACTCTACGACCAGTACGAGTACCAGCCCGCGCAATTACCGCTCTGCTTTACCCTCGTCGCGACCAAGCGGCCCGCCTGAGCCATTCATGCGCCCGAAAAAAAGCCCGCGAGGGAAGGCGGGCCAAGGGATTCACTGGAGTAGGTAGGCTTTACCCTATCGGCCAGAACGTGAAGGCCTTGTGAAAATAATGTCGCACGTTCGGATGGCCTACCGCTCATTAACGTCTGACGAACGTCCGCATGGTCTGGCCCGGACCGGTGCTGAATGTGATTGGCCTGGGCATGCCCTCGTCGGCAGCGATAAACACAAACACATCGCCTTCAAGCCGGTAGCTGGCGGGTAACTCTTTGCCCGCGTCATCGCCTATGGCGTCGATCCAGGTAATGCGCTTGGGGAAAGTGCTGCTGTCCAGGAAAAACCGACCCGCCAGCAGTACCTCGCCATGTACTGTCGTGACCTGGAAGTGATCGCCGGTAATCGTGGTGATTGCTCCGGGGGCGCTATGGGCGTCGGCGGGGTTCAGTACACCGTTGTCTTCAAGTGAGGTCTGCTCCCAGGCGCCTTGAAGGGCCTGGAAGTCGGGATCTGAAAGGGCAAGCATAAAAATCCTTTTCTAAAGTACGCGCGCTTTGACGCGTTATTGGCAGGTTACGGGTTCAAGTGGGTGAGGGCGCAGGGCCTGCTTCTGGCCGGTATCATCCTCTCGAATACCCGGCGTAGACAGCTTTTCACAAATTTTGGCTAACGTTTGGTTACAATATATGGCTAAATAAGTGTCAATGCTCATGCACCGGTTGCCATCCAACCGGTCGTGCCGCCTGTGTGAATTGTGATTTCAGGTGCTGCTATTATCCTCGGCCGTTGTGGGCACGCAGGGGTAGCCTGTTTTCTTCTGACGTGTGACGAAATCCCTTGAAACTCATCATTGTTGCTCTCTACGTTGTCTCCATTGCGTATGTACACCTGCGTGGCCGGGTGCGACACACGCTGGGGCGCCAGCTCAGTGATCATTCGACCTTCCTGGCGCCGATCAACTGCTTTTTGTACCTGTTTTCCAAGCTGCCAAGCCGACCGTACCTGTCCCCCAGCGATTTTCCCGACCTGAGCCCTTTGCAGGAGCACTGGGAAGAGATTCGTCAGGAAGGCCAGAACTTGTTGCGCGCAGGCGAGATCAAGCGTTCACAGCAGTACAACGACGTGGGCTTCAACTCGTTTTTCAAGTCGGGCTGGAAGCGCTTCTACCTCAAGTGGTACGGCGACAGCCATCCCTCGGCCATGAAGTTGTGCCCGCGCACCACGCAGTTGGTGCAGAGCATCGGCTCGATCAAGGCGGCGATGTTCGCCGAGCTGCCGCCGGGCTCCAAGCTGGTGCGCCACCGTGACCCGTATGCCGGTTCCTACCGCTACCATCTGGGCCTGGACACGCCGAATGATCCGGGTTGCTACATCAATGTCGACGGCGAAAACTACTCTTGGCGCGACGGTGAGCCGGTGATGTTCGACGAGACGTTCATCCATTACGCCGAAAACACCACGCAGCATAACCGCATCATTCTGTTCTGCGACGTAGAGCGGCCAATGAAATACCGCTGGGCGGCGGCGTTCAATCGCTGGTTCAGCCGTACCGTGATGGCTGCCGCCGGCTCGCCGAATGATGAGGGCGACAAGACGGGCGCGCTCAACCGTGCCTTCACGCGCCTGTACAAGATCCGCTTGCGCGGCAAGGCGCTGAAAAAGCGCAACCGGACGCGCTATTACCTGGAGCAATGGCTGATCTTCGCCGCCCTGGCGTTGCTCTTCATATGGATCTGAAACCGCTTCGGGCGCCTGTCACTGCGGTGGCTTGGCGCCCAGCTTGTCCCACATTTTCCTGCTGATTTTCTGCCGATTGGCATAACCCGCCCACGGGTCTTCCTTTAACGCCTGCAAGCGCTGCGTCAGGTTGGCAACGGTCCATTGCTGGCTGCCGCGCAACCCTTCCAATTCCCCACGACTCACTGGCACTGACACAGGCAACCCCGGCCGCGCGCGCACCGAATAGGCCGCCACGGTGCTGGCGCCGCGGGCATTGCGCAGGTAATCGATAAAGATCTTGCCGACGCGATTCTTTGGCCCGCTGGTGGCGGTAAAGCGTTCGGGCAGTTGTGCGGTCATGAACTGCGCGACGGCCTTGGCAAAGGCCTTCACCCTGTCCCAATCGTCGCGGCGTGCCAGCGGCACCACCAAGTGCAAGCCTTTGCCGCCGCTGGTTTTGACGAACGCCTCAAGCCCCAGTTCGTCGAGTACCGACAAGGTCAGTTGCGCCGCTTCCAGCATGGTTTTCCAGGGCAGCGCCGGGCCCGGGTCGAGGTCAAGGACAAACAGGTCCGGGGTTTCGATCTTGTCCGAGGTCGCCCCCCAGGTGTGCAGCTCGACGGTACCCATCTGCACGGCTCCCACCAGCGCCTGGGCGTTGTCGATTTGCATCAGGCGCGCATGACCGGGGTCCAGGGCCGGGTCCAGTTGCCGGATGTGGGGAATTGCCAGGCGCTCGGCGTGTTTCTGGAAGAACTGCTCGCCCTCGATGCCTTCCGGTGCCCGCAGCAGGGACACGGGCCGTTGGTGCAGGAAGGGCAGGATCCATTCGCTGATGCTGTCGTAGAACTGCGCCAGTTGCTGTTTTTGCGTGCCGCTTTGCGGGTCTATCACGCGTTCGGGGTGGGTGATGTTCACGTTCTTGACCGGTTGCTTGTTCTTGAGGGATTTGGCCGCACGCGGCTGTTCATGCACGATCTGGGCGGCAGGCTTGTCGGTGCGCAGGCTGACGAATGCGGCCTGGCGCACCACGCCTTCGCGGGTCCATTCGGCAAATTGCACTTCGCCGACCAGCGTCGGTTCCACCCAGTGCACGCCGCGCGCCTGGGTACTGGTCAAGGTTTTTTGCAGGGGAGACGTTTTGCGTTCCAGGGGCTGCAACTGTGCATAAATGGCCTTCAGCGATGCCTGGTCGAAACCGGTGCCCACGCGTCCGGCATAGACCAACCCGGACGCGTCATTCACCGCCAGCAGCAACGCGCCGAAGCCGCTGCGCGAGCCTTGGGGGCGGGTATAGCCGACGATCACGAACTCCTGGCGCAGGCGGCACTTGAGCTTGATCCAATCGCTGTTGCGACTGGACACATAGGGACTGCCCAAGCGCTTGCCGATCACGCCTTCCAAGGCCAGGTCGCAGGCGCTTTCGAAGATATCCTGGTGGTGCGCGGTAAAGGCTTCGGAGAACCGCAGCAGCTTGCTTCGACTACGGCCCAGCGCAGCCTTGAGTGCCGCACGACGCTCCTCGACGGGCGCCTGGCGCAGGTCCTGCCCCTCAAGAAAGGGGGCGTCGAACAGGTAATAGACAATGTCCAGGCTGCGGCCGATATCGAATGCATTCTGCAGCGCCTGGAAATCCGGCAAGCCATCGCCATTGAGGCTGACCACCTCGCCGTCGAGCCAGCTGTCCTTGAGTTTGAGCGCTTGCAGGGCCTTGGCCTGGCGCGGCAAGCGGTCGGTCCAGTCATGGCCATTGCGCGTGAACAAGCGTACCTCGCCGTCGCGGATGCGCGTCAGCATGCGGTAACCGTCGAACTTGACCTCGTACTGCCATGCCCCTTCGGGGGCGCGGTCAACCAGCGTGGCCAACTGCGGGGTGAACTCCTCGGGCAGGGCGGTGGTTTTTTTGCTGGGCTTTGGCTTTGGTTTGGCTTTGGGCTTGGCTGTGGTCCGGGCCTTGGGCGTGTCGATGGTGGCTTCGCTGAGCACGCTGTTCGGTTCGGCCTCGACAATGTCGTAGTCGCTCGCGGGGCGGGCTTGCTGGTCCTTTTCCTTGATCAGCAGCCATTGCTCCTTGTCGCCGCTGCCCTTGAGCCGGGTGCGCACCAAGGCCCAGTCGCCGGAGAGCTTTTCGCCGACCAGGGTGAACTTGAGTTTGCCGGCGGCGTAGGCCTTATGGGGATCGTCATGCGGTTGCCACACGCCCCGGTCCCACACAATCACATCCCCGGCGCCGTATTGGCCTGCGGGGATGCTGCCTTCAAAACTGCCATAACTGAGCGGGTGATCCTCGACATGCACCGCCAGGCGTTTGTGGCTGGGGTCCAGGCTCGGGCCCTTGGGCACGGCCCAGCTCTTGAGCACGCCGTCCAGTTCCAGGCGAAAGTCATAGTGCAGGTGGCTGGCATCGTGTTTCTGAATCACGAAGGACAGCGCCGACGCCTTGCGTTTACGCGCGGATGCCTCCCCCGACGGTTCGGCGGTGATCTCGAAATCGCGTTTGCGGTTGTACTCACTCAGGGGCTTTGCCATAGGATTCTCCAGGCACCGGCAGGCTCAAGAGGCCTTTTTCGAGGATTTCTTCGCGGCGGTTTTTTTGGCCGCCGGTTTGCCTGCCAGGCTGCGCTTGAGCAGTTCGGTCAGGTCGATCACATCGGCCGATTTGCGCTCGTCGCTGCCTTCCTGGGACTCCACGTCTTCGATCTTGCCGGCCTTGGCCTTCTTGGCTACCAGCGCCATGATCTTGTCCTGGAAGCTGTCGCGATACTCATCCGGCTGCCAGTCGGCACTCATGTCTTCCACCAGGCGCTTGGCCATGTCCAATTCGCCCTTGGCCAGGCTGGGCTTGGTCACATCGCTGCCCAGTTCCAGTTCGTCCAGGCCGCGGACCTCGGCGGGCCAGCGCAGCATGACCAGCACCAGGGCCGACTCCAGCGGCATCAGCGCCGCCAGGTGCTGCTTGGTGTGCAGCACGACATTGGCCAGGGCCACCTTGCGGGTTTTCTTCAAGGTTTCACGCAGCAGTGCATACACCTTGCCACCGCGTTTATCCGGCGCGAGGAAGTAAGGGGTGTCGATGTTCTGCAGCGGGATCTGGTCGCTGGCCACAAAGGCGATGATCTCGATGGTCTGGGTGGATTTGGGGTGGGCTGAGCGGATCTCTTCTTCGCTGAGGATCACGTAGCGGCCTTTTTCATAGGCCACCCCCTTGACGATGTTCTCCTTGGTGACCTCTTTGCCGGTGGTCTTGTTTATGCGCTTGTAGCCCACCGGGTCCATGCTGCGTTTGTCCAGCCAGTCGAAATCCACGCCTTGCGAAGACGTGGCCGACACCAGCGACACCGGGATATGGACCAAACCGAAGCTGATAGCGCCTTTCCAGATTGCCCTTGGCATGCGTGCGATTCCTCCGTCAGAGCCTGTGTTCTGGTGACTCGGAGGCTGTGGGAAAAGTTTCGCCGAACGGATGCGCGGACAGATTGTGTTACACCTGATGAGAAAGTATTTAGTTACCAAAGCCGAACCCTGGGCGTAGCGTGTTATCGAAAGCACGTATTTCCCGTTCCAGCGAGGCATTGTCATGAACACTGCTGTGCGTCACCTTGCGGCACTGGCCTTAGGCCTGGCACTTGCGGGCGCTGCCCAGGCGCAGAACCTGCCCGGCAACAATAACGGCAACAACGGCCCCATTCACCGCGCCAACCCCAACAGCATGCAGGGCACACAGCCCAGTGCGCCGACGGTTCGCGGGATTCAGACCGGGCCGACCACACGCACACCGACCCTGGAAAACGGCGGCATCGGCAATCGCTACCCCACGCGCGATGCAGCGCCCAGCCGGCCGGCCACCGAAACCAAAGCCCCCACTTATGATGCCAACGGCAATCGCCGGTAAGGACGCGCCTTATGTTTCTACGCAAAACCCTGCTAGCCGTTATCTGCGCAACCAGCATCAGCGCCGTTTACGCCGCCGATGCCCAACAGTTCCCGAGCGAACAAGGCAGTCTTTCTGTCACGCCAATCGTCCAGGGCCTGGATCATCCCTGGGCTGTCGCGTTTTTGCCGGACAGGCAAGGATTTTTGGTGACTGAGCGTCCCGGCCACCTGCGGTTCGTCAGCCCGGACGGCAAGCTCTCCGCGCCGCTGAGCGGCGTCCCGCAGGTGTGGGCCAAGGGGCAGGGCGGGTTGCTGGATGTGGTGTTGTCGCCCGATTTCAAGGAAGACCGCATGGTCTATCTGTCGTACGCCGAAGGCGGCGGCAAAGGCGGCACGGCCGGCACTGCGGTGGGCCGTGGACGCCTGGCGAGCGACCTCAGCGGCTTGACCGATTTCAAGGTGATTCTGCGCCAGGAACCCAAACTGTCCACCGGCAACCACTTCGGCTCGCGCCTGGCCTTCGACCGTGATGGCTACCTGTTCGTGACCCTTGGCGAAAACAATGACCGGCCCACCGCCCAGGACCTGGACAAGCTGCAAGGCAAAGTCGTGCGGATCTTCCCGGATGGCCGCGTGCCGGATGACAACCCGTTCGTGGGCCAGGCAGGCGTACGCCCGGAAATCTGGTCCTACGGCCAGCGCAACCCGCAGGGCCTGGCACTGAACCCCTGGAGCGGCACGGTATGGGAAAACGAACACGGGCCTCGGGGTGGCGATGAAATCAATGTGATCGAACGCGGCAAAAACTATGGCTGGCCCCTGGCAACCCACGGCATCAACTACTCCCTGACACCGATTCCCGAAGCCAAGGGTAAAACCGTTGCAGGCACGGTAGAGCCGCGTCATGTGTGGGAGAAATCACCGGGTATCAGCGGCATGGCGTTCTACGATGCCGATCGCTTCAAGCCGTGGCAGCACAACGTATTTATCGGCGCGCTCGCCAGCCAGGAGCTGATTCGCTTGCAGTTCGATGGCGACAAGGTGGTGCATGAAGAGCGTTTGCTGGGCGGGTTGAAGGCGCGGATTCGCGATGTGCGGCAGGGGCCTGATGGGTTTTTGTATGTGCTTACGGATGAGGATAACGGCGTGCTGTATCGGGTCGGTTTAAACCAGGACTAGTCTGCGTCGCCAATCCATAACCGGAGAGCGATCCACCGGTGGGAGGGGCACTGCCCCTCCCACAGGTTTACAGGCCCAGGTCGGACAGCCCCGGATGATCATCCGGGCGGCGGCCCAAAGGCCAGTGGAACTTGCGTTCGCTGTCCTTGATCGGCATATCGTTGATGCACGCAAAGCGGTGGGCCATCAGTCCGTTCTCGTCGAACTCCCAATTCTCATTGCCATAGGAGCGGAACCAGTTGCCTGAGTCGTCGTGCCATTCGTAGGCATAGCGCACCGCGATGCGGTTATCGGTAAAGGCCCACAGCTCCTTGATCAGTCGGTAATCCAGCTCCTTGGCCCATTTACGCGTGAGGAAACCCTTGGCTTCTTCGCGGTTATGCGCGAACTCGGCGCGGTTGCGCCATTGCGTGTCGAGGGTGTAGGCCAGGGATACACGGTGCGGGTCGCGTGAATTCCAGCCGTCTTCGGCCAGGCGCACTTTTTCGATGGCCGATTCACGCGTGAATGGCGGGAGGGGCGGGCGTGTTTCTGGGTTGGATGACATGTCATGACTCCTGTTAAGAAGAAGTTGCGCCAGCGTGCGTTCACAGCCCCAATAACGTTTGCGCCATGCATTGCGCATTATCAGCGGCTGTTGAATCGCCCATCACCAGGGCAACGGTGATGGCGCCATCGATCAGGATCAGCAAGTGCGCGGCCTGCCGTCCAGGATCGGGGGTGCCATGTGCGGTACAGAGTTCGAGCAGGTATTCGAACAGCTTTTGTTTGTGAGCCTTGGCCAGCAGGCGCACCGGGTCGTCCGGGTTGCCGGTTTCACCACTGGTGTTGATGAAGGCGCAGCCGCGGAAATCGGCCGAGCCGAACCAGGTTTTCAAGGCGGCGAATACCGCCAGCAAGCGTGCGCCGCTGCCGTCGACCGGTTCGACTTCGCCACGCAGCCAGTGCATCCAACGCTCATCGCGGCGTTGCAGGGCGGCAATCACCAATTCGTCTTTATTGGCGAAGTAGCGGTAGATACTTTTTCTCGAGACGCCGGCGGTTTTCACCAGTAAATCCATGCCGGTGGCGGCAATGCCATGGCGATAGATCAACTTCTCGGTGACGTCGAGGATAATGTCGCGGGTTTCATTACTGGGCATGTCGTTCATGTTTAATACAGTAGAACGATCGTTCTTCTTTGTCTATAAAATTTCCATGCCCGGTAGCGAGACCTGAGCAGGCTCATGGTGTAAGCTCGGGACCTCTTCGGATTCGACCCATTGCGAGCCTTATGCCGTCGTTCTTCAAACGCTCCCTGCTGCCCAAGCTACGTGGTTTTCCAGTCACACCCGAGGCCATTGAGGTGCTGTCCGGCGCCGACGCTTATCGGCGCTGCCTGCTGGAAAAAATCCCCCAGGCCACCCGGCGTATCTACATCGTCGCGCTGTACTTGCAGCAGGACGAAGCGGGGCAAGAGATCTACGACGCTCTGCACGCCGCCAAGGCCGCACGGCCGCAGTTGGATATTGTCGTCGTGGTCGACTGGCTGCGCGCCCAGCGCGGGCTGATCGGCGCCGGCAAGCAGCCGGGCAACAGCGCCTGGTACCAGACCATGACCCAGAGCCATGCCAGTGAAGTGCCGGTGTACGGCGTACCGGTGCAAACCCGCGAGCTGTTCGGCGTGCTGCACCTCAAGGGCTTTGTGATCGACGATACCGTGCTGTACAGCGGTGCCAGCCTGAACAACGTGTACCTGCACAAGTTCGACAAGTACCGTTTCGACCGTTACCACCTGATCCACAGCCAACCGCTGGCCGACTCCATGCAGCATCTGGTGGAGCATGGTCTGGTGGCATCCAAGGCGGTGCACCGTCTCGACCTGCCGAACCCGCCCACCACCCGCAGCCTGCGCAACGACATCGGCGACCTGCGCAGCCGTCTCAAACACGCGGCCTACGACACCACGGCCGGGCAACTGCCCAATGGCGACTTGTCGGTGAGCCCTTTGCTGGGCGTCGGCAAGAACAACCCGTTGAGTCGGGTGATCCTGGAGCTGATCGCCAGTGCCCAACAGCAACTGACCCTCTGCACACCGTACTTCAACCTGCCGCTGCCGGTGACCCGCGAGATCAACCGCGCCCTGGCGCGCGGCGTGAAGATCGACATCATCGTCGGCGACAAGACCGCCAACGACTTCTATATCCCGCCCAGCGAGCCGTTCAAGGTCATTGCGGCATTGCCGTACCTGTACGAAATCAGCCTGCGCCGTTTTGCCAAGCGCCATCAGGCAATGATCGACAGTGGCCAACTCAACCTGCACCTGTGGCACGACGGCGACAACAGCTACCACCTCAAGGGCATGTGGGTCGATGAGCGTTATACCTTGCTCACCGGCAACAACCTCAACCCTCGAGCGTTTCGTCTCGACCTGGAAAACGCCTTGCTGATCGATGATCCCAAGGCCCAGTGGCTGGCGCCACGGCGCGCGGAGCTGGCGCAGATTTTCCAGCACGCCACACGCATTGGCGGCTACCAGCAGTTGCAGACCCTGGTGGACTACCCGCCCGCAGTCGGCAAATTCCTGCGTCGGGTCAGCCGCGTGCGAATTGAACGGTTGCTCTATCGCATTCTGTAAAGCCCGACCTGTCCTACAGCGAACGCTCAGACGGCCTTCGCCGTCTTGAGAGTCGGCCTACAGTGCCGTGAGGCGATGGCTCGTATGTTTCCTCTTGACAGTTCTTAAGGACAAGAACTCTTGCCAATCCATGGTAAAGAGGAACCGGAAATGTCGAGCATCTACTTGCCCCACCACGTCTCTGCGCCTGCGTCAGCAGCGCATGTTTCAATACCATCCCCGGCCGCCGCTGTGCGCAGCAAGCGTGCGATAACGATCGATCCACCTGCCGATACGTCCTCGCAATCGACGTTGCCGTCGGGGGTGGCAACATCAGGTGACGCCGATCGCCAACTGCAAAACCTGTTAGCGACGTGGGCATTGCGCCAAGTGTCGGACTCGCTTGTTCAGATCCCGCCCAACAGTACGATTTACCCCGGGTTTTCAGCATTACGCAGCGCTTTCAATTCGGCGCAAATACGCGACTGGGCCATGAGCAAAGGACTGGCGTTGGACACCCTCGTCGTCACGGCGGACTCAATCACGGGGTTGGTTATGGAGGGCCGTCGCGCAACGCGTAAGACGTTCACACTGAGCGACACATCGGGTTGGTGGCAGGTAAGCGCACGATTGCGCGCCGCAGCAGGTGCTTTGGACACTGCCGGTAAAGGCGTGGCGTATATTCCACCAGAGAGCCAGGCTTTTTCGCGCAATGCTGTTTTGCACTGGTACGGGGTCACGCCACCGACCCAGCCAGGCGAGTTGAACCAGGTGCGTGATGCGTTGTTGGCGTCAGACTGGTCGGCCTTGTCGACTGAGGCAATAAATCGGCTGCAAAGCCGGTACGTTTCAGCCAGCAAGGCCATCGGTCGGATGGATGAGCGCGTGCACTTGGTCAGTTGCTTAAGTGATCTGGTTCGCAATCGACCCGACGATGAAGAGGTGGCGTTGACCACGTTGCGAACACCGGTAAGCGCAACTTCAGGGCTGAGCGTCGATGGCTCGGGGCGCGCCGCGGCCAGCGATGTCTTGCTGGCGTGCGGTTTAACCATACCCAAAACGATTGGAGAGGTGCGCAACACCATTCGCTGGCTGAATGCCGTGATCGCGCCCGCTCCCGTGCTGGGTAATTACGCGCAATTGCTAGGACGTGAATGGGCACCGGGCCGGTTGTCGGATACCGATAAACGCTCAGTGGCCAAGTTTAATGATGAGGATGTCTACAGCAGCGCAAGCGGCGCCACGGTGTTGCGCGGGCTTGATTTCAGGGGTGTGCTTGATGACAACACACCGCAGGTGCTGCGTGACCAGGCTGATCATTTCATCGATCAGATCCTCAGCCACCGAGTGGCCTTGCTCTGGGGCGAGTCGGTTGCTCGCACCCTGAGTTTCCAGGGCGCGTCCGGTGCGTACGAACTGTCGGCGCTTGAAGCCAAACAGTGGACGCTGGCGGCGTTCTTGTTGCAGATCGATCCAGACTTTCCAGGGCGTCCAGGCACCCTTGTGGGTTATGACATTTATCAAGCCGGCAACAACGGACGGACGATAGCTTCGGTACGTGCGGACGTTGAGGCCCACCTGAGTAAAAATCCGCTGCTCGATGCGCAGACCACGCCGCTGGCCGCGCACCTGTTTCTGGCCAGCAGTGCGCCCGAGTTTCTGGTCAAGGGTATCCCGCCCACGCTGCGTATGGGGTCTGCGCAATGGACCGACTTCCGTCTGGGGGTTGCGTTTGCCGAGCGCCAGGGTGGGCCAGGCTCTTCACGTGCCATGAGTTACGATGAAATCATGGCCCTGAGCAAGCTGGAGCCAATGACCGACGACCAGACGGCGGTGCTGACAAACCACGGGATCGACGCCTTGCTGGACTGGGCGGTGATGCAAGGTGTGTTCGCCAAGCCCACGGACGGCGTCTATACACCGCAGCATTATCAACAGGCCAGTAAGGCATTCCAGGCCCAGAATGAGCAGCTCGTGCAAGCCTTGCAGGTATTCAACGTACCGCTGCCCACGCGCCGCGACCTGGCGATCTCACAGCTGCGAAAAGTTTTTCCCGAACACAGCGTCGAACAACTGAAGGCCTTGACCGTGTATATCGCCGACCCGGCTGAGCGACGCAACCAGAAGCCGTCCGAGCCCGTGACCCGCTCGCTGGTCGAGACGTACATGACGGGGGAGCTGGTCAAGGATCGATGGATGTTGCTGGCACCCGGTGAGCAGCCGCCTCAATTGCCCAAAGCGAACAGTCCCTTTGATATTCATCGACGCCTGCAACCGGCCGATCAAGCGGCTGTCGACCAGAATGTCCGGGACTTGAACGCAAGGATTGCTGACCTGCCGGATGTGCAGGCTCAACTGCCTGACAAGGTGGACGCCTATCTGGCCGCGCTCAAACAAGGCTTGAGCACCACTACGCGCAAAATGATCGCTGAGTTACCCCTGGCTGACCGGCAGGCCCTGGAATATGGCGAGGTCGAACTGTTTGCCTTGCGCGAGCAAACCGACGCAGTGCTCACCCTGGAACAAACGTCTGCGCAGGTCGAAGAGCGGCGTGGGCGCCAAGGCACGCTGATACGCTGCGTCCATAACGGGGCGGTCAGCTACTTCGAGGTGTTTGCGGCCAAGATGCTGATCGTTAAACGTGAGGATTTGCCCGCTCAGTTAACACTGGGAGGCACGCTTGAAAATCATCAGAAAACCTACGGGCGCTGGGCGCCAACAGACGTACAAACACAGAACGGTGCGCCGGAACCGTTTGATTTTGCCGCCTACACCTCTGACGCCGGTCCCCGTGCGGGGATGACATCACCTGGCATCATTATCGATAAGCTGGGTGACACGTTGCCGGCACTGGACAGCCGTCATGCCGACAGCCCGGTTCCCAACAGTTTTGCCTCTGCCAGATCCCAGGCAATTGTCGAGCGCATCATGCAGGGCAACTTTATCCATCACCGCGACACGGTGCTGAAGATAGCCCAGGACGAATTGCCAATTGAGCAGGCGCGGGAGGTGTCACAGCGTAACAAGGCCCTTTTCCTGAGCATGATTCCTTTTGTCGGAGCAATCATCGACCTGGTCAACGGCAATATCGTGGAGGGCTCGCGCGGGTTGATCATCGATACGTTCGCTGCCCTGTTGGGAGGCGCGGGGACGACAGTTCGCTCCCTGGCGAAAGCCACAAAAGCGGTTGCACCCTTTGGTGCCAAAGCGTTTAGTGTCTTGGCGAAAGGCGTGTTGGTGGTCAGTGCGTTTTTGAATCCGTTGGACGGTACGGCCGATTTGATCCGCTGGGCATCCAAAGGCCTGCTGACGCTGCCTCAGACCGTGGCCAAGGCGCCGAAGTTGTCGGCGGTGACCAAAATGGTTGCGGTGGAGGAAAAGTTGCGCACGTTTTTTGGCGTGAAAAGTGCGCTGGGCGAAGCTGCGATATTGCAGGAAGGTGTTGGCCAACGCTCCACACACAATGGCCACAACCATTCGGTTCCCGTTCAAGCGCTGCAGGCGAACGGCCATTGGTACGCGGTCAATCCGCAAACCGGCTTGCCGATCAGCACGCCGTTGGATGGGTTCACACCGTTAAGCTCAACGTAGAAAGCCCCCCAAGGCTGGGGGGCGTTTAGCCTAGTTCAAACCCAGCTTGCCACGCAGCGTCGACAAGTCTTCAGCCAGGGTGTTGACCGGGCCCACCAAGGCTTTACGGTCGTTTTCCTTGACCTTGTCGTAGGTCTCGAAGCCGCCGTCCTGGGTCTTGTACTTGGCCAGGACCTTGTCGACGCTGGCGAAGTTCTTGTCGACCTTGGTCAGGAATGCCTTGTCTTGCTGCGCGATCTGGCCACGGAACAGGTCGACGATTTTCTTCGCGCCGTCGATGTTGCCCTGAAAGTCATACAGGTCGGTGTGGCTGTAGCGGTCTTCTTCGCCGGAGATCTTGGTGGCGGCGACTTCTTCGAGCAGGGCGGCGGCACGCCCACGACTTTTTCCGGCGGGAAGGTCAGGCCGTCTACGCGGCTCTTGAGGTCGCTGACGTCGGTGTTGAGCTTGGCCGTCAGTGTCTCCAGGCCCTTGGTCGAGTTCTGCGAGAACAGCGCGTATTCGATGCGGTGGAAACCGGTAAAGTCTTCGGCGGTCACGCCTTTTTCATGGTCGTCGACCCGCGAGTCAATGGACGCGTCGAGGTCGCTGAACAGCTCGGCGATCGGCTCGATGGACTCATAGTGCACGCGAGTCGGTGCGTAGAGCTTTTTGGCGGTAGCCAGGTCGCCTTTGTTGATGGCGTCGGTGAATGCCTGGGTCTGGGTCACCAGCTCATCGATTTGTTCGGTGACGTAGATCTTGTAGTCCGATACCGGGCCTACCAGGTCCAGCGGCGCCGTCGTGGCGGCGAAGGCGGCCAGGGGCGAGAGGGTCATTAACAACGACAACGCGAGAGTCGACTTCTTCATGGGACGGTTTCCGCTGTGGGGGTTGGTTTCAGGTATTGGCAGTGGTTTGGGGGTGCGAAGCCGCGAGCAGCGTGCGTCCAAGGTAATCTTTAGGGCCGGTGACCCCCGGCAAGGTAAAGAAGTACCCACCGCCGACCGGCTTGAGGTATTCCTCCAATGGTTCGCCGTTGAGCCGGGTTTGCACGCTGATAAAGCCTTTCTCCAGGTCTGCCTGATAGCAGATGAACAGCAGCCCCATGTCCAACTGACCGTTTTTGTTGACGCCGTTGGAGTAGTTGAACGGACGACGCAGGATCAGGTTGGCCTGGGTCTGCGGGGTGCGCGGGTTGGCCAGGCGGATATGCGCATCGAGCTTGGTCAATTTGCCGTGCGGGTCCTTGCTGTAGTCGGGCACCTGGCTTTCCATTTGGCCGTCCATGGGCGCGCCGGTGGTCTTGACCCGACCGATGATGCTTTCCTGTTCTTGCAGGGGCGTGCGGTCCCAGCGTTCGACGAAGTTGCGGATGATGCGCACCGCCTGATAGCTGCCATGGGCCGCCCAGGTGGGTTCGTCGCTGCCGGGCTGTACCCAGACAATCTGGTTCATCGCCTTGTCGTCGTTGGAGTTGGGGTTGGCCGAACCGTCACGAAAACCCAGGAAGTTACGCGCGCTCTGCGCAGGCGTGCCGGGCTTGGCGGGCGCCTGGGGCGGCACGCTGCCTTCCTGCTTCCAGCGCACCAGTAGCAGGTCGGGCAGGTTTTTCACGATGTCGCGCAAGGCGTGGATATTGGTGTCCGGGGTATTTGAGCTGAACTGCAGGCTCAAGTCGCCATGGCACTGCGCCGGTTCCAGCGCATCGTTGGGAAAACCGACCATGCGGCTCAGACGCTTGGGTTTGACGGCGCCGAGGCCAAAGCGCTCATCGAACAGCGACTCGCCGACGGATACCGTGATGGTGAGGTTGTCCGGTGTGACCACCGGGCCGAGGATTCCGGAGTCGGTGGGCGGCAGTTTCGGGTCGACCTGCGCCACGGGGCCGCCGGTCATCAGGAAGCTGATGCGTTCGTTCAGGGTGCGGAACAGGCGCTCCAGGTCTTCGCGGTCGCCGGCCAGTACGTCGAACGCCACGACCATGCCGCAGGCCGGACGCGGGGTGACGATGCCGCTCTGGTGCCGGCCAAAAAAGTCGTGGTGGTCCTGGGTCTTGTCACTGCGCGGGGCCGTGGTGACTTGTTCGGCGGCAGCCATGGCCGGGCAGGCCAGGCTGCTGCCGGCAATCGCTGCGCCGGTGGCGGCCATGCCCAGCAGGACACGGCGGCGTTGTGCATCAAACTGTCGGGTATCACTCATTTGTGCGGTCGTCTTCACTGCAGGCCGGAAAGGCCAAGGGCGGGGTCGATTCCATCGAGTGCAACGGCCAGAGCCTTGGCCTTGTCGGCGATCTGCTTGCGCTGATCGACGGTAACGCTGTCGTACGTGCTGTAAGTGTTATCGACCTTAAAGCCTGCGAGTTCGGCATCGAACGCGGCAAGGGCACTGTCGATTTTCGGCAATAGCTGCGCGCCAGATTTGGTCAGCAGCGGGCGCATCAGCTCCACCACCTTGTGCGCGGCCTCCAGGTTGGCGGCGAAACCGTTCAGGTCGATGTGGCTGTAACGTTCTTCTTCACCGCTGAGGGCGCGTGCATCGGCCAGGCTGTTGAGGTTGCGCACCACGATGCTCACCAGTTGTTCCGGTGGCAGGGACTGGGCCAGCAGTTGCTGTCTGAGGGTGGTGACATCCGTCACCAGGCGCTGCGCAAGCGGTGTCAGGCCATCGAGGCTGCGATGCTGGAACAGGCTGTATTCGAGGCGATGGAAGCCGCTGAAGGCCGGGTCCTGCTCGCGTTTTTCAAAGTAATCGGCGCGCGCGTTGATGGCATTGTCCAGTTCCGCCAGACGTTGCGCTGCCGGGGCCAGGCGCTGGTAGGCCTTGCGGGCCGGCACATACAGCGCCTGGGCCTGGGCCAGGTCTCCGGCCTCGATCGCCTGTTGCAGAGCGGTCGTGGCCTTGATCAGCGCAGTGCCCTGGCTGCTCAAGTACACACGAAATTCCGACAGCGGGCCGATAAACGCCACCATCGACGGCTTGGCCTTGGCCTGGGCATCGGACGCCGCCGTGGGGGTTACATGCAAGGTGCCACGCGGGTTGCTCAGCAAGCCGCAGGTGATCGCATAGTCACCCGGCAACAGGTTGGCATTGATCACCTGGCTCAGGCCGGGGGCGATGTTTTCGCGTTCTTCGACCACCAGCACACCATCGAGAATTTCCCATTCCACCGCCCGCTCGGAGCGGTTGATGATGCGAAAGCTCGCGCGTCCGGCAGGCACTGTCAGCGCATTGGGTTCACAGGCGTGGCCATGGATGGTCACCGCGATTTCATTGCTGTTGGCTTGGCGCTTGGCGGCGGCCAGTTGCGAGGCATAGTAGAACAGGCCACCGGCGGCGATCATCACGACCACCGAGCCGGCCACCGCCCAGCGCAAGGCGCGGGATGGCGGGGCAGGTTGAGGCGTTGGGTTGGACAAGAGACGGTCCTTACTGGCTGGAAGCGGAAGAAGGGGCAGCGGCTGGCTTGGCCGGCGTCGCGGGCAGGAAGAACATCACCAGCGCCACCACCAGGTAAATCAGGTAGGCACCCAGCGTGCTGACGGTCGGTGCTTCCTGATAGCCGAACATGCCGGCCAGCACCGAGCCCAATGGGCTGTCCATTGGCAATACAGCGCTGAAATCGAACAGCACGCTTTGCAGGTGGTTCCACACCCCGGCTTCGTGCAGGGCCTGCACCGAGTTGGCGAGGATGCCGGCCGCGACCACCAGGATAAACAGGCCGGTCCAACGGAAGAATGCACCCAGGTTCAAACGCATGCTGCCGGTGTAGATCAAAAAGCCCACGACAATCGCCAACACCAGGCCGAGCAGGGCGCCAATCGGCGCGCCTGGGCCTTCGCTCTGCTGGAACACCGCCAGCAGGAAAAACACGGTTTCGAGGCCTTCGCGGGCCACGGCGAAAAACACCATCAGGATCAGTGCGATGACCTGGTGCCTGGACCCGGCCAGCGCCTGATCGAGGGAGGCGTGCAGCGAATGCTTGATCGAGCGTGCGACCTTGCGCATCCAGAACACCATCGAACTGAGGATACCCACGGCGACCAGCCCGACCACGCCTTCGAACAGCTCCTGTTGTTTCTGCGGGAACTCGGCGCTGACCAGTTCCAGGCCGCCGCCCACCAGCAGGGCGAGCGCAGCGGCGAGGAACACGCCAATCCACACGGCGGGCATCCACTGGCCACGGCCGGTCTGTTGCAGGTAGCTGGCAATGATGCCAACGATCAAGGCTGCTTCAATGCCTTCGCGCAGCATGATCAGAAAAGGGACGAGCATTCAGCACCGCAGGGTCATTAGATAGGGTGCTAAGTTGTAACATAATGATACTCATTGCTAAACGTGAAATATTGACTTTTGCTGAACGGCGGCTGAACGGTGGTGGCAAAGCGCAACCGCCCTTATGATGCACGCCACCTTATGCACGAGCGGATTGCCTCACTGCCCATGTCGGAAAAAGACACTATCTCCATCCACCTGGTGCGCGAAGCCTTGTTGCAGAGCTGCGTGCCGGGGGCGGCCACCGCCGAGGCCCTGAGCAAGGTCGGGATCGACCCGGCGTTGCTGCAACAGCCTGCCGCCCGCGTGCCGGCGGCTGCCTATGCAAGCCTGTGGCGCTTGCTGGCGCGGCGTTGCGATGATGAGTTTTTCGGCATGGACCCGCGCAGGCTCAAGTCCGGCAGCCTGGCGTTTCTCTGCCGGGCGGCCATCGCGCAACCGAGCCTGGCGGCCGGCGTGGAAACTGGCTTGGACTTCCTCTCGCTGATGCTGGAGCGCCTGCCGGCGCAACTGGTGCGCCAACAGAGCCTGGCGGAAATTGTGTTGCTGGAACCCGATGCCGAGCCCAATCGCGCCTTTACCTATTTCACCTACTGGATGATCGTGCACGGCGTCGCCTGCTGGTTGGCCGGGCGGCGCATCCCGATCCTGGCCATCGAACTGCGCTGCCCGCCGCCGGATTTCTGTGATGATTATCGGGTAATGTTTTCAGACAACCTGCGTTTCGATCGACCCCGCACCCGCATGATCTTCTCCGCCGACTGCCTCGACCTGCCGATCAAACGCACTGCGCAGGAACTCCAGCGATTCCTGGCCCATGCGCCGGCCAATATCCTGGTCAAATACCGCGACCCCGACAGCCTGGCGGCACGCATCAAACACGACCTGCGGCAGATGCCCCCCGACACCTGGCCGGAAACCGATGGCCTGGCGGCGGTTCACTGCATCTCCGCCTCCACTCTGCGCCGCCGCCTGGCGGAAGAAGGGCAGACCTATCAGGGGTTGAAGGACAGCGTGCGCAAGGAGTTGGCTATCGTGTGGCTGGCAGAGCCGCAGATCAGTTTTGCCGAGATAGCCGAACGATTGGGGTTTGCTGATACCAGTTCGTTTTATAAAGCGTTTCGCAAGTGGAGCGGGTCGAATCCGGGGCATTATCGGAGTTTGATTCTT
This sequence comes from Pseudomonas lactucae, assembly GCF_016937615.1. Taxonomy (GTDB): domain Bacteria; phylum Pseudomonadota; class Gammaproteobacteria; order Pseudomonadales; family Pseudomonadaceae; genus Aquipseudomonas; species Aquipseudomonas lactucae. The sequence continues at coordinate 22,480 of NZ_JAFHKI010000001.1, read as the reverse complement.
AATGATGCTACGTAGGACGTAAGGGCACGGATAAAGCTCAGTCAAGTATTCAGTCGGATGCCTATAAGAGTGATGCTAGGTTGCAAATGAATCGAGCATCTCAAGCTTCCTGTTTTTCTGACTGGGCTTTTTGTTCACCTAACAGCAACGTTGTACTGACACCAAACAAACCAGCAAAACAGATGGCTGCAACTATAAGCAAAGTTAATGAGAAACCATATATATCTACTAGCCCCCCGAAAACAGTGTAGGAAATACCGATGATTACCGAGTTGACCAGATTTGCAACAGAGAGGCAAGAGGCTCGAATACGTGACTCAACGTTATCGTGAATATAGGTTTCATATGACGTCTCATATATAGCAGGCAGCGACATAATCAGAAGGACGGCGGCAATTGAAGTAATGATTCCGATATTTAATGATAAAATGAAAAGAAGGAAAGTGACAATGCCGGTTGTAGTGAAGGCAATGATGCCAATAGGAAGTCTAGAGCAAATAAAATCGGCGGCCATGAACATTAATGCCGATACGGCTTCAATGGCGGCATAAATGCCTGCGATTATAGGTATCTCCAAGCCCTGCATGGAGAAAAAAGGCTGGCCATAGATAAAGAGAGGTATCGTCGAAAGCTCAAATAACGCATACCCAATAAACAAAGGTATAAGAAAGGCACCTTTTTTTGAACCGAAAAACTTAATCAGTGAAGTGGAAACTCCTTCTGTTTTTCCCTTGTCCATGTCGCTATTTTTATGGGCGTTCAACGAAAACGACGGTAGCTTGATTTCAGGAATGAATGTTACTACAAGCGCTCCAATAAGCTTTGAGGCCGCAAAAAAAATATAAACACTGTTCCAAGACCAGGTATCTTGTAATACGCCACCAAGCAGTATGGATAAGCCTAATGACACCGCGCCAATAGCACGGGCGCGCGATAGTATTTTAGGGTACTCGGCAGTACGATTTTCAGCGAGTAGGTTGTCATACAGTAACGCTCGGTCTGAGCCGGAGCCCATGGCAATACTGGCGCCGAACAGACAAAATATAATTGCAAACGGAATAAAAGAAGAAAACAGCAAAAAGCCAATACCACTTAAAAACAATCCTAAAAAACCCACTGCAAGAGAAACTTTACGGCCATGTCGATCTGCAAGTAAACCAGATGGGATTTCCAGCGCAACTGAAGAGAAGAATAAAAAAGATTGAAGCAGGCCTATTTCACCTTGTGTGATGCCAAGTTGCAGCAGGTAAAGTGCGAATAAGCTCCGCTGAACATCCAGGTTCATGAATATCGATAGGCAATAGTATAAGTTTTCCGTCTTGTGTTTTGAGATTTTCAATCTCCTTGTTTTTTTTGTATGCCTGTTTACGTGATTAAAGATTATATTGCCGGTGATGCGCAAATGTACGCGGTGTGATTTTACATACCGGTGCGTCCGTGATGGAACAAACGCCTATCGCAATAAAAAAGCCCTTCAAACCTGATCTTCAGGCGTAGCGCAGTATTAGGAAATTACTTACAAAGGACTTCTTGTTTAACTTACAGAGATTACTTTCAATTTTTTAGGATATTTCAAACAAAAAAAAGCCCCATGACCGAATCGATCACGGGGCTAAAAATTGGCTGGATGCGACCAACCAAAGGAGCTCTTTACGTTACTTGGCCGTCGCGACGACCGTATCCGGCTGCCATCCGCCGCCCAGCGCCTTGTAGATCGCCACAATCCCGCGATACAGGTCCACTTCGGCCTGGGCCTGGGTGTCTTCGGCGGCCAGGCGTTCGCGCTGGGCGTCGAGCAGGACCAGGAAGTCCACGGTGCCTTCGCGGTAGCGGATCGCGGCGAGGTCGGCGGCGGCGCGGCTGGACTCACTCTGACGGATCAACGAGACCAGGCGCTGTTGGCGTTTACCGTAATCACTGAAGGCATTTTCCGATTCTTCCAGCGCCAGCAGCACTTGTTGCTCGTAGGTGGCCAGTGCGCCATCAGCTTCGGCATCCGCGCCGCGCAGACGCGCGCGCACACTGCCCAGGTCAAACGCGGCCCAGGTGATGCTCGGGCCCAGGGCCCATGCGTTGGCCGCCGACGAACCAATCTGCGAACCACGCCCGGCGGTAAAGCCGAGGAAGCCGCTGAGGCTGACCCGTGGGAACAGGTCGGCCTTGGCCACGCCGATACGCGCGGTGGCGGCGGCCAGTTTGCGTTCGGCGCTGAGGATGTCCGGGCGCCGTTGCAGCAGTTGTCCTGGATCGCCGATCGGCAAGGCCTTGGCAATCGCCGGCAGGTCTTTGGGGCTCAGGTCCACGCTCAGCTTGTCGGGGCGCTGGCCGAGGAGGGTGGCGATGCGGTTGCGCTCGCGCACCTGTTCGGCTTGCAGTTGCGGCACGCTGGCTTCTACCGCCGCCAGGCGTGCGTCGGCGCGTTCCACGTCGAGCTGGTCGCCCACCCCGGCATCGCGCAGGCTGACGGTGATGGTGCGCGACTCCTGCTGGTTCTTCAGGTTGTCCAGGGCGATGCGTTCACGCAGTTGCGCGCCGCGCAGTTGCCCGTAGGCGTCCACCAGTTCGGCAATCATCGTGACTTGCAGCTGGTACAAGTCAGCCTCGGCGGCTTGCTGGTCGGCGTCGGTGGCTTCCAGGTTGCGCTGGATGCGGCCGAACAGGTCCAGCTCCCAAGCCATGTCCAGGCCGAGGTCGTAGCGCTCGGTCTTGACGCGGCGAGAGGTTTGCCCCGGGACCTGGCCCTTGCCCTGGTCACTGCTGACGCGGCTGGTGATGGTCGGCATGGCGTCATTGCTGGCGTCATCGCGGATCGCCCGTGCCGCCCGCAGGCGGGCAAAGGCGACGCGCAGATCACGGTTGCCTTGCAGCGACTGAGTGACCAACTGGTTCAGCGTCGGGTCGTCGAACTGTTGCCACCAGATGCCTTCGAACTTGGCATGGTCATACTGCTTGGCGTCGGCGGCGGCAGTGATGTTCGCCGCTTCCGGGGTCTGCGTTTTGTAGTCCGGGCCCACGGCACAGGCGCTCAACGCCAGTACCAGCAAGCTCGGCAAAAAGACTTTCACACTCATTGCTGTGTCTCCAGCTTCAAGGCCTTGGCCGCTTTGCGCGCTTCCTGGCGCTCCACATAGCGACGGATCAGTACGTAGAACACTGGCGTCAGCAACAGACCGAAGAAGGTCACACCGATCATCCCGGAGAACACCGCCACACCCATGGCATGGCGCATCTCGGCACCGGCACCGCTGGAGAACACCAGGGGTACCACGCCCATGATGAACGCGAACGAGGTCATCAGGATTGGCCGCAGACGCAGGCGGCAGGCTTCCAGTACCGCGGCGAGCGGATCGAGGCCTTCCTGCTGTTTGTCCTTGGCGAACTCGACGATCAGGATCGCGTTCTTGCAGGCCAGGCCCACCAGTACGATCAGGCCGATCTGGGTGAAGATGTTGTTGTCGCCGCCGGAGATGATCACCCCGGTGATCGCCGACAGCAGCGTCATCGGCACGATCAGGATCACCGCCAGTGGCAGGCTCCAGCTTTCGTATTGGGCGGCCAGTACCAGGAACGCCAGCAGCACGCAGAGCGGGAACACGAACAGCGCGGTATTACCCGAGAGGATTTGCTGATAGGTCAGGTCGGTCCACTCGTAGGTCATGCCGTTGGGCAGTTCATCCTTCAACAGTTTTTCGATCGCGGCCTGGGCCTGGCCGGAGCTGTAGCCCGGTGCGGCGTTGCCGTTGATTTCAGCGGTGATAAAGCCGTTGTAGTGCATCACACGGTCCGGTCCCGAGGTGTCGCTGACCTTGATAAAGGTCGCCAACGGGATCATCTCGCCCTTGTTGTTGCGCACTTTCAGCTGGCCGATCTGGTCTTCATCCAGGCGGAACTGCTGTTCTGCCTGCACGTTGACCTGGTAGGTGCGGCCAAAGCGGTTGAAGTCGTTGGCATACAGCGAACCCAGGTAGATCTGCAGGGTGTCGAAGATGTCGCTGATCGCCACGCCGTGGGTCTTGGCCTTTTCCCGGTCGATGGCGGCATCGACCTGGGGCACGTTGACCGTGTAGCTGGTGAACAGGCCGAACAATTCCGGCACGTTATGGCTCTTGGCAATGATGTTCTGGGTTTCTTTGTACAGCTCGTCGTAACCCAGGTTGCCACGGTCCTCGATCTGCAGGCGGAACCCGCCGATGGTGCCCAGGCCCTGTACCGGCGGCGGTGGGAAGATCGCCATGTAGGCTTCCTGGATGTTGCTGTACTGGCCGTTCAAGGCGCCGGCAATCGCACCGGCCGACATGCTCGGGTCTTTACGCTCGTCGAACGGTTTCAAGGTCACGAACACGATGCCGCTGTTCGGGCTGTTGGTGAAACCGTTGATCGACAGGCCAGGGAAGGCCACCGCACTGTCCACGCCCGGTTGCTTCAAGGCGATTTCGGACATGCGCTTGATCACGTCTTCGGTACGGTCCAGGCTCGCGGCGTCGGGCAGTTGGGCGAAGGCCACCAGGTATTGCTTGTCCTGGGCCGGTACGAAACCGGTCGGGGTATGGGCAAAGCCGAACCAGGTCAGCACCATCAGGCCGGCGTACAGGAACAGGGCGATGCCGCTGCCGCGAATCACTCGGCGTACGGTGCCGACGTAACCGTGGCTGGCCTTCTCGAAGAAGCGGTTGAACGGACGGAACAACCAGCCGCCGAAAATCTTGTCGAGCACCTTGGAGAAGCGATCCTTCGGCGCGTCATGGCTGCGCAGCAACACGGCGGCCAGGGCAGGGGACAAGGTCAGCGAGTTGAACGCCGAGATCACCGTGGAGATCGCAATGGTCAAGGCGAACTGCTTGTAGAACTGGCCGGTCAAGCCGCTGATAAACGCCGCTGGAATGAACACCGCGCACAGCACCAGCGCGGTGGCGATGATTGGGCCGGTCACTTCGCTCATGGCTTTTTCAGTCGCCGGGAACGGTTCCAGGCCCAGCTCGATGTTGCGCTCGACGTTCTCCACCACAACGATGGCATCGTCCACCACGATACCGATGGCCAATACCAGCCCGAACAACGACAACGCGTTGAGCGAGAAGCCGAACAGGTGCATCACCGCAAACGTACCGATCAACGATACCGGCACCGCCACCAATGGGATGATCGAGGCGCGCCAGGTCTGCAGGAACAGGATCACCACCAGCACCACGAGGATCAGCGCTTCGAACAGCGTATGCACCACCGCTTCGATAGAGCCACGCACGAAGATGGTCGGGTCATAGACGATGCTGAAGTCCATGCCTTGCGGGAAGCTCTTTTTCAGCTCCGCCATCTTGCTGCGCACTTCGTTGGAAATTTCGATGGCGTTGGAACCCGGACGTTGGAAGATCGGGATCGCCACTGCCGGCTGGTTGTTGAGCAACGAACGCAGGGCATATTGGCTGGAACCCAGCTCGACCCGTGCGATGTCTTTGAGACGCGTGATTTCACCGTTATCGCCGGAACGAATGATGATGTTCTCGAACTCTTCCTCAGTGACCAGACGGCCCTGGGTGTTCACCGACAACTGGAACGCGGTGGCATTCGGCGCAGGCGGCGCACCGAGGGCACCCGCGGCCACTTGACGGTTCTGCTCACGGATGGCTGTCACCACATCGGTGGCCGTCAGGTTGCGTGAAGCCGTCTTGTTCGGGTCCAGCCAGACGCGCAGGGAGTAGTCGCCCATGCCGAACAGCTGCACATCACCCACGCCGCCCAGGCGCGCCAACTCATCCTTGATGTTGAGCAAGGCGTAGTTGGACAGGTAGAGCATGTCGTAACGCTGATCCGGGGAGGTCAAGTGCACCACCATGGTCAGGTCGGGAGAGGCCTTGTCCACAGTGATACCGATGCGCGTCACTTCCTCCGGCAGTTTTGGCTGCGTACGCGTCACACGGTTTTGCACCTGCACCTGGGCGTTGTCCAGATCGGTGCCCAGGGCGAAGGTGATGGTCAGGGTCAGCTTGCCGTCGGCGGTCGACTGTGAGGACATGTACAGCATGTTCTCGACGCCGGTGATGGCCTGTTCAAGCGGGGCCGCCACGGTTTCACCGATGACCTTGGGGTTGGCGCCCGGGAAGTTGGCGCGTACCACCACGGTCGGCGGCACTACTTCCGGGTATTCGCTGATCGGCAATTGGAACAGCGAGATCGCGCCGGCGATCAGGATCAACAGCGAGAGCACCGCTGCGAAGATCGGCCGCGAAATGAAGAACTTGGAAAAATTCATCTTGAGTCGTATCCCTTAACCGCGTGGAGTCGCGACACTGGCCAGTTTGGGCGCGGGTTTTTCCGGCGCCACTTGTTCCAGGTTGCTGGCTTCAAGCGCTTGTCGTTGTTGGGCCAAGGCGGCGAGGGTTTCCTTGCTGGCCATCGGAATGGTTTCCGGTGCGACCGGCGAGCCCGGGCGCACGCGCTGCAGGCCCTTGACGATAATGGTGTCGTCCTTGTTCAGGCCGCTGCGCACGATGCGCAAACCTTCGATCTTCGGCCCCAGTTCCACCGAGCGATAGGCCGGCTTGTCGCCTTCCATCACCAGCACGAACTTCTTGCCCAGGTCGGTGCCCACGGCTTCGTCGTTGATCAGCACGGCGGAGTAGGTGCCGCTGCCCACCAGCTTCAGGCGCGCATACAGGCCAGGGGTGTATTCGCCCTTGCTGTTATCGAACACCGCACGACCACGGATGGTGCCGGTGGCCGGGTTGACCTGGTTGTCGACGAAGTTCATCTGGCCCAGGTGCGGGTTACCGGTTTCGTTCGACAGACCCAGGTACACCGGGGTGGTGGCGCCACGACGGCCCTGGCGAGCCAGTTCGGTGTATTTGAGGAACACGCGCTCATCGGCGTCGAAGTAGGCGTAGACCTTGTCGGTGGAGACCACGCTGGTCAGCGCGGTGGTGTCGGCGGTCACCAGGTTGCCGGCGGTGATTTCGGCACGGCTGACGCGGCCGCTGATCGGCGCGGTCACGCGCGTGAAGCTCAGGTTCAGCTTGGCCAGGTCCAACTGCGCCTGGATCCCGGCGACGGCGGCGCGGGCTTCCTGGGCGGCGGTGGTGCGCGAGTCGGCCAGTTCGGCGGAGATCGCATTGCTCTGGCGCAGGCGTTCGCCACGCTGGGCTTCGTTGTCGCTGCGGGTGGCGGCGGCTTTGGTTTGAGCGAGCTGGGCTTCAAGGCGGCGCACTTCAGCCTGGAACGGACGCGGGTCGATCTGGAACAGCAGGTCGCCTTTCTTGACCAAAGCGCCTTCGGTGAAAGCGACTTGGTCAATCTGGCCAGAGACCCGTGGACGAATCTGTACGGTTTCCGGCGCTTCAAGACGGCCGGTGAATTCGTCCCACTCGTTGACCGGTTGTTCCAGCACCTTGGCCACGCTGACTTTGGCCGCCGGCATGGCGGCCGCTTGTTCCGGGGTCTTGCCGCACGCGCTCATCACCACCACGGCCAGGATCGCCAGGGGGAAGCGCAAAGGTTTGAATGACTGTTCCATGAGGTGCATCCGCCAATGTATTTGAGATGGGCGGATCATGCGCGGGGACGCGGTATGTCACGAATCGAATGAAGCAAAGGTAACTATCATTCGGAATGATATAAGCGCGCGATCAGCCCTCTAGCCTGGGGGTTTCGTTAGGGAGCTATCAATAGGCGTGATAATACTTGATGAAGTGGTCAGGCCTGGCGGGTCGCCTCGGGAGAACGGCTATCTAACTGACGCGCCGCGACCTAAATGTGGGCAATCAGCCAGATACGTGTCGGCTGTCAGGACGTCACGGGAGCAAGCTCCCTCGCCACAGGTGTTATCACTTATGCAAAATCGCCTGGTGAATATCCTGCAACGCCATGATGCGCTGTGCGGCATTGAGCTTGATGGCTTCCTTGGGCATGCCGAACACCACGCAACTGGCCTCGTCCTGGGCCACCGTGGCGGCACCGGCATCGAGCATTTCCTTGAGGCCACGGGCGCCGTCGTCGCCCATGCCGGTCATGATGATGCCGGTGGCGTTCTTGCCGGCAAACTTGGCCACCGAGCGAAACAGCACGTCGACGGAGGGGCGATGCCGGTTGACCAGCGGCCCGTCGATGACTTGCGCGTGATAGAAGGCGCCGCTGCGGGTGACCATCAGGTGCTTGCCGCCTGGGGCGATCAGCGCAAGGCCTGGGAGTATGCGGTCATTGTTGCGCGCTTCGCGCACTTCGATCTGGCACACACTGTTGAGCCGTTCGGCAAATGATGCGGTGAATTTCTCCGGCATGTGCTGCACGATCACCATGCCCGGGCACACCCTCGGCAGCGCCGTCAGCACGGCCTCCAGCGCCTGAGTGCCGCCGGTTGAGGTGCCGATGGCGACGATGCGTTCGGTGGTCTGGGCCATGGCCTGGCCGTTGGCGGCGGGCAGGATCGCATCGGCACTGAGCTTGCCCGCCGGTACAGGGGCCGGGGTCGGTCGTGCGCTGCGCTTGCCCAGGTTCTTGACATTGGAATTGGCAGCCGCGCGGATCGCCGCGACCAGCTCCGGAGCCGACTCGATCAGGAAGTTTTTCAAGCCGGTGGTGGGTTTGGTGATGATTTCCACCGCGCCGGCCGACAGCGCCTGCAGGGACGTCTCCGCGCCTTTCTGAGTCAGGGAGGAGCAGATCACCACTGGCGTCGGGCGCTCGCTCATGATTTTGCGCAGAAAGGTGATGCCGTCCATGCGCGGCATTTCCACATCCAGCACGATCACATCCGGCCATTCCCGCGCCAGTTTGTCCATGGCGAAGATCGGGTCGGAGGCCGCCCCCATGACGTGAATGTCCGGCGTGTCGTTGAAGATCGCCAGCAACACCTGGCGTACCACGGCCGAGTCATCGACCAGCAATACACTGATTTTTTTGGAAGGCATGGTTTTAACGTTTTCCCATTGGTTGGTGCCGGACCCAGACGTTGCCGCTCCACAGGTCGAACACGATGGTGCGATAGCCGGTACTGCCCATGTCCTGGGCCGTCAGGTGCAAGTGATGATGCTCGGCCAGGGCCAGCGCCGCGCGGATATTCAGGCTGGCCACATTGCGCGCTGGCAAGTATTGCTGTGCAGGGAACATCTCGCCGCCGCCGAACACCTTCACCTGATAATCCTGCGCCTGTGTGCCATGGGCGCGCGCGTGCTGAAGCAGCAGCTCCAGCGCTTCGTCACCGTATTTGCCATCCAGCGGCTGATCATGGCGCAAACGTGCCGGCAGCATGAAATGGCACATACCGCCGATCAGCGTTGTGGGTGCCAGAAGGTGAACGCCACGCAGGAGCCGAGCAGGGTGCGCAGGCGCGTCGGCCGCGTCATAAAACTGACCTGGCCTGGCGCCAACACCACTTCGGCCGCACCGAGGGGCTTTTTCATGGCTTGCGGTAAATCGACGGTGCCACCAGCTTCAGGGTGTCGTTCACCCCATTGAGGCTTTCGGAGTGACTGATGATGAAATGGCCGCCGGTTTTGAGCAGCGGCAACAGGCGAGCGACCACCTGGCTCTTGGTCTGCTGGTCGAAATAGATCATGACGTTGCGCAGGAAAATCACATCGAATTCGCCCAGGCCCGGCAGTGGTTCGTTCAGGTTGACCTGCACGAAGCTGACACGGTTGCGCAGGCTCTTGTCGATCAGGAAGGTGCCTTCCTGACGGCCGATGCCCTTGAGGCAGTATTTGGTCAACAGCGGCTGGGGCAGGGTGCCGATGCGCTCCATCGAATAATGCCCGGTGCGCGCCTTGGCCAGCACCTGGGTGCTGATGTCCGAGCCGACCACTTCCCAGGGCGTGGTGCCCAGGGCCTCGGCCAGGGTCATCGCCAGGCTGTAGGATTCTTCGCCCGAAGAGCTGGCCGCGCTCCACACGCGAAACACTTTGCCCGGCGCGGCCTTGGGCAGCACCTGCTGACGTAGAAAGTCGAAGTGCTTGGGCTCGCGGAAAAAATAGGTCTCGTTGGTGGTCAGCAGGTCCAGCGCGACTTGCAGCTCACCCTTGCGCTGATCGCTCATGATCAACTTGAAGTAGTCTCCATAGCTCTGCAGGTCATAGTGCTTGAGACGCTTGAACAGCCGCCCGGCCACCAGGGCTTTCTTGGCCGGCGACAGGTTGATGCCTGCCGCCCGGTGCAACCAGGATTGGAACTGACCGAACTCACGGTCATTGAGCGAAGAGGTGTCTGCCATGATCACACCTCAACGCGGGTCGAGGTCGAGCGCCGGGACCTGGGCGCTTTCGGCCAGGCTGGACATCTCATCGATAGACAGCACTTTGTCCACCTCCAGCACAATCACGAACTTGCCTTCGACCTTGGCCATGCCACCGATGAAGTCGGCGCGAATCCGCGCGCCGAAGCTGGGCGCGGCTCGATCTGCGCCGCCGGGATCTCTTGCACGGCAGATACCGTGTCCACCAGCAGTCCGATGTCCTGGGGCTGGCCATCTTCGGTGCTCGCTTCGATGATAATCACACAGGAGCGTCGGGTAATCGCCGAGTTCGCCCGGCCAAACCGCGCCGACAGGTCCACCACCGGCACCACGGCGCCGCGCAGGTTGATCACGCCGCGCACGAACGCGGGCATCATCGGCACCACCGTCAGGCTGCCGTACTCGATGATTTCCTTGATGCCCAGAATGCCGATGGCGAACATCTCGCCGCCGAGCATGAAGGTCAGGTATTGGGCATCCTCATCGGCCGTAACCGCGGCCTGCCGGGTAGTCATCACTGCACCCATGTCATTCTCCCTATAAGCCCGTGTCGATGCCTGGCATCAGAAACGGGTGAATTCCGATTCGTCCGGGGCGCTGGCCATGTTGTAGGCAAAGGCCTGGCGCGGAGCCTGCGGTGCCGGGCGCGGTGGCTGACGGCTGGGCTTGCTGCCCTGACTGTCTACGTGGCTGCTTTGCACCGCGGCCCTGGGGGTGGCGTCAAGCACAAAGAAACTCATGGCTTGTTGCAGCTGCTCGGCCTGACTGCTCATTTCTTCGGCGGTGGCGGCCAGTTCCTCGCTGCTGGAGGCGTTCTGCTGGGTGACCTGGTTGAGCTGGGTCATGGCCGTATTGATCTGCGCGACACCGGCTGCCTGTTCCTCGGACGCGGCGCTGATTTCCTGCACCAGGTCGGAGGTTTTGTTGATCGAGGGCACCATCTCGTCGAGCAACTTGCCGGCTTTCTCGGCCATGTCCACGCTGCTGGACGACAACTCGCCGATTTCCTGGGCGGCCACCTGGCTGCGCTCCGCCAGTTTGCGCACTTCGGCGCGACTACGGCAAAGCCTTTGCCGTGTTCGCCGGCCCGTGCAGCCTCGATCGCGGCGTTGAGCGCCAGCAGGTTGGTCTGGTAGGCGATGTCGTCGATGATGCTGATGCGCTGGGCGATTTTCTTCATCGCCACCACCGTCTGCTGCACCGACTCGCCGCCGTCGGTGGCTTCCTTGGCGGCCTTGCTGGCCATGCCGTCGGTGACCTTGGCGTTTTCGGTGTTCTGGTTGATGCTGGCGCTCATCTGCTCCACCGACGCGCTGGTTTCCTCGACGCTGGCGGCCTGTTCGCTGGTGGCCTGGCTCATCGACTGCGCGGTGGCGCTGACTTGCTCCGAGGCGCTGGCCAGGTTGTCGGCGGCGTTGCGCACTTCGCCGATGATGTGCGCCAGTTTGCCGACCATGTTGCGCATGGCGTTGAGCACCATGCCAGTTTCATCCTTCGAGCCTGGCGCGATAGGGGTATTGAGATTGCCCTCGGCCAATTGCTCGGCGGCGCTTGCCGCCAGTCGCAGTGGGCGGGAAATGATCCGCGCGATGAACAGCGCCAGCCCCAGGCCGATCAGCAGCGCCGCGCCCAGTACCACAATGATCAACAGGCGTGATTCTTCATACAGCGCCGAGCCCCTGTCACCGGCTACCGTGGCGCCGGCGTCGTTGAGTTCGACCATTTTCTGCAAGCGGTTGGTCAGCTCGTCGAAGTGCACCTTGGACTCGCCGCGCAGCAGGGCGCGGGCCTGGGCTTCCTGGTTCTGCCGGGACAGCTCCAGCAATTGCTGGCTGGCTCCCAGGTAAGCGCTCCAGGCGCTCTTCACGCTGACCAGCAGCTGACGGTCCTCGTCGTTCGACAACAGTTGTTCGTAGGTGCCCAGCCGGGTTTCGAACTGCTGGCGCGCTTCCACGGCTTCGCGCTCGGCCTGGGCTTTTTCCTCGGCGATTTCGGTGCTGATGTTGCGGTTTTCTTTCAGTCGGTAGTTGGCGGCAAAAAAACGCATGCCTGCCGCCGCGCGCATCGACGGCATCCAGTTGCCCCGGATCTCCTGCGCCGCATGGTTGACGGCGCCGAGCTGGAGGATGGCGAACGCGCCCATGCCCGCTGTGAGCGCCAGGACCACCAGGAATGAGCTGATCAACTTGGTGGAAATCTTGAGATCGTAGAACCATTTCATCGGGAAACCTCCATGGAATGACAAATGCTTCAGCGCACGACGACCGAGGCCGACGGTGGCACCTGAGGCGTGCGCGCTTCTTGTTGTACGATTTGGTTGAGCAGCGCCGGCACATCCAGAATCAAGGCCACCGCACCGCTGCCCAGAATGGTCGAGCCGCTGATGCCGCGCAGCGCGCCGAACAGCTTGCCCAAGGGTTTGATCACGGTCTGGAACTCGCCGAGCAGGTCATCCACCACCAGCCCGGCCTTGTGTTCGGCATAGCGCACCACCACCACGTTCTGACGGCGGGCCGCCGGGCCTTCGTGGTTGAAGTGCTCGCGCAGGTCCACCAGCGGCAACACCTCGCCGCGCAGGTCCAGGTAGCCCTGGTCGCGGCTGGATTGGCGCTGGCGTTCGTCCAGCTCGATGCACTCCTGAACCATGTCCAGCGGAATCACGTAGGTGGATTGGTCGATGCCCACCAGGAAGCCATTGATGATCGCCAGGGTCAGCGGCAGGCGAATGCGCACCACGGTGCCCTGGCCTGGGCGGCTGTCGAGGTCGACGGTGCCGCGCAACAGGGTGATATTGCGCTTGACCACGTCCATGCCGACACCGCGCCCGGAAAGGTTGGTCACCGCCTCGGCCGTGGAGAAGCCGGCTTCGAAAATCAGGTTGTAGATCTCCTGGTCGGTGAGCACCGCACCGCTGGCGATCAGCCCGCGTTCCTGGGCTTTTTCCAGGATACGTTCGCGGTTGAGCCCGGCACCGTCGTCGGCGATTTCGATCACGATGCTGCCTGAGTCGTGATAGGCGTTCAGGCTCAGGTAGCCCTTGGCCGGCTTGCCCGCCGCGCGCCGGCGTCGGCGTTTTCGATGCCGTGGTCCATGGCGTTGCGCAACAGGTGCATCAGCGGGTCGCCGATTTTCTCCACCACGGTTTTGTCCAGCTCGGTTTCCGCGCCGCTGATGATCAGGTCGATGTCCTTGCCCAGTTCCTGGCTGACATCGCGCACCACGCGGCGGAAGCGATTGAACGTATCGCCGATGGGGATCATTCGCAGGTGCAGGGCGCCGTCGAGGATCTCTTCCACCAGCCCCGACACGGTGGACGTGGCTTCCTGCAACGGGTCGTTGTTGCAGGAGCGGGCCAGCAGGCTGGCGCCGGCGCTGGCGATGACCAGCTCGCCGACCAGGTTGATCAATTCGTCGAGCTTGTCGGCATTGACCCGCACGTAGCTGCCGTCCCGGGGCTTGGTTTCGCTGGTGGTCGCCACCCGCTGTTGCGCCGTCTCCATGGGGCCTGGCGCGGCCTGGGTGACCAATTCGGTACCGGTGGCGGCGCTGCTGTCGCTCGTTTCATCGAGGGCACGAATGTGCACTTGGCAATCATCGCGTACGAAATCGAAGACTTCATTGAGGGTGGTGTGGCTGGCATTCGAACGCAGGTCGATCTCGAAACCCAGGTAGCAGCTTTCCGGGTCCCAGGCGTCCACGGGTGGAAGGCTGTCGGTCAGGGTGGTGACTTGCAGCAGCTGGCCCAGCGTGTCGAGGTAGCGCAGGAAGGACAACGGGTCCATGCCATTGCGGAACACGTCCACGCCGAAGCGCAGGGAAATGTGCCAGAGCACTTCGGCCTGGGGCGCGTCATCCGCGCCAAAGGTTTCGATGGCGGCGCTGGCGGTCTGCAGCGGTTGATAGGCGCTCAGCGCCTCGCGCAACACCTCGCCGCGCGCCAGCGTCGCAGGTTGCAGCGCGCCACCGTGGTGGTCGACCGCCTCGATCAGATCGAGGATGTGGTCGCCGCACTTGAGCAGCACCGCGATCAGCTCCGCATCCACCGTCACACTGCCGTCGCGCAGGCGGTCGAGCACGTCTTCGACGATATGCGTGAACCCCACGATCGGCGCCAGGCCGAAGAGCCCGGCCGAGCCCTTGATGGTATGTGCGGCGCGAAACACCGCGCCGATGGCATCCTCATCACCTGGCTCGCTCTCCAGTTGCAGCAGGGATTGCTCCATGACCTGCAACAGCTCGCGTGCTTCGGCGATGAAGGTCTGCTGTGCCTGATCGAGATTAATACTCACCTGGACATTCCTTTGTCGCTCGTTGATCGGGGTATGGCGCGCTAAAAGACAGTGCCGCCACATAATTGCAACGTTTGGGTCACCGCCTGACTTTGTCCGACAAGACTTACCGGCGTACCGCCGGCTGTGGCCTCGCGGTGGATCACCGCCAATAATTGCAGGCCGGCGCCGTCGATTTCCGTGACCTGCGACAGATCAAGCTCCAGGCGCGGCGCAGTGCCGAGTTGGGGCAGCAGCTCGGCGGCGAGTTCGGCCACGGTGTAGATCGTCAGTTCGCCCTCGATGCCCACGCGGGCGATGCCTTCGACTGTTTCGCTGATGATGGGCATGGGGCCTCCGGGTCGTTAGCGGTCAGGGCAGGATCAATTTGGACACCGCCGCCAGCATCTGCGCCGGCTGGAACGGCTTGACCACCCAGGCTTTGGCGCCAGCGGCCTGGCCTTCGGCTTTTTTCGATTCCTGCGATTCGGTGGTCAGCATGATGATCGGGGTGAACTTGTAGCTGGCCAGCTTCTTGACCTCCTTGACGAAGGTGATGCCGTCCATGTTGGGCATGTTCACGTCGCTGATGATCAGGTGCACCTTCTGCCCGTTGAGCTTGCCCAGGGCATCCTTGCCGTCGCACGCCTCGATTACGTCGTAGCCGGCGCTTTTCAAGGCGATGCCGACCACCTGCCGCACACTGCTCGAGTCGTCGACCACTAATACATTCTTCGCCATGCTGTGCTCCTAGAAAAAGGTGATGTCTTCTGAACGCTGTTGCGCGGCCGCGGTGCCATGGTGCGTACGCCGCTGCTCGTCGGTGGCATAGGTGGCCTCCATACGCGCCAGCCACTGCCGGGCATCCACGGCCACCGGCTGGTCCGGCGCCTGGCTGGCCTGCAGCAGGTGCTCATGCAGGGCGTGCATGTTGTCGCGCACATGACTGAGGATCTGGCTGACCCGGTCCTGGAATTGCAGGTTGACCAGCACCTCGGTCATCTCGTCGCGAATCCCGTAGCTTTCCTGCTTGAGCAGGTCGGCGGAGTCGGCCAGGTGACCGGTGATGGTCTGAAAGCGCTCAAGCACCTGCTGGATACTCTGCTCGGACGCGGCCACCGAGTGGCTGTCCTGGTCGGCGCTGCTGGAGGCCGCCTGCACCAGTTGGTTGATGGCGTTATTGATGATGTCGACCTTGGCCGACATCTGCTGGCCGGTCTCGCTGGACTTGCTCGACAGGCTGCGCACCGCATCGGCCACCACTGCAAAACCACGCCCGGCTTCACCGGCGCGTGCCGCCTCGATCGCCGCGTTGAGGGCCAGCAGATTGGTTTGTGCCGCGATCGCCGCCACATCGGCGGCCATGCTGCGCAACTCACCGGTATAGGCAGTCAGGCTGCGTACTTGGGACAGGGTCTGGTCGCGGCTCGATTGAGCGGCCTTGAGGGAGTCGATGACTTGGCTCAGCTCGCTGTCGCTGCGCGCCAGCACCTTGAGGGCGCCGTCGGCGGCCTGCCCATCGAGCTCGCCGGCGGCTTGCTGTGAGGCGTGCACGGTGTCTTGCAATCGCGCGGAAATACCGGTGAAACGATTAGCCAGGCTGACAATGGCGTCTTCGGTCTGCTGGCGCGAGCTTTCCACCTGTTTGGCCCAGATCGGCATGGCGCCGAGCAAGACTTCGTCGAGTTGTGCCCGTGAGTCCGCACTCTGTTGTAGGGCCTGCGTGGCGCCAGGGACTTCCAGCGCAAAGGCGCGGCGCACCGCCTCGCGCTGCACCCGTGCGCTCCAGACGCAGGCACCGAGGCCGATCAGCGCCAGCACCGCGCAGGCCGCCAGGTTGGCCGGGGACGCGGACTGCAGGAGTATCCAGACGGCGGCGGGGATGACTGGGAGTAAAGCGAACCAAAGAATACGCGGATGACCGGGGAGGGCAGTACGGCTGGATTGACTCGGGGTCATGAGTTCGGTCCTTGAACAGTATTGCGGATATAAACAACATAGAAGTTATCCGCACTGTTCGCCGCAACTTTAGCCCTCCCTATGTGCCTTCCGTCTGGTTTATGACGGGTACGTTACCTTCACCGCGGGGTATCAACCCTTGCCGGGGTGCGAATGAAGGTGCGAAACACGTGGTCCCACAGCGGCGAGGACACGCCGAAGTTTTTCTCGATGCCTTGGCGGTGATGCAGGTCGTGGTTGGCAACCAGCCCCGGAATATAGCGGTACGCCCAATGCGCGGGGCGGTGCATCACGTAATGCACCGAGATGTAATAGAAGTAGCCGGTCACCGCGCCGATGAACGCCGAGGTCAGGCCGGTGTACCAGGCAAACAGCAACAGCGCGGCAAAGGTGGTGCTGGTTTTCCAGCTCGACACCCCGATGTAGGCCAGTACATCAATGTGGTGGGTCCAGTGTTCGCGGCGGTACAGCGAGTGGAACAGGAAGCGGTGCGCCGAATACTCCACCAGCGTCCAGGCCAGCAGACCGGCGAGCAGTTGCCATGGATCCAGGGGCGCCAGCCACAGCGCAAAGCCGATGAACAAGGGGATGGTGAAGAAATCCAGGTAATACGCGACTGACGACATCAGCCATTTGTTCGAAGCCGCCATGTGCGGGCCATCCTTGAGGTGCGATCGATGGGGGAGCTAGGCCGGAGTGTCCCCGGCGGCGTGGAGATTGCCCGTTGATTCACGCCGTTGCAACAACTCGATCCGCTGCGCCGGTACCAACCTGCGCAAGGTTGTGTAGAGCGCGCGGGTTTCCAGCAGGTTCCATACCCGCAACATGGTTTCCAGCGCGTCCAGTGGCTTGCTGATGAAGTCCCTGGCACCCAGCGCCAGGGCACGTAGGCGCGTGTCGCGGGTGGCGTCGGCGGTGAGCACCAGGATCGGCAGGTATTCGTCGTGGGGGATGCGCCGGTTGAGTTGCTCCAGCACCGCAAAACCGTCGAACTCGGGCATGTGCAGGTCGAGGATCACCAGGTCCGGCTCGAAGCTGTTGAACAGTTCCAGGGTGAGCAGCGGCTGGGTGCTGCTCAGCACGTTGGTCAGCCCTTCGCGCGCCAGCAGTTGCTCCACCAGTTCGAGGTTAGGGCGTTGGTCGTCGATGATCAGAATACGCAGGTCGGTGTTCACGCGGGCTCCGGGAAGTACTGGTCGAGGTGGGCGAGAAACGCAGGCACGTTGATGGGTTTGTTCAACACCGCCGTGGCGCCTGCGTCCTGCAAGGCCAGGCGGGTCCGGTCGCTGGCGTCGGCGGTGATCATCAGCACCGGGGTGGCGTGGGTGACCGGTGACTGACGCAGGCGTTGCAGCACTCTCAAGCCGTCGATGTCCGGCAGGGAAACATCCAGCAGAATCAACTGCGGCCCATGCTGCGCGGCCAGGTCCAGGCCCAGTTGGCCTTGCATGCTCGACAGCAGCTTTATCCCCGGCCGACGTTGCAGCAGGGTTTCGATCAGCGCGAGGCTGGAGAGGTTGTCCTCGATACACAGCACCTTGCCCTGAAACGCGACAGTCAACGGGGCAGGGCGCTTGAATTCACTGTCGATGAGCGCTAATCCAAGGTTTTGCGGGGCCGGCAGGCGTACCCACGGCAGTTCCAGGGTGAAACGCGAGCCGATGCCGGCCTGGCTGTGTACGTGCAACTGGCCGTCCATGTTCTCCAGCAGGCTTTTGCTCAGCGCCAGGCCCAGGCCGCTGCCTTCCACATTCGGATCGGCGCCCAGACGCTCGAAGGGGGTGAACAGCTGCCCCAAGTGATCGGCCGCGATGCCCTTGCCGCAATCGCACACCGACACGCCGATGCGCTGCGCGTCGACAGTCACCTCGATGCTCACTTGCCCGTCGCGCCGGTTGTATTTGATCGCATTGGACAGCAGGTTCAGCAGCACCTGGGTCAGGCGCTGGCGGTCGGCGACGATGCCGATGTCGGTCGCCAGGGTGGGCAGCGGCAGCAACTCAATACCCGCGTCGGCCGCCATGGGGGATACCAGCGTCAGTGCCTCTTGCAGCACCTGCGCCAACGGCAGCGGGGCGATGTTCAGCGCCAGGCTTCCCGCTTCGATCTTGGCGATGTCCAACACTTCGTTGATCAGCGTCAGCAGGTGCTGGCCGGCGCGCAGGATATGCCCGACATGCGCCTTTGCGTCTTGGCCGCGTCCATGTCCAGCAGCTGCGCAAAACCCAGGATCGAATTGAGCGGGGTGCGCAGCTCGTGGCTCATGCGCGATAGAAACTCGCTTTTGGCGCGGCTGGCGCGCTCGGCTTCCTCGCGGGCGGTGCGCAGGGCTATTTCGGCGGCGCGGCGGTCGGTGATGTCGCGGGTGATCTTGGAAAAGCCGCGCAACGCGCCGGTGCCGTCGTACTGCGCGGTAATCACCACACTGGCCCAGAAACGCGTGCCATCCTTGCGGCAGCGCCAGCCTTCTTCGGTGTAGTCGCCGTTGCGGGTCGCCTCGCGCAGGGCCATCTCGGGGTGTTGCGGGCATTCCTCGGGCAGGTAGAACAGCGAGAAATGCCGGCCGATGATTTCCTGCTCGGTGTAGCCCTTGATGCGTTCGGCGCCGTTGTTCCAGCTGGTGACGTGGCCTGCGGTGTCAAGGGCGAAGATCCCGTAGTCCTTGACCCCGTCGATGATCAGCCGCAAGCGTTCTTCGTTGTCGCGCAAGGCGCGTTCGCGTTCAGCCAGCAGCACGCCGGCTTCCACCAGGCGCGTGCCCAACTGGCCGATCTCATCCTGCTCCGGCGGTTGCGCCAGCAACGGCTGACCCAGCGCCAGGCGTTGCGCATTGCGTTGCACGTTCTGCACCCGCGCCACAATGCCCTTGGACAGGAACAGCACCGCGACAATCGCGCCGAACAGCCCGCAGATCGCCGCCAGCCAGGTCGACAACAACAGCCGTTGACGGGTCTCGGACGCTGCGGCGCTGCGCTCGGCCAGCAGTGATTCCTCCAGGGTCAGCATGCTGCTGATGTGTTGGCGCAGCGCATCGAGAATGTGCTTGTTGCTGATCAGAATGGCGCCAATCGATTCCGCCGTGGCGTCGCGGTCCTTGAGCATCTCCTCCAGCCCATCGACCTTGCCATCGATCAACGGCTTGATCGCACTGAGTTGCTCGCGCACCCGTGGGTCGCGCACGTTGCGGTCGAGCCGATGCAGCGCCGCCTCGATCTGCGGCCTGGCGTTCAAATAGCTGGGCAGGAAGTCCTCGCGCCGGGTCAGCAAGTAACCGCGCACACTGGCCGCCGCCTCGGCGAGCAGGGTGTGCACGGCCTGGATATCGCCCTGCACCCGCAGCACCCGGCGCACGTCCTCTTCGGCGCGGGCGGTCTGACGTTCGGTGATGTAGATCAGCACCAGCGACAACAACAGCACCACCAGCGGCAGCGAAATCACCACCAAGGCCTTGCCCCGCAATGGCAAGTCGGCCCAGCGCCGCTTCATGGTTGCGCCACCAGGCCCAGCGCAATGCCACGCACGGCGGCTTGTGTGCGGTCGGCCGCGCCGAGCTTGCCGATCACCCGTTCCACATGGGCTTTGGCCGTGCCGGTGGTAATCCCCAACTGCTCACCGATGGCACGGTTGCTCATGCCATTGGCGACCAGGCCCAATACCTGACGCTCGCGCGGCGTGAGGTGTTCGGCGGACGCGGCGCCGCTGGCCTGGCGCTCGCTCATGCGCCGCAACAGCCGCGCACTGACCGCCGTATTGAGCGCTTCGCGCCGGCGGCCACCTGTTGCAAGGCCTGGATCACCTCGTCACGGCTGGCATCCTTGAGCAGATAGCCCACCGCACCTGCATTCATCGCGGCTTCCAGATGGTCGGGGCTGTCGTCCATGGTGAACATCACCACCTTCAGGTCCGGCAAGCGTTGTTGCAGCAAGCGCGCGGCGCCCAGGCCATTGAGCACCGGCATGCGGATGTCGAGGATGACGATATCCGGCAGCAGTTGCTCGCACAGTTCTACCGCGTGTTGCCCGTCACGGGCCTGGCCGATCACCTCGAACTGTGGGTGGCCGGCCAACAACGCGACAAAACCGGTGCGGGTGACTTCGTGATCGTCCGCCAGTACCAGGCGCAACACCGGGTTCATTGCGCGGCTCCCTGGGGCTGTATCGGCACGCGGGCCTGCAGTTGCGTGCCACCGTCGACGGCACTGACGCAGCTGAAAAAGCCGCCCAACAAGCTGGCGCGCTCATGCATGGTGGCAAGCCCCAGGTGCCGGGCGGCATCGCGTGGTTGTTCGCAGATGAAACCCCTGCCGTTGTCGTCCAACTGCAGTACGGCCGTCGCGTCGCGCAACACCAGCGCCAGTCGCACCTGGCTCGCCTGTGCGTGCTTGAGCACATTATTGATGGCTTCCTGGCCGATCCTGAACAGGGCGATTTCCACCTGGCTGGGCAGTCGCGTTTCGCACTGCGCCTGCCACACCACATCGATCCCGGCGTCACGCAGGCGATCGGCCTCTTTATCGAGGGCCTTGAACACGCCGAAATCATCCAGCACGGTGGGACGCAGGCCCGCGATCAGTTGTCGGCCCTCGCCGACAGAGTGCTGGGCCAGGCTGAGGATCGCTTGCAAATCCGCACTCAATGCCTGCGGCAGGTCCGGGCAGCGGCCGGCGAAGCCTTGCAGCCGTTGGTGCAGACCGGCAAGGGTCTGTGCGAGGCCGTCGTGCAGGTCGTAGGCCACCCGTTTGCGTTCATCTTCCTGCGCATGCAGCAAACGGTTGACCAGGTCGGACAGCGTGCGGTCGCGTGCCTTGAGCGTGGTCAGCAGGCGGTGGTTTTCCACATGTGTGGCCAACAGCGTGGCGAGCAGTTGCAGGGATTCGATGTCCTCATGTTCCGGCGCTTGCAGGCTGACGCTATTGCCCACGATCAGCATGCCAAAGGCCGCGCCGTGACTGCCGCACAACGGCACCTGCAAAGCACTGTGCGGCTGCGTCTGCCAGCGTGGCGCGCGCAGGTCGCGGTCGGCGAGGGCGGCCAGGTTGGCCGGTCGCGCCGGGCTGCCATGGCGAGCGGTGATCTGGGCGTCGCCGTCAGCCTCCCATTCCAGCAGCACGCCGTGGTCCATTGCGAGGAAGCCGCAGGCCCTTGTCAGCACGCGCTCGCGCATGACGTCGGGGGCCAACTGCGCCAATGCCTGGCCCGTGTCCACCAACAGACGCAGGCGCGCCGTGCGACTTTCCGATTGTCTGAAATGCGCGCGCATGGCCAAGGCGCTGCCGGGATCAAAGGGTGTGTTCTGCATAACGGGATGCTCAGGGGCGCGAGGCGGCTATTAGACCTTGCCGGGGCGGTTGAGCGCTATCTGCCAAATGGCATAGGCAAATGCCTCCGGTTGGCCGATGGCGCGCGGTGGGCAGGTTGGCAAAGTGGGCGCCACGACAACCCCCTGGAGTATTGCAATGACATTCAAAGCCGCTTCGATCGCCCTGATTCTCGCCTTCAGCGCCCCGTTGGTTCAGGCCGAGCAGGCATCACCCTATGTCTACCGTGAGGTGGCCCAGGCACCGGCCAATGTGAAAGAGCGTGAGATCGCCGGTTTATTCGACCGTTGGAACAGTGCCTTGCAGACCGGTAACGTGAACGCGGTGGTCGACCTGTATGCGCCGGATGCGGTGTTGCAGCCTACCGTGTCCAACCAGGTGCGCACCACGCCGGACCAGATCAAGGACTACTTCGATCACTTCCTGGCGCTCAAGCCGGTGGGCCAGATCAACTACCGCGAAATCCGCCAGCTGGGCAGCAACGTGGCCATGGACAGCGGGGTCTACACCTTTACCTTGACCCAAGCGAACGGCGAGAAGCATGAAGTGCAGGCGCGTTATACCTTTGTGTATGAGCAGGTGGGTGGACAGTGGAAGATCCTCAACCATCACTCGTCGGCGATGCCTGAGGTGCAGGTCAAGCATGCCCGGCAATAAGAGCGTTCTTGCTGCGGCGAGCGGCGGGGCAAGCCGTAATGTTAGTCAGTTAAGGGACAACAC